>JAVETX010000006.1:0-56296 GCA_034005845.1 Sulfurimonas sp. | reverse complement strand
GCAAGCTCTGCCCCTTGTTCGTGACACGCTTTCGCGATTCCGTATGCGATCGATTTATCATTTGCAAGACCTACGATGAGACCTTTTTTGCCTTTCATTACCATGTATCTATTCTCCTTAAAATATTTATTTATTATCTAATTCTTGTGCGTATGCACACATCGTACTAAAGTGCTCTACATATAAAGCAGCACCACCGACTAAAACACCATCGACATTTTCTAACGCTAAGATCTCTTTTGCATTGGATACCTTCACACTTCCACCATATAAAAGTGGAGCCGAGGATTTCTCTTTGAGTTTGGTATGAAGTGATTCGATATCCTCGAGTGTTGGAACTTTGCCCGTACCGATCGCCCATACAGGCTCATATGCGATCGTGAGTTTTTCATACTCGGTATCTATCCCTTTATACTGTGCATCAAGATAGTCTAGCATCGCTTCTTCACCCGCTTCTCTTACATCCAAAGGCTCACCGATACAATAGACGATCTCAAAGCCAAGCTCTTTATAATAGTTGAACTTCTCTACGATACTCTCTTGGGTTTCACCTAGGATGTGACGTCTTTCACTATGCCCGATGAGAATTGTGTTGATCCCAAACTCTTTGAGATGATCGAGCCCAATCTCTCCTGTAAAAGCACCGTTTTGTGTTGCATAGGCATTTTGTGCGCCTACACATACTTTGCCACTATGCTCTTGGAGTGATGTCATCGCAGGAAAGACCATCACTTTTTGATCTATATTTTGTGCATTTAAAAAACTCTCTAGAGCATCGAGATATTTTTTTGTCTCACTACGTGTTAGATTCGTCTTTAAATTTGCAGCTATGATCATAAAGTTAGTCCTCATCTTGTACAAGAGGGAGTACACCTGGAAGCATTTTTCCCTCTAAGAGTTCAAGAGAAGCACCCCCACCTGTAGAGATAAAAGTCATCTCTTCATCAAGGTTGATTCTCTGAACAAGGTCTGCAGTATCACCACCGCCGACAACAGTTGTCGCGTAGCTATCTGCTACAAAATGAGCGATCTTATTCGACCCACGTGCAAATTTTTCGATCTCATACACACCCATTGGACCATTCCAAAGGATCGTTTGGACATCATTGAGCGCTTCGCGGTAGAGTCTCACTGTCGCAGGCCCAATATCTAGACCCATCCAGTCTTTTGGGATCTCTTGGGATGTAACGATCTTGCTCACCGCATCCTCAGCAAATTTGTCCGCAGCGATCACATCCACAGGGAGATAAAATTTTACACCAAGTTTTTTCGCTTCTTCCATAATGCGACCTGCATCTTCAAGCAGATCATCTTCTACGAGAGAAGCCTGCACATCGTAACCCATCTGTTTGAGGAATGTAAACGCCATCCCACCACCGATGAGGATCTTATCAACACGAGGAAGAAGGTTCACAAGTGCTTCGAGTTTTCCTGAAACCTTACTTCCACCGACAATCGCAGCAAAAGGACGCACAGGTTTTTGGATCAATTTACCAAAAAATTGAATCTCTTTTTGGAGTAAATATCCCGCAGCTTTGTGCTCTTCATCAAAGAAATGTGTGATCCCCTCTACCGACGAGTGTGCACGGTGGGATACTCCAAAAGCATCATTAATATAAAATTCTGCCATACTCGCTAGTTTCTCTGAGAGTTCTGGATTGTTTTTCGTCTCTCCCGCTTCAAAGCGAAGATTCTCTAAAAGAAGTATCTCCCCCTCTTTGAGCTCTTTTGCTTTTTGCATCGCATCTTCGCCCACTACATCCCGAGCTACGATCACATCTCTTTTGAGAAGCTGATTGAGCCTTCGTGCAACTGGTGCAAGTGAGTATTTCTCTTCATATTCCCCTTTAGGGCGCCCTAAATGAGATGCTAAGATCACCGCACAGTTAAGATCAAGACAATGGTGTATCGTCGCAATTGCAGAACGAATACGGCGATCATCAGAGATATTTCCAAACTGATCCATCGGGACATTAAAGTCACAACGGATAAAGACTTTTTTACCAGCGAGATCGAGGTTTTTTATATTAAATAGTTCCATTGAGTCCCTTATTTACTAATGTGAAGTGCCATATCAAGAAGACGAGTCGAATATCCCCACTCATTGTCATACCAAGCCATGATCTTAACCATATTGCCATCAATCACCTGTGTAAGATCCTCAGCTACGATAGAACTGTACTCACATCCGACGAAATCTTGAGAAACACGCATCTCTTTGTCCATTAAGATGATCCCTTTGAGATCACCCTCTGCTCTTCTGTTAAACTCAGCTGTTACCTCTTCGATCGTCGTGTTTTTCTTCACGATAACATTGAGGTCTACCATAGAAACATCAGGAGTCGGTACACGTACACTTTGTCCGTGAAGTTTTCCTACAAGCTGTGGTAATACAAGCCCGATCGCTTTTGCTGCACCCGTAGTTGTTGGGATCATATTGATCGCTCCAGCTCTTGCACGGCGCTTGTCTTTTGAGTGTTTTACATCCAAGATGTTTTGGTCGTTTGTGTAGGAGTGGATCGTCGTCATAAGACCTTTTTCGATCCCAAATGCATCATCAAGAACTTTTGCTACAGGACCAAGACAGTTTGTTGTACATGAAGCGTTTGAGACGATTTTTTGTCCAGCATAAAGATGCTCATTAACACCCATAACAAATGTAGCTGTCTCTTTATCTTTTGAAGGTGCTGAGAAAAGAACCTTTTGCACACCATTGTCAATATGTACTTGTGCACTCTCTTGAGATAAAAATACACCTGTACACTCTAAAACCATATCTGCACCATAGTCTGCAAATTTGAGGTTTTTAGGGTCGCGATCTGAAAAGAGCCTGATACTTTTGCCATTAATGCTAATATGATGCTCATCGATCATCTCGATATCTGCATCAAAAGTACCATGTACTGAGTCATGCTTGAGCAAATATACCATCATATCTATACTAGCCATATCATTGATAGCTACTACCTCTACATCATCTCTTGTAGCGGCGATACGCGCTACACAGCGACCAATTCTACCAAATCCATTAATTGCTATTTTTAGTGCCATATTCTTTTCCTATATTTACAAAATAAAATTCTGATATTTTATCTAAACTTAGTTATAATTCACTTTAAATATGGAAACTATTGCACTTTTTGGCGGTTCATTTGACCCACCACATATCGGACACGAGGCTATTGTACGTGCTCTTTTAGAGCTGGGATTTGTTGATAAAGTTGTTATTATGCCAACTTTTTTAAACCCTTTTAAATCACAATCGCATGCAGATGCGACCCAAAGACTAGAGTGGCTCAGAAAAATTTTCGCCTCAAATAAGAGGGTGATCGTTGAGAGCTATGAGGTCGATTTAGGCAAAAAAGTCCCTGCGATAGAGAGTGTAAAACATCTTTTGAAACAATACAAAAAGATCTACCTCGTTATAGGTGCGGATAATCTTGCTTCGCTGAAGCAGTGGTACCACTATGAAGATCTCAAAGAGCTTGTCACCTTTGTTGTGGCGAGTAGAGACAACATCGTAATACCTGATGACTTTATCTCTTTGGATGTAAAAGAAAATGTATCTTCTACGTCGCTTCGAGAGAATATGGACAAAGAAAAACTACCAAAAGAGTGTGCAGTAGAAATACTACAATTTTATAAGGAAAAGAATGGAAAATAGAATAGAAAACATCACCAAAGTTCTCGATACAAACAAAGCAGAGGGGATAGAGGTTTTTGATCTACGTGAGAAAAACTACTTTGTAGATTATGCGATCATTGCATCTTCTTTGGGAACAAAACACACTTTAGCACTTCTAGATCACCTCAAAAAAGATCTCAAACCTGCAGAGAAATTCAATAATGTTGATGAGAGTGGTGATTGGATCGTGATCGATCTGGGTGATATTCTTATCCATATCATGACACCAGAGTACAGAGTGCGCTACGATATGGAAAGCTTTTTAAGCCAACTTAGCAATGGAAAAGAGGGAGACGGACTCTAGTCCCCTCCACTTTTTGGATTATTGTTTTCATCAAAATAATTGTCTAAGATAACTTTATAGTTATAGATAGACTCCACATATTTTACAGGTTCACTTCCCCTTGCATATCCATGCTTGAGTGTTTGATAATATCTCTTTTGGGCTAAGAGGGGAAGCACCTTTTTAAGATCACTCCACACATTTTCATCCAGCCCCAATCGTACTGCAAGCTCACGTGCATCATGAATATGTCCCATCCCTACATTATAAGCCGCAAGGGCAAACTTGAGACGGTTTTCCCCCACCACTTCATCAGGAACGAATTTCATCATTTGATTGAGATGTCGTGTACCGCCAATGATACTTTGTTTTGGATCGAGTCTATTTTTGATCCCCAATATCTTTGCTGTAGAGAGTGTGAGCATCATCATCCCACGAACCCCTGTAAAACTTTTTGCTTTTGGATTCCAGTGAGACTCTTGATACGAGACAGCAGCGAGGAGCTTCCAAGGGATCTCATAACGCGCCCCTGCATCGATAAACATCTCTTTGTATTTTGGCAAGCGGCTTTGAAGCCTTTTGTAAAACATCTTTGTATTGTAATAATCAAAATGCATCACATAGCTATAGTAGTGATCTTTGAGTTGTGCCATCGCCCCTATTTGGTAAAAATTATTGAGCCAAGCATACATATCTGATTCGAGCTCTTTAGAATCAGGGGCTAAGACCCAAGCGAGCTGTTCACGCCCACTTATGGTAAAAGCAAAAAGTATCTCTGTAAAGTATCGAAGATTAAGCGAGTAGATATTAGAATCTGCGATCGTGCAGTCTATCTCGTGATTTGCAACTTTTTCTAAAAGCTCTTCGGTGGAGTATTCGGATGTAAAGGTGGCATTGATATCATAACCCTCTGCTTGAAAAGTTTTGATCGTATCGCTATAGCTCGTATCTTCACCCACCATAAGATGCAAACCTGCAAGACTCTCTACATCCTTAGGAAACTTTCCACTCCCGATCATACCGCGATGGCATATCACCTGCTCTTGTACTTCAAAGTAGGAGGGTCCAAAGTTAAATTTTCCTATCCGCTCTTGTGTCTTTGCAAGAGATGCGGATGTGATATGGATGTTGGGGCTTTTACTTAGCTCTATCGCCTCTTTGACCGTATTTGCCATAGTGATGTTGAGATCTACTCCTAGGTACTCGGCATAAGAGTTGAGCAGATCGTATTCAAAACCTTGAGGACCATCAGGACCGATATAGTAAGTTGAAGGGGAATTTAAGAGAACAACATTGAGTGTCCCCGATGCTTTTATCTCAGAGAGTAAAGAGGGTTTAAGGGGCTTTGATGGCTCGTATGCCATGTGGCTGAGCCAGCCAAAAAGAAAAAACGACAAAGAAAAAAGTATTAAAATTGCAAAATTTGCTGTTTTTATCATCGCTTCTCACCCCTTTTTAAAATTCTCTGTAAGGGGGTGAGTTTACTAAAATCTAACTTAAAAATTTATGTTGCGCGTTGGAGACGAAGATAAAACGATTGATCCCATCTTCGTATTCGTGTGCTAAAACCTGATCGTGTACCTTTAAGATCGAATCGACTAAATACAGCCCAAGTCCAAAGCTATTTTTGGAAGGATTGTCTTTTGTAAAGGGCTCCACATAATAGTGCAAGGGATGTGCAATACATTTTCCCTTGCTCTCAAAATGGAGCTCATTTTTGACATAATGTATCGTTACATGCCCATCGGGTGAGTATTTGATCCCGTTGTCGATCATATTCTTGATCGCGGTTGTGTAGAGCTTGTAGTTTGCACTCAGTTTCACACTCGCATCTACATCGATACTCACACACTCACGCTCCACCATTGCAAGGTCGATCGCACCATCTATAATATCTACAAGGCGATACTCACTAAAGTCTCTTTTATCTCCCAAGCTTGTCACCTCTTCGATCATAGCAAACTCATTGACCAAAGACTCAAGTCTGCCAAAGATAGAAGCAAAACGATCGCGTTGCTTTGGAGATTCAAGCATATGTGTCGCGATGCGCCCTTTGGCTATGGGGGTTTTGAGTTCATGCATAATATTGCGCAAAAAGAGGGTACGAGAATCGAGGATCGTATTGATCTTTTTTCTTGCAGCATCGAGTTCATTTGCAACAAGGGCTATCTCATCACTTCCACGGGTTCTAAATGATATCTGCAGATTTCCATTTCCAAAAAGAGCTATTTTTCTTCGCAGGCGAATAAGTGGCTGAAGCTTTTTCAAAATAAGGAAAAAGGAGATCGAGATAATCGCGATCATCGTTGCATACGAGTACAAAATACTCCAAGGTCTGTAGGGTTTAAGCTCTTCATCTTGGATCAAGATAGAGCCTTGGGGTGTTTGGATGTAGAAGTAGATCAAATTTTTGTGTTGGATCATTGTGGCGCGAAGATCGCTTACCACTTTTTGTGTATAGATCCCTTGTGAGTTAAGCATAATGGCATCATCAACACTCTGAAAGCCCTCACGCTTGAGTATCTTTCCTTTTGAGAGGACACGCTCTTGCATCTTTTGGTCTTTTTGTGTTTGAAGTTTATAGACAGCGAGATTTGCCTCAAGCATGATCTCAGAGCTTTTTCTTTGTTGGTGTTGACGATAGATCTGTGTGATTACAGAGTATTTGGAGAAGATATGATCGATATATTGAATACGATTGATTTTATAAAATTCATAAAAGACTGCACTCACTCCAAAGAGGGTCACAGTGAGTGCAAAAAGAACAGTAATTAAAACTGCATGCTGCTTCATTTTAATAGTTTATATCCCACGCCGCGCACAGACTCGATGAGTGTTTTATCGCCTAATTTATTTCTAATTCTTCCCACCATCACGTCGATACTTTTGTTCGATGAATCTTCATTGATCGCGCTGACATTGTGGATAAGATCTTCGCGAGAGACTACAAGCCCCTGCTTTTGGATCATATAAGAGAGGATTCCAAACTCCGCGTTTGTGAGATCAATATTGCGACCCTTGTACGTGATCACCATTGTCGATGGATCACATCGAAAGTCGCTCTTGTTCTCCTCTTTTGCTTCCACTTTTGCAGCGTAACGTCTCAGAACTGAGTGGATACGTGCTTCAAGCTCGCGTGGATCATAAGGCTTTGGAAGATAATCATCTGCTCCAAGTTCAAGTGCCTTGATCTTATCTGTCACATCGCTTCGTGCAGAGGAGATAATAATAGGTACATCCTGACGTTCACGTATCGCTTCACACACCTCAAGACCGTCCATTCCAGGAAGAGTAAGATCTAAGATCACTAGATCAAAAGGCTCTAGCTTTAAAATACTCACTGCTTTAAATGGATCATCTTCTGTTACGATCTCAAAATCAAACTGCTCAAGAAATTCAGTTAAGATCTCAGCGAGTTCTAAATCATCTTCAATCATCAATATTTTTTTCACTTCTTTATCCCTTATAAAATATTTTATACTATTAATTTTGCAATATTATAGACAATAAATGCTAATAGATACGCCGTGATAGATGTAAAAGCCAAAAGGTAAAAGAAGTAACGGATACCACCAGCTTCACGTGTAAAGACAATAGAAGCAGCCAAACATGGAAGATAGATCATGATCACCACGATAAAAGAGATCGCTGAGGCAAAAGGGATATTCTTGCTGATCGCTTCTTTTAAAGAGATATTTTCTTCATCGACACTCTCCCCTAGAGAGTACAACACACCAAGGGTAGAGACTACCACCTCTTTTGCTGCAAGTCCTGTTTGCAAAGCCACACTCATCTTCCAGTCAAAGCCAAGCGGTGCAAAGATCGGCTCAGAGAATTTTCCAATACTCCCTAGATAACTCTGCTCTAAGTGCAGGCTCGCCAAAGTGTTCTCAAGTACAATTCTCTCTTCTTGAGAAGATGCCACTTCGATCTTTTGTGCATACTCCTCTTCGAGTTGTAGATTCTTTGGATAGTTACTCAAAAACCATATCAGCATCGATGCTGCGGCGATAAATGTACCCGCTTTTTTGAGATACATCCACGTCTTTGTAGCCACCGTGTGCCAGATCAGCTTCATCGAAGGCAAGCGATATTTTGGCATCTCCATCACAAATGGCTCATCGGCTCCTTTAAAGGCTGTGAGTTTTAAGATCTTTGCAGCGATAAGCCCCAAAAAAGCCCCTGAGATATAGATCAAAAAGAGGACATTTCCTGCCATCTCAGGAGAAAAAAACGCCCCTGCAAAAAGTACATAAACAGGAAGTCTTGCTCCACAACTCATAAAGCCAATGATAAACAAAGTGAGCAGTCTATCTCTATCGTTTTTGAGAATTCTCGCACTCATATATGCTGGAATCGAACATCCAAAGCCTGTGACTAGAGGGATAAAAGATTGTCCATGAAGCCCAAATTTATGAAAAAAGCCATCAAGTAAAAAAGCGACACGAGACATATAGCCAGTGCTCTCTAAAAGAGCTATTCCGATAAAGAGTATCACGATATTTGGCACAAAAAGCACCACCGCACCAACCCCGGCAATGATCCCATCTACAACGAGTGAGCGAATATCATCATTGGCGATCGTCGCACCGATCGTATCTCCAAACCAAGCAAAAAAGCCATCGATCCAGTCCATCGGAATAGAGCCGATCTCAAAAGTGATCTGAAAAAGACTCCACATGAAAAATAGAAAAATAGGAATTCCAAAAAGGGGATGGATCAGGGTCTGATCTATCTTTTCTGTGAGTGTTTTTTCTTCTATGCGTTTTTCTTGTTTGAGCACCTCCGTGGTGATCCCGCGAGAAAAAGAGGAGTATTCCTCTGCAAAGGCCTCTTTGATATCATCGCTGTCGTGGTGAAGTTGAACATGCTTGATCGATTCGACAAGTACAGGTTGTAGCTCTGTCCATATCGGGTTATCGTGAATTTTCTGATACGTTTTTTTATTGTTTTTAAGCAAATTGATCGCTACATTGCGATAGCTATTGATCGAATCGTATCTATGTTTTTTCAAGATCGAGACAATATTTGCTATCTCTTGTTCTACCGGCTCACTCAAAACAAGCTTTGGTTCTTGATGTTGAAGTTCATATTGAGCGATAAGAGCTTCTATAAGCTCTTCGATCCCCTCTTTTGTCGCCGCTGAGACTTTAACACAGGGAATGGCGAGGAGTTCACTCATATACGCACTATCGATCTCGATCCCCTCTTTTCTCGCTTCATCGCTCATATTGAGTGCAATCACCATACTTTTGCTCATACTCATAAGCTCTGCTGAGAGTTGGAGATTTTTTTCTAAGTTTGTTGAGTCCACTACATTGATGATAAGATCATAGCTCTGAGCACACAAATAATCGTGTGTCACACGCTCTTCGATCGTATAGTCGCTAAAAGCGTAGGTTCCAGGGAGATCGACAACGGTAAAATGATACGATTTATAATCAAAGAGAACCTCAGACTTCTCTACGGTTACCCCCGTGAAGTTCCCCACATGCAAACGTGCATTAGAGATAGAGTTGATAAGCATACTCTTACCAACATTGGGCTGTCCAACAAGAGCTACTTTGATATGGTTTGCTGTAACAGGGCAGGCTTTACCTAAAGCATCATTCATATCGCTTCTACCTCGATAAGCTCAGCCTCTTTATTGCGCAGTGCTACTCTCATTTTTGCTACCTTTATTTCTATTGTACTTTTTCTTGGCGCATACTCAAGCACCTCTATAACTGCCTCTCTCATAATTCCAAAAGAGAGAAGTCTTTGTTTGAGCTCTTTATCTGCATGAAGTTTTAAAACCTTGACGAGAGAACCTTTGTGACAATCGAGTAATGTATGCATAGTTTATTCTTTATATCTCTGAATTTTATATAATGATAATAGATATCATATTAATTGTTGATTAAAATTTCAAACAAGCTTTAGCAGACCTTTAAACTCTTGTTGTATAATTGCGAAAAAAAGGGAAACTATGAAGTTTTTATTTACTCCTGCTTCACACTTTAATCTTGCCAATATGTTCACTTTCGTCAACATTACCGCGGGTCTTCTTGCGACATATTTTATTACTCAAAACAACTTTTTTCTTGCGATCATTTTAGCATGGATCGGTGGAGCTTTTGATATTTTTGATGGAAAAATAGCACGTAAATATAAGCTCTCTAACGAATTTGGCGTGCAGCTCGATAGTTTTGCAGATTTTTTAAGCTTTGTTCTCGTTCCTGTCTTTTTGATCTTTCAAGCTGTTTATGCAGGTGCATTTGAGGGAATCTCTTTAGCTCTTGTTGCAGTTGTGAGTATCTACTATGTGATCGCTGGGCTGAGACGATTGATCCATTTTAATCTTCACACAGATGCAGGGAGTGTAGCCAAACATTTCGTGGGTGTTCCAACGCCTCTTGGTGCTATTCTTTTATGGCTTGTTTATCTTGCAAACACCTATGGATATCTGCCAGCTTATGGAGTTGTAGCGCTTATGGTTCTCATAGGATGGAGTCTTAACTCTACCCTTAAAGTCCCACATCCCTAGATAAAACCCTATTCGTGAAACGCAACAACCTTGTTGCGACCACTCTCTTTTGCTTCATAGAGTGCTGTATCAGCATCTTTGAGGAGCTCTTCAAAATTTGAATGTGCGTAGCTCAGTTCTGCAACACCAAAGCTCGCTGTCACCAAAATATTTTCAGGCATCAAAGACTCAATGCTCTTGCGGATAATCTCTGCTTTATACACAGCATCTTCAAGCGCACAATTGTCCAAGAGGATCACAAACTCCTCTCCCCCAAAACGTGAAGCAAAATCTTCATTTCTTTTATGGGTGTTAAAGAGCACAGAAACTTCTTTGAGTACATTGTCTCCAACGAGGTGTCCGTAGGTATCGTTGATCTTTTTAAAGTGGTCGATATCGAGCATAATCACACTGAGTCTATCTTGATAACGCAATGCGCGCGAGAATTTTCTCCCACCCTCTTCATTGAGGTGGTGGCGATTATACAGACCTGTTAGTTGATCGTGAGAAGCGGCGTAGATGAGCTCATCTCTTTGTTCTTTGATGATAAGGTGCGTTTTAATTCTTGCCTTGACGATAATAGGGCGGATCGGCTTTGTAATATAATCTACAGCACCCTCTTGTAAGCCTTTTTCCTCTTGTGCTGTTGCATCATGACTTGTTACAAAGATCACAGGGATATCCTTGGTTACACTATTGCCTCGAAGAGCTTTGAGCACCTCAAAACCATCCATACTTGGCATCTCTATATCGAGTAAAATAATATCAGGTAATGGCGCTCTAAGTGCAAGTTCGATCGCTTTTTCACCACTTTGCGCTATCTTGATCTGGTACTCATCTTTGAGAATATTCGCCAAAACCTCAACATTAGAAGCAACATCATCTACAATTAATACAACTGATTCATCTTTCATTACAGACCTTTATGTTTGCGAAAACTCTATCTCTATAACTCTTAAGAGTCAATTAAAAAGCTATTTTTAAATTTATAAAAACAAAATATGTTACTTATTATTAACTGAATACTTTCCGCTTCCCAATAAAAAGATCACAATAGAGAGTATAAAATAAAAAAGTGGAAGCTCAATTGCTAAGCCACCATGTTTGCCAAGTGCAAAGAGAGAACCACCATACGCTAAAAGGATCGCGACAAACATATTAAAAGCGAGTACAAGTGAAGCGACTCTTGCATAGAGCCCTAAAATAATAAAGAGTGGAACGATCACTTCGCCAACGTACACGCCATACGCTAAGAACTCAGGCATACCCGAGTTTGCAAGCATTTTTTTGATCCCTGTAACTCCATGGATGATCTTATGGATCCCATGAAAAAGCATCAGGATACCAACACTTAAGCGTAAAAGTAATTTCGCTATATCTGGACTTATGAACATTACGCTTCCTCAGGTTTGAGTCTAAAGCGACAAGAGCCAACAGTGATCGTTTTGCCCCCTTTGATCGCCTCTTTTATATAAGAGAGTGTCCCTTTTGGATCTGCATCACCCACCTCTTCTTCGATAATGCGAAGCAGATCAGCCTCTTGTGTCTCAGCCCATGTTTTTTCGTATGTGTATTGTGTTTGTATTTTCATAAAAGAATGATAGCGTTTTTTTGATTTGCAGTGCAAACTTACAAAAACTTTTGAAGCTTTTGTAAGAGCTCTTGAGTCTGAGTTGTATCTTTATGCACACTCAAAAAATAGATAAGTTGTTCTCTTGGCACCATGCTTATTTACGACAATGATCCCCTCAATAGTATTTTCAAAAAAGTTTGATGCAAGCTGATGATATAACTCTTGCTGCTCTGCTACAAGCTCTTTAAAATTCATAAAAACCCTTTTTATTTTAAAAATTTATAATAGCCAAATACTGTCTATGAACTTACTATAATTTTAAGAGAGATCTTTATGAATAGCTGCTTTATGAATATATGACGCGGGTTATCTTCTCAATACTATCCACAATAATCTCGTAATTTTTTCGATGTGGATACTACCAAAAAAGTGTCTAGAAAGTGTCCTAAATTTTACGTTTAAAGGTTTGGGCTATGGGTAAATTGAGGTGGTTTTTTTTACATAGCTTTAGATCTATGAGTAAATTTTCTTATTTTTTACCCATAGATCTAAAGCTATGAGTAAATTTGACTATTTTTTACTTTACCCCTTTTCGCAATAATTCAAACAGATCAATATTGATAAAATATTTACTATTTTTGATTTGTATATTTTTTAGTATTTTATTTTTTTCAAGTTCACTCAAATATTTTGATGCTGTTTTTCTGGTGATATTCAATCTATCCACCAAAAACTCTATCTTTGTATAAGGGTGCATAAAAAGTATCTCTACGAGATCTTTGCTATAAATCTTTGGGAGTTCGCTAGAGATCTTCTCTTGTGTTTTTATCATCAGTTCACTGATATCATTGATAAGTTCTATCGTCTCAAGCGAGGTTTGTTCCACCGCTTCGAGCATATATAAGACCCACTCTTCCCATTTGTCCTCTGTTCGCACCTCTTGAAGAAGCCTGTAATAATCAGCCTTGTGTGTGATAATATATCGGCTCAGATACAGCACGGGAATATCAAGAAGATCTTTGAGGATGAGATACAAAATATTGATGATTCTCCCCGTTCGTCCATTCCCATCATAAAAAGGGTGAATAGACTCAAACTGATAATGGATTATCGCCATATTTACAAGTGGATCTAGCTCATTTGGCTCGTTGATATAGTTCTCAAGATTGCTCATGAGATCTTGGATCGTCTCATACTCTTGTGGCGGAGTATAGATTACTTCACCAGTGAGAGCATTTTTGAGATTTGTCCCTGCTTGTTTACGTATCCCTGCATCATTATTTTCTAATACACCTTGAATTTCTACAATATATGTTTTTTTAGAAGTAGTTTATGCTCCTTGACAAGTGCAAAACCTCCAAGAAGTGCCTCTTTGTAGTTTTGCACCTCTTTTGCTTCGTTGGTCACACTCTCTATGTCAAGATTGGCACGGTAAAGTTCATCGTGGGTTGTGATAATGTTCTCTATCTCACTACTATCTTTTGCCTCTTGAAGCACGAGTGAGTTTATAAGGATCGCACTATTTGGGATGATACGAGCCACCCCGTTTAGGTTTGCTAAAGCACGGTTTGCGGAGATGGCTTTTTTTAGGACTTTTTGGGTTTCTATAGCTTGTGACAAAGGCAATTGCGAGATCATTTTAACTCCTCCAAATCATTTTTAGCCAACTTTTCAAGCTTATCTATAGGCACTTGTAGAGATTGGTCAGTCAGTGACTGGCTAATCTGCGGATAAGTAAGATCAAATCTATATTTTTCTGCAAAAAAAGTATTTACTTCTTCTTTTTTATCAATATTCAATAAATACTCAATATCACTTTCACTGAAATTATAAATTCCAAAATCTTTCAAATAGTTTTTACCAAGTCCAAAATAACCTGAAGCATAGTGTTTACTTTTATTCTCTATATAACTCCATGCCACATTTGAAATTAAAAGCTTTTGCAAGATCTGCAAACTTTTTTTATCTTCTGCATATGCTGCCATTCCATTATAAAAATATAAATTTTCATCCTCATTAAGGACAGACTTAAAGCCTTTTTTTACAAGCTGAGGAAAGAATAATTTCCATTTCACTTTTTCTAAAGATTGTGTTCTGCCAAATGCATACCAAACTGGATATTTTCCATTTCCTTTATCTCTAGTCGCTAGTAATTCTCGCTTTGCTAGTAAATACTCGTAAGCCTTTGGAAACCTCTTTACAAACACATCTTCTTCTATTATCACTGCTTGGTTATTTTGATTATGTGTATATGGAAAAATGATTTTTTCTTTTAAATTTGTAATATCATCGTAAGTATTCAGTTGATTAGAATTAATAACCTCTTTACACACTTTTCTTTCTATTATTGTTCCATCAGCCATATAATAATATTGTTCATCTTCTTTTATTGGCTTGAAAATATATACATTATTTTTCAATGTAGCTATGCCACTTTTTGTATTATAAATTTTTCCGAATGGTGTTCCAATAGACTCAAGTTTTGTTACTAATTCACTATTTTTTAAACTCCATCCCTTATGAGTATCTAAGTTCTCATAACTATCTTTATTGAAGTTTATTGTTGCAATATCTTGTAGATTTGCTTCTTTACTACTCGCATAATAAATAAAATTTGATTCTTTTTTTTCAAGTAAACATATACATGTATATGTCATTCTTGATTTGAATATCTGTTCATCCTTGAAATCTATAATTCTTAAAAGTACTTTGTTTTGACTAAAATATTCTCGAATAGCTCTTCCGTTTACACTATGCATAAAAGTATTGACGGTTATAAATCCTAAAATACCATTAGCTGTCAATAATTCATATCCAATCTGAAAAAATGGTATATATAAATCAGGATGTCCTGTTTTACACGTATTCCAGTTTTGCATAAGCTCTTTTGTTTTATCATCCATATTTCTAGAACATACATACGGTGGATTACCTAATATCAAATCAAAACCATTATTTTTTTTGATTTGTTCATCTTCTTTCAACCATTCAAACTCTAATGAATCAGCTGGATATAAATTAAATTGAAACTCTCTTTCATCTTCCCCATGAGTAATTGCCAAAAGTGAAAGTAGTATTTTAGTTCTTTCAATACTATATTTTTGAATATCAACACCGAAAATATTTTCATGAAATATTTTTTTAAAAGATTTCTTTGTCCGTTGTTTGAATTCAATACTAGCGTCTATCAAAAATCCACCACAGCCACATGCAATATCTGCTATTTTAATATTATCTATACTCTTGTGAGTTAATTCATTAAAGGATTGCTTTGTAATGTAATTTCTTATATTTTCTGGAGTATAAATAGCTCCATTGATAAGCTTATCGGATGGAGAAATTACAAATTCAAAAAGTTCAAGTAAGTATTCAAAATCAAACACTTTAATATCATGTTCGAGCAGATTAAGAAAAGATTGTAGTATTGAATATTCTAATGATTTTTTTTCAATCAATAAACTTTGAATGGTTTTGTTTTTAATATTGACTATATTGTTTTTAAAAATATAAGATGAAAGCAATAATCTATTGATACTATTTTCATCATAAGTATAATTTCTTAAAAAATTTAAAACTTCTTTATTCAAAGTTTATCTCTGTACTAACTGAGGATATATTTCTTGAGTATTCCATACAGTTGGAGTATCTTCAAAATGCTCTACAACTGACTTAAAGTAAGGAAGAATAAAATCTTTTTGATATTTTTTCAGTATTTTTTTATATGTGGGAAGAGGTTTTATTTTATTCCAAACTTTCGGAAAAAAATTAGACAAAATAAAATCCATACCCAATATTAATTCCATCGGATGATGCATAATTCTTGGAGCATCTAAGAATAGAGCTCGCCCCGAATCAAGTTTTTCCTGATCTTCTAATTTATTACCACCAAACTGAAAATGATAAGTTGGATGAGCTTGATTTGGTGTTTTGCCTTCTTCTTGTTCTTGAAGATTATGTTTATCAAAATGTATAGCATAAATTAATTTGCTACTAGCATTGTTCTTATTTCTTCCCTTGATGACAACATTAAACGAATATTTATTAAAAGGATCTTTATTACCTACAAAATTTGTAGAATCACATTCAATTTCTAAATCAAAAAAAAGTTCTAAGTTTCTAGCACTATTTTTATGAGACAGTCTTTTTGGAAATTTTTCATCATCTTTGATTTCTATTTTAAAAGGAGGAAGTTTATATTTTAATGGTGCTTGCTTTAATTGCCCACTTATTGTATAAAATTGAGAAGTATCAATCCCTTCTCTCTCTAAGATTTCTGCCAACGCTGTTAAATCAGATGCCATAGCAAGTATGTAATCTCTATCCATTGTACTTCGATCTTTCTAAAGTATATTTTTCATTATCCATTGGATGTACAGTAATATTTTTATCTTTTATAGCTGGAATTTCTTCCAATAATGCATGTAGCGAAATATATTCATACTCTTGCCAAGGCTTTGGCTCAGAACGAGTATAAACTTTAAAAGCTTCATGAGAATCTAAAGGTTTTCCAAGAGCTTTGCATACCGTCCAGTAATCATAGCTTGTATTTTTATCTATTGGCTCTGCATAGTTAAGGTTTTCTAACGTTAATTCCTTTTTTAAAATTGCCACTCTCTCTTTAGCATCTAAATAATTTAGATAAGTTCCTGAAATTTCATTAAATATTTTATCGACAGCAAACATCCACCATCTATCCCAACCATCAGAAAAAACACCTTTATATTTTGCTTCATCAAATTTTGTTTTAATGCTTTCCCAATCAATAGAATTATCTTTATCAATTCCTAATCTAGCCGCTAGATATTTTTCATTTATTAAGACACCTTTAGCATAAATCAAATCTTTTAAAATCATTTGTGCATATTCGTGGCTTGGAATGTCAACTCCTCCCTTAAAACGAGAAAAAATTCTTGGGTCTAAGTTCGTTGTATCTACTCCCAATAAGATTTTAAAGTTATCTTTTTGTTCAGAAATTTTTTTATATCCATTTGCTAAAGAGACTAGCTTCCTTTGAGCATTTTGTGGAGGCTTGTCTTTAGATAAAAATCTATCAAAAATATTATTACTTGTTAAGTCTCTAAAATAAGTTTGTTGTAGTTTTGCATCTGTTGAAAATAAAATAATTGGTACATCATTTTCTAATTCACCATTTGTTGATAATACTCGTAAATGTTGTCCCCACTCAGCACCAGTGAAATCAGAAATATTATTATTTTCATCTGGTTCTTGATCTGTTCTTAAATCCAATAAAACACCATCATAGTTTTTTAAATTCTTTAACAAAAACGCTTTATCTAATGTTTGAGCTTGTTGAAAATCAATTTTTAACTCACCTTCTTTTTCTAAACTTTCAATATATGATGTTGCTTTATCTTTCTCATCATCTATATATAAATACTTAATCATACTTTGTATCCTTCTTTTTCCCATGGTAATTCAATTCTAATAGTTGTTGAGTAGCCTTTTGTTGGTTCTTTAACAAAAATCTTACCACCATAACTTGTAATAATATCTCTTACTATTTTAAGCCCAAGCCCTGTACCCGTCATCTCTTCATGAGTTTTTACGACTTTTCCCACAGGTACACTTGTAGTATAAAATGCATTAAAAATTTTCTCTCTATTTTCAAGCTGTATTCCATCTCCATTATCCGAAAACTCTAAATAAACAGTATTATAAATCTTTCCACACTCTATAAAAATCTTACCATCAACTTTTGCTCTATTAATAGCTTTTCGTGAGTTTGTATAAAAGTTAAAAAGAATAGAAGCCCACTCTGATTTATGCATAGCAATAGTATATAGATTATAACCGTTAAACTTTGGTTCTATAAACTTGATTCTTCTTTTTGCAATATCAGCTTCAAGAGTTGATTGTAAAGCATGAACAACAGTCCTTAATTCTATAGGTTTTAATTCTCTTTGTACATTTTCAGAAAATGCTTCATCAAAATATGAAACATAAGTTGATAATCCTTCAAGATTAGCTTTTACTCTTTGGTTTACATGTAAAACATTATCTAAAGAAGTGCTATTTTCAATATTTTTTATATCATGTTGCAATGCCGATTGGTATTGCTTTATCTCATGAATAAACTCACCAATAGTAAGACCAAGAGCTGCTAAAATTCTTAATAGATTCATCTCTTTTATGAACTCTTGTTTACGCTCTTTTTGTTCTTTTTGAGCATTTTCAAGTTCGTGAGCTATCTCAGATAACCTATTTTTTGTAATTAATAAATTATCTTGCTCGGTTTCAGCATTGTCATCATTTGAAGTATCAACTATTTCTTTTAGCTCAGTAATCACTTCATTGATTACTTCTTCAGGTTCTTTTTTCCAATTTTTTTGCCCAGCACTAACCTTTCTTCCCCTAATTTCCGCTATTCTTCTAGCAGAATCTGTTAATGCTTTATATCCAAAATCTTCTAGCTCATCTAAAGTATCGCTTTCTATTAAGCCTTCTCGACTTGACAATTCTTCAAATAGTTCACCATAATCATTATTTACTTCTATAAATCCAAAAAAGTTAATATTACCATGACCAGGTAATAAACTTCTTTTTCTTACAGAAGCATCCAAACCTAGCCAATCATCATCAGGTTCTCCATAAGGTAAAACTCTAAATCCATTTCGATAAAGTCTTATTCCTCCTTGTAGTTTTGCTTTTTCTCTTATTGATGTCTCAATATGTTTCGGGATAAAATTTGTATCTGATGAATTATATAGGAAGTAATGTGCTTTAATAGATACATTTTTTAAATTATTATAAGGCTTATCGGGATTCAATAACAAATCTTTTTCTTTATAATCTAATTTTTTACTTTGGAGAGATAAATAAATATATCCTTCATTATTAACATAGGCATTAACTTCAGCTACAGCATGCTCAAAAAACATAGTTTTTTCATCAGCGATTGTCTCTTTTTTGCCGTTATCTATTTTGATACAATTGAGTTTAAATCCAGGGTCTTCAGAAGTTTTCGCTTGTTTTTTAGTTTTTGAGAGAGGAAAAGGTTGCAAAACTTCTGAAGCATATCGATAAACTCTTTCTATTGTTGCCTTTGTCCAAGTATCTCGTAATTGTTCGATTATTAAAATTGTCCCTTCGTCTTGAACCTTATCAGTAAGTGAAATTTGATTTGTTATAGACAATAAATCTTTGTCACCTAAAAAATCATCCCAATTGACAGTAATTTTTAAAGCTTGTTCTGCATCTATAGTTTGTGTAATAATAGTTAGCTTTTTACCAAGTCTTTGTGCAGAAAAACGACCAATACCTTTTTTACCTGCTCTTTTTCTATTATATCTTGTTGACATAGGGAAATGCAGTTTTTCACTTGAAGATAATCTCATAAATCCATTAATTAACTGCTCTTTTGTCATACCTAAGCCATTATCATGGATTTCTAAAGTGCCACCAGCGTTTGAAGAATCTTTAAATAATATTTTTACTTTTGTCGCATCTGCATCATAAGCATTTTTCACTAACTCTGAAACTGCTGTTTCATGTCTTGCAACAAGTTCCATTCCTAAGCGATTGATAATCCCTGCATCAACAGAAAATCTTACATTGTTTTCATCAAATTTAGAAAGTTGATTTGATAACTCTAAAATTTTTGAATAATTATGAGGTTCTTCTTTTAGAACTTGCTGTAATTCTTCTCTAATTTTTTTTGGCATAAAATAATCCTTTGCTTGTAGCATTTTAGTAAATTTTATCTATATCGTTGCTTTTTACACTTATGATTTATTGCAAAACAACTTGAAGCAACACGAATATAGCGCCTAAATAATTAAAAATGTATATCTATTTTTATCACCTAACATGTCAAAATTTTTCACTTTTTTTGACATATCATCAACCACATGTAAAGATATTGCCATTTTCTTTACATATCTTTGAACAACTCAAATTATAGCTCATTATAAATTCCCACCATCATTCACCACCCACTCCCCTTTTCTAGCACTTCCAACTCTTTGGAGTTTGCCCTCTTTTTTGAGCTTGGCTAGTTGTTTTTCTATGGCTCTTGTGGTTAGGTTGAGAGTAGAAGCCAAGATTTTTATGGTAGCTTTTGGATTTTTTTGAAGAAATTCTAAGATAAGTTCATCTGTATTTACCGAACTTATCTCCGAACTTATCTCCGAACTCATGGCTTCATAGATACACTCCAACATAAACTCTACAAAAAGGGTACTATCGGCTTCCATATCACAAATAGAGAGGGTTTTATAGTACTCACCTTGTCGCTGTTTGATGATGTTTTCTACAGGAAAAGATAAAAAGAGATGGTTGTACTTACTCAAAATCAACGATTGCCAAAATCTTCCCATTCGCCCATTGCCATCTACAAAAGGGTGAATAAACTCAAACTCATAATGAAATATAGAACTCGTAATAAGTGGATTTAACTCACTGTTTTGCAACCACTCAAAAAGTTGTTTCATAAGATTTGGAACTTGAGTAGGCGGTGGAGCGACATGTACAACCTCATCCCCTTTAACGGCGACCTTTACATCTCTAAACTCTCCCGATTTTTCTAAAAGTAACCACATCATTAAAGAGTGTGCTTTCAACAAATCATCTATTTTATAGGGATTAAATTTTTCAATATTTTCATAAGCATTTATGGCTGATTTGACCTCTTGAATCTCTTTTTGTGTCCCGATGACTTTTTTGCCCTCAAGTATTGCTGTGACTTGCTTTATATCAAGCTTATTCCCCTCAATAGCAAGAGTGCCTGCGACTGTTTTGATTTGGTTTCTTTTTCTAAGGTGTATGTCGTTTTTGAATTGTATATCTATTTTTGCTAAAAGGGTAGTGATATCTACTACTAAATTTAAAATTTTATCACTTATTGTGTATGGCGGTTTATAGCTCATCTATCAATCTCCCTTTTAATTGTTCTCATTTTATCATTTTTTTGATGAGATCAATTTCAGAGATTTAATTACGGCAATTTCGCCATAATTAAATCCTCTATTGAGTTAGGATGACGGGCTCCCCTTTTTAAGCACAAACTTATGATACAAAAGAGGCAAGAGTACAAGGGTTAAGAAGGTGGAGCTTACGAGTCCATTTATCACCACTATTGCCAGAGGTCTTTGAATCTCAGAGCCTGGTCCTGTGGCAAAGAGCATAGGGATGAGCCCGAGTGCGGCGATCACGGCGGTCATTAGTACGGGGCGCAGACGGCGCAAGGCTCCTTGGGTGACTATCTCTAGTGGGTCGTACAGCGTATGGCGCAAATTATTAAAATAGTTGAGCATTACCACGCCGTTGAGCACGGCGATCCCCATGAGTGCGATAAAGCCCACAGAAGCAGGCACACTCATATATTCCCCCGTATAATAAAGCCCAAATATCCCACCTATCAGAGCAAATGGGATGTTTAAGAGCACCAAAAGCGCTTGAAGCGAAGAGCCAAAGGTCATCAAAAGCAAAACAAATACGAGCACAATACTCAATGGAACGATAAAAGAGAGGCGTGCAGCGGCTCTTTGTTGGTTTTTATACTCCCCTGCATACTCTACAAAATAGCCCTCATCAAGAGTGATACTCGTCTCGATTTTGGCTTGCAACTCTTCGACAAAACCAACAAGATCTCGCCCCACAACATCCATCTGTACCAAAGATTTTCGCATCCCGTTTTCATGGTTGACCTGCACAGGTCCGAGTGTTTTAGAAAATCTTACTAGCTCCTCTATTGGGATGCTCTTACCGTTATCCAAGATATAACGCAAGGCACTATTTTGATTCATACTTTTTTGCAAAGACTCTTTGCCCTTTATCATCAGGTTGATACGTCTGAGGTCCTCTTGGATGATTCCCACTTGCACCCCATCGATGGCAGTTTTGAGATAATAAGAGAGCGCATCGCGACTCACACCATAACGTGCCATCGCCTCATCATCAAACTCCACCTGCCAGTAGGTCACACCCTCGTTTGCTTTTTTGTATACATCCGAAGCTCCCTCTACATCCGAAGCTATTTGGGCAACTTGCTTGGCGATCTCTTCGAGTTTGCCGTTATCTTCTCCGTAGATATTTACCACGATGTCCCCACGAGATCCGCTAAGCATCTCTGAGATACGCATTGCAATGGGCTGAGTAAAGCTATATTCTATTCCCACAAAGCCATCAAGCACCGCGCGAAATTGATCTAAGAGCCACTCATTCGATGGTACGCGCCACTGCTCTTTTGGTTTGAGCACCAAAAAAGTATCGGTGTCATTGAGCCCCATCGGGTCAAGCCCTATCTCATCACTTCCACCGCGCGCAACTATAGAGAGCACTTCAGGCACCTCACGCAAAAGCGCTTGCTGTATTTTGAGATCGATATCTCGGCTCGCTTCAAGGGAGATCGATGGGTTTTTCTCTATCCCGATGATCACATTCCCCTCATCGAGTGTTGGCATAAAGGTTTTTCCCACCTGTGTGTAAGCAAGCACTGCCAAGATCCAAAGCACAAGCGCTCCACCAAAGACAAGCTTTTGATGCGAGAGTGAATAGCCAAGAACTGTTTTATATCTTGCTTCTAAAAATGTGATGAGTCGCGGAGGTTTATGGCTCTCTTGCTTCAGCACAAAATAGCTGACCACAGGGATAAAAGTAAGTGCCAAAAGAAGCGAAGAGCCAAGCGCAAAAACAATGCTCAGTGCCACAGGCACAAAGAGTTTTCCCTCTAGTCCCTCTAAAGTCAAAAGTGGCAAAAAGACGATGATGATAATGAGTATCCCCGTAAAGATAGAGCCTGAGACCTCTTTAGAAGCTTTAAGCACAAGCTCTAGCTTTGGCTCACTCTTGTATTTTTCATTTTGAAGATGCTCGCTGATATTCTCCACCATCACCACGGCACTATCTACGAGTATCCCTATCGCAATGGCAAGCCCGCCAAGGCTCATAAGATTGGCACTAATTCCAAAGTATTGCATCGCTATAAAGGTGAGCATCGCCGCAAAAGGGAGGATGATAGCCACGCTCATCGCTGAGGCAAAATTGCCTAAAAATAAAAAGAGAATAATCACAATCAGTACCAAAGCTTCTATCAAAGCCTTTGAAACCGTTGCTATCGCTTTAGAGACGAGATCTGAGCGATCATAAAATATCTCTATACTTACATCCCGAGGCAGATCTTTTTGTATCATCTCAAGTTCAGCTTTGACCCTTGTGAGCACTGCGGATGTATCCTCCCCTTTGCGTGAGAGGATCAACCCTTGCACCGCTTCAGCTTTGCCATCTTTTGTCACAAAACCTGCGCGCGTGAGAGAGCCTATACGCACCTCTGCGATGTCTGAGATAGAGATACTTCGCCCATTTTTCTCTTGTCTGATAATGAGCTTTTGAATATCCTCTATACTTTTAAGTCGCCCCTCTGAACGCACATAAAGGCTTTGTTCTCCTACTGAGAGACGCCCTATTCCATCATTTTTATTATTTTTCTCTAGTGTGCTTTGAAGCTGCTCAAGAGTGATACCAAACTGCTGCATCTTGAGATAATTAGGCACCACCTCATAGGTTTTGACATAACCACCCAAAGCATTTGTATCTGCCACCCCATCAATCGAGCGGATACGTTTGTTGATCACCCAATCAAGCAAAGAGCGCTTTTGCATCAGTGTGAGGGTGTCTGATTCGATCGTAAACATCAAGATCTCTCCCAAAGGGGTGGTGATAGGTGCGAGTCCACCGCTTACATCCGAAGGTAATTGATCCATCACCTCACTCAGGCGCTGTGCGACTTGTTGTCTTGCCCAGTAGATATCCACACCCTCTTCAAAATCGATAGTGATATCACACAAGCCATACTTTGAAAGGGAGCGGATAATGCTTTGGTTTGCGATACTTTGAAGGTTTTGCTCGACGGGAATGGTTACGCGTGATTCCATCTCTTCGGGTGTCATCCCTGAGGCTTTGAGGATGATCTTTACCTGTGTCGGAGCGATATCAGGATAGGCATCGACGGGGAGTTTCATCATAGCGTTGGCACCAAAAAAGAGGATCGCCACACTCAAAAGAAGAACAAAAAACTTTTGCGATAGAGCAAAGGCTACGAGTCTCTCACTCATCCTCTTCCTCCATTGCACTCAGTAGCGCCACGGTAGAACGTACCGCCACCTCATCCGCATCACTAAACTCTGCATCAATAGTGTAGTGTGTTTCATCTTCGCTCACAAGCCTTACTTTGAGTGCTTCAAATCCAGTAGCAACTTTTTTGAAAACATAGGCATCTCCCTCGCTAAAGACAAGAGCAGACTTCATCACCCTAAAAAATCTTCCCTCTTTCTTTGCTTCAATATGTACTTGATAGATCTTGTGCACAGCGATATCACGAGGATTTTCTATCAAAGCGCGCACGCTGATAGATTGAGAATCTTCATTGACAAGATCACTGAGTGCAACCACTTTTGCTGTGTAGCCCTCAAAAGAGCAGATATCGCCTACAGAGATCTGCTTGGAGATACTAAGGGGTGCTTCAAACTCTATGTAGCGCGCACCATCAGCGTAGAGTGTCACTATCTTTGCATCATCGCTTACATTACTTCCAACATTAGCATCGATGGTATAGATCTGCCCTGTTCTTGGTGCAAGATAGGCGATCTCACGCAAAGGGGTGAGATCTTGCTTGATTTGCTCGAGCATCTTTGCATCAAAGCCACTCTCTAAGAGCCTGTTTTGCACAGACTCAAAATGGAGCTTACTTTGCATCATCTCTTGTTGTGTCAGCAAAAGTCGCTTGTGTGCAATGAGCCCCATCTCATAGAGCTTTTCATCCCTTTGAAAATTTTGCTGTTTATTTTCATACTCCAAAGAGAGGCTGAGATACTCTTGTTGCAACTCTAAAAGCTCCTTAGAACGAAGAGAGAAGATCTTCTCCCCTTGTGCCACCTTATCAAACTCTCTGACATAAAGATCTGCTATCACCCCCTCCACTCTTGGAGTAATCGTGATGATATCTTTGGGTGCGAGAGTCACTTTAGCGTTCATTGTTGGCAAGTTTATTTTCTCTACCTGCACCACTTTTTGTGTTTGCACACCAAGCTCTTTCTCTTGAGTTTGGCTCATCTCTATGAGGCGAGCATCAAGCAAAGTTATACAAAGCATTAAAAAAATCGAACCCTTATTCATCTGTTTCTCCTAGACGTTTATCTGTTATTTTATACAGAGCAAAAAGCTCTTGGTAGTATGTGCGTTTTTTCTCTAACATCCCAAGGGTGTTTCCTAGATGCGATCTAAGAGCATCCAAAGACTCCATCACACTTCCCTCCCCCTCTAAAAGTGCAAGAAGTGAGAGTTCGTGAAGCTCTTTTGAAAAAGGGACAAGCTCCTCTTGGTATCTTTTGTAGCTTTGATAGTTTGAGTGTAGCTGAGTGCGAAGGGTCTCTTCGTTTTGTTTGAGTTCATACTCTAAAAGAGCGAGCTCTTCACCCAGGGCACTTTGTGTGTGAAGAAAGTGCGCTTGGAGTTGCTCTTGTTTGGATGTAAAGGACGTAAGGGGAATACTCACCATCACCCCATAGCGCTTTTTGTCGAGCTCTTTTTCATAGCTCAAAGAATAGTTCAAAGACTGTAATGAGCTCTCAGAGAGTTTGTATTGCGATGTTGCCGCGTCTCTTTCATAGCGTAGTGATTCAAGCTTTGCGTTTTTTTGTGCTCTCATTTCAAGATCTCGCATCGATGGCACGATCATATCGCTACATGTAAGCGTATCTATCTCTATTGTTTGTGCTTGGGTTTGAAGATCTAAAACCGAGCGCTCATAGATTCTCAAAAAAGCACTCTCCTGCTCTTTTGTTTTGAGATACTCCACCCGATGAAAGAGCAGATCTTTACGTGAGATCTCTCCGAGTTCATAAGCAACACTCAGTCTATCTAGAGCTTTTTTTTGCTCATTTGCTAGATCTTGCATTAATAGAAAGCTCTCTTTATCCACGCAAGCGAGATGATAAGAAAGAGCAAGATCTAAGATAAAGCTGTTATGCTCGTACTCCAAAGAAGATCTCAAAGAGTGCAACATCGCACGTTGGGCACTCTTTTTTGCCTCTTGGGCAAAAGGGGTTTGCAGCTCTTGGCTCAAAGCCAAAGCATACTCCACCCCATCTTCATCCAAGATATCTTTTGCATATCCTACATCCAAAGATATGCTTGGAGCCTCATATGAGAACTGGGCTTGTGTTTGTGCACTTTGTGCATCTTGGCGGTATTGTAGCGCCTTTATTTTACTGTTGTGTTTTGTGCTCTGTAGTATCTCATAAAAGCTTTGTGCAAGCAGATCAAAAGAGAAGAAGAGACACAAAAGTAGTATCGTTTTCATAGTAAACCTTTTTTATGTGTAAAAGAAATAAATTCCTTGCAAAATCTAGACCCTGAATCTAGTTCAGGGTGACACAATTTCATACATCCGATCATTCCGTACACCCAGTCATTCCGTGCTTGACACGGAATCTAGTTTATAGCTTGTAAGGAGTCAAATATACATAAAAAATCTAGCTTAGTGGAGGTCGCAAAAGCACCGATGCTTTATAAAAGCTCATAGTGGCTTGTATACAATAAGGATTTTCTCTTTGGAGGTCATAAAGAGCAAAGGGCTCGTGATCGAGGTGGGTAAAAAGGTGATGCATCGAGTCATGCACAACAAGATCCAAAGCCTTCTCTTTTTCGAGGTGCATCTTTGCACAAGAGATCTCTTGGATCGTATCTTGTGGCACCATGAAGTCATGGAAACTTACAAAACAAAGACTCAGCAATAGGAATGATAAAATAGTAGTCTTTATCTTTTTCATTCCTACATTATAATCAAGCTAAGATTATTCATAACTAAAATTTTAATGTTGAAAAAGCTTTTTCATCTCAAAGCCATAAATGATATAGAGATCTAAACTTTCAATATAGTCACTATAATAGTAGTTTGAATCGATGCTGTTGGCATACCAAGTGCTTTTTTTGAGCAGATTGGATGTCACTGCATCAATAAAGCGATCATCAAACTTATCTCCCACTTTTTTCTCTACAAACTGCTCTTTATTTTTATCATAGAGTGCAAAAAAATCTCTTTGACTCAAAGGCAAAGCTCCAAGTTCTTCAAGAAAAGCTTGCTTTTTTTGGGCATATCTTTGGGTCAGATCAATAGATGCTCCCACAAACCAATCATAAAGATCAAGATTCTTTGCATAGATAAGCTCGCGCGTCTGATGCTTAGTATTTGTATAAATATAGGTCTCTGTATATTTTCTCACCTTTTGGATCATCTCTAGCGCTATGGTGCGCCCATCTGCATCTACATCCAAAGCCTCATAAATACTCTGGGGCTTTTGTGCAAAAACACTGTTCGCATCAAAGTCACTGATAAAGAGACTTTTCTCCTCTTCACAGGCTCCACCATAACGCACACTCTCTATAATACGCTCTTGAATATCTTTTTTACTTTTGAGCTTTTTGTATTTGTCATAGATAAGATGCGCTGTTTCATAAGCGTGATCAACCTTTCTCTTAAGCTCATAAGTTGCTTGCTCCTCTACAAGCTTATTCTCCTGATGAAACTTCTCTGTGAGCGTATGGATCACAGAGGTTATGCGCTCTTTTTTATGGTCTATATACTCTTTGATCAAACTATTTTGACGCTGCGCATACTCCTGCTCTATTGCTGCACTTCTCATAAAATAAAGCCCAAGGAGCACAAGCATCACAATGCCAAAAAGCACTCCAATCACGAAAAATTGTTTATATTTTTTGAATAAATTCATTCTGCATCATCCTCACTTTGAAGTGTTAAAATCTTTTTTGGTTTTAAACCTAACTCTATCATATTTTGCGCTCTTTTTATTAGATTTCCTCGACCTGTATGGAGCCGCTTCATCGCACCCTCATAGGCATCTTGGGTTTTGTGTAGATGGTTTCCTATGTTTTGCATCTCTGAGATAAACAAGACGAGTTTGTCATACATCGCTTCAGCTTCATCGACGATCTTTTTAGCGTGTTCTTCTTGTCTTTGTGTGCGCCAGATATGCTCGATGGTCCGTAGTGTCACGAGGAGTGTTGAGGGGGAGACCACTAAGATATTTTGATCAAAAGCGCGTTTAAAAAACTCCCCATCTTGTTCTAGGGCGAGTAAAAAAGCCCCCTCTATAGGCATGAATAACAAAACAAAATCAAGACTTGAGACCCCCTCAAGCCTCTCGTACTTTTTCCCACTCAAAGATTTGACATGCATCGAGATACTTGCGAGGTGTTCTTTGAGCGCACTTGCCTTTTGCTCAGGAGTCTCTGCACTCATAAACTTCTCATACGCCACAAGGGAGACCTTCGAGTCGATGATCACATCACGCTCTTGTGGAAGATGGATGATCACATCGGGTTGGTATCTTTTGCCATCTTCTGCTTTTTTTGAGACTTGAAGCTCATACTCACTCCCTTTGCGCAAGCCCGATTGCTCTAAAATACGCTCTAGTACAAGCTCGCCCCAATTTCCTTGGGTCTTATTCTCCCCTTTGAGTGCATTGGTGAGATTGAGGGCATCTTGAGAGAGCTGCGCATTCATCGCTTGGAGACGACTGAGTTCATCTTTGAGAAGATGACGCTCTTTTAGCTCATGGGTATATTGCTCTTTTGACTGTTGTGAAAAGAGTGTTATCTGTTCGCGAAACGGTTTTAAAAAGAGATCGAGTTGCTCTTTTTGTGTGTGGGAAAATTGTCTTGATTTATCCTCAAAGATCTGATTTGCCAAATTTTTAAACTCACGACTCAATTCCTCTTTGGCATTTTTGAGCACATCTAGCTTTTCGTTTGCCGCACTTTTTTCATTTTCATAGCGCTCTTTTAAAACAGCAAACTCAAGCTTATAATCGCTATTTTGTTTGAGAAGTTCTTGTGTATAGTTTTTGATCTGAGTGAGTTCTTCACGCTGTTTAAGATACAAAAAAAGTAAAACCAACACAACAATAAAACTCAAAATCAAGCCCACTAAAGAGAGATCCATCTACACATCCATTTTTTTCTACCATTATACTTAAGAAAAAAATATTTCCCAAAAATATGGCAATCTGCAAACTCACAGCACATCTGCCCACATTTATACACATATAAACTTAACTAATTTTAAATATATAAAATTTTAATTAAAATAGGGTTTTATTTTGCTATAATTCCATTTATATTTCTAGGGGAAGGTATTGTTAGACTTTTTGCAAAACCCCTAACAGTCTCAGAGAGATCAAAAGAGATAAGATTGTGTAAAACAAATTTTTATGCCTAGCCATAGCTAAGGATAAAATATTTTTTTATGCAAGATTGCCTCTTTTCATCTCTCCCTACGGGCACTTAAGAGAGAGCTTTACTCAGCGTTAGATAACCTTCATCGTAGCTACAGCTACGCTGAAGAACATCTGCCTTGATTAAAACTCTCTCTTAAGTGCTGAGACTATTAGGAATTTTGCAAGAAGTCTATTTATGTATCATCTCCTTACATAAAGGTTTATGATGCAAGAAAATGCACAACAAGAAGAAAAAGTAGTCCTCTTTGAAGAATTAGGACTTAAAAAAGAGATACTCAAAAGTATCAAAGACGCTGGATTCACAGCACCTTCCCCTATCCAAGTTTCTGCAATCCCTGTAGTTCTCGCTGGTCGCGACATGGTCGGACAAGCACACACAGGTACAGGGAAAACGGCAGCTTTTGGCTTGCCAGCACTCAACAATATGCACAACAAAGGTGGCGTAGAGCTTTTAGTAATCACACCAACACGTGAACTAGCTACACAAGTAAGTGATGAGCTTTTCAAATATGGTCGTAATCTTGGGATCAAAACAGTAACTATCTTTGGTGGTAGCTCATACAATCGCCAGATCGACCTTGTCCAAAGAGGTGCGAGCGTTGTTGTTGCAACTCCGGGTCGTATGCTTGATATCCTCAAGAAAAATATGATCAAAGATTTCGCGCCAAGTATGGTTGTTTTAGATGAAGCAGATGAGATGCTTGATATGGGATTCTTAGATGATATCAACGAGATATTCTCTTACCTCCCAACAAACCGTCAAACATTGCTTTTCTCAGCGACAATGCCACAGCCGATCAAAACACTCGCTAATAGAATCCTCCATGACCCTGAGTTTATCTCTATCACAAAAGGTGAGACGACAAACTCTGATATCGAACAACTCTATTATGTGATCGATGAGTCTGAGCGTGATGATGCGATCATCCGCTTGATGGATTCTGAAACTACACAAAAATCAGTTGTTTTTTGTCGTACAAAAAGCGAAGTGGATCGTCTCTCGAATGTTCTCTCAAACGCTGGATACTTGGCTAATGGGCTTCATGGTGATATGGAGCAAAGACAAAGAGAGGCTGTTATTAAAGGCTTTAAGAGTAACTCGGTAAAAGTACTTGTTGCTACAGACGTTGCAGCGCGTGGTATCCACGTAAACAACATCTCTCACGTATTTAACTACCATATCCCTTTTGATCCTGAGAGTTATGTACACCGTATTGGGCGTACAGGGCGTGCAGGAACAAAAGGAAAAGCAATCACACTTTTAACTCCACTTGAGTTCAAAGAGTTGCAACGTATTAAAGCAAAAGTTGGTACGACTATGGAGCACGCTTTTGTTCCAAGTAAAAATGATTTGCGTAAACTTAATATCGAGAGTATCGTAAAAAATATCGAAGATCAATCGATCTACGATGAGGCACATAGAATCCTTGATGCACTCAAAGAGGATATTGATGAGCCTACGATCATCTTTAAGCTTATCTCTATGATCTTAGACAAACAAGATATCAAAGGACCAAATACTATTGGTATCCCTGCTGATAAGATCGAGCAAATTCTTGCTCGTGCAAGCCAAAGAAGAGATACGCGTGGTAAAGGTGGAAGAAGCAGAAGTGGTGGCTACAGAGGAAACAGTAGCAGCCGTGGACGCTCTTCTTCAAAGCCAAGAACTTCATCTAGAAGTGGTTCAAGCTCTTCATACCGTGGAAACAAAGACTAAATAGCTCTTTGGCTTACTCCTTCTTGGAGTAAGCTTTTTCTCCCCCACTTTCCCTTCTCTTTTTCAAATCAAATCAGTTATAATTAGCAAAAAAGGTACATCCCATGCTACTTTATGAAGATGCTGAATTCTACATCCAAACACAAGAGAGTGAGATCCCTTGGCTTATGATATTTACCAAAGAACCCTACAAAGAACTCGGAGATATGCCAAAAGAGCTACGAAGACGGCTATGGGATATATATGATATTGTAGAGCATGAACTCAAAGATTATTACAAACCTAGCAAGATCAATATGGCGTCGTTTGCCAATATGCTCCCTCGCGTACATATCCATGTAATGGCTCGTTTTAAAGAGGATAGTTATTTTCCAAATCCGATGTGGGGTGAAAAGGTGAGAGAAGCAAATCTCACACTTGCTGATGAGGATCTCTTTCACAAGAGACTTTTACTCGCACTTCACAGAGAAGCGCGTAAAGAGGGATTACTTTAGAGGTGAAAAAGGGACAAGGGCACTTCCCCAAGTAAGCCCTCCACCAAAAGCATCAAGAAGCATAAGCTCTCCAGCTTTGAGATCGCCACTCTCATACACTTCGTTGATCGCCATAGGGATTGATGCACCTGAAGTGTTTCCATATTTTGCAACAGTGAGAACCACTTGCTCCTCTTTCATATCAAGAGCATCCCCTACCGCTTTAATAATACGGTAGTTTGCTTGATGAGGCACGAAGTGATTGATATCTTCACTTTTGATGTTGTTCGTTTGTAAGATATCGACCACATCTTTTGTCAAAGTACGCACAGCGACCTTAAATGTCTCATTACCTTTCATCTGCATAAAACAACTTGAAGCCTCTTGATCGAGAGAATCGTGTGCAGAACCACTTCCACCATTAGGCGTCATAAGTAGATCTGCAAATGTTCCATCTGCACCTGTATGGATATCGATGATCGCTTCACTTTTATCCTCAGTCGCACTTATTACAGCCGCACCAGCACCATCTCCAAAAAGGATACATGTCCCTCTGTCTGTATAATCAGTGATCGCAGAGAGTTTTTCAGCTCCAACGATAAGAATATTTTTTTTCATGCCAGCTTCTATAAACGCTTTGGCAATAGAGAGGATGTATACAAAACCTGTACAAGCAGCAGAGATATCAAAAGCAGTGACATTGTTAAGCCCTAGCTTGCTTGAGATAACAGTAGCAGTTGAGGGCATACAAAAATAATCGGGTGAGATCGTTGCACAAATAAGCATATCGATCTCTTTTTTGTCTATTTTGCTACGCTCTATTGCAAGTGCAGCAGCTTTAACACCCATATCACTTGTTGTTTCATCTTTTGCAGCAATGCGGCGCTCTTTGATTCCAGTTCTCTTAACAATCCACTCATCGGATGTATCAACCATCTCTGAGAGTTCTTGGTTTGTTAAGATTTTTTCTGGAGCATATGCACCAATAGATCTAAAAGCTGCATAAGCCATTATTTTTCCTTTTGTTTCAACTCTGCAAGTCTTGACACAATATGATCATTCACACCTGTATCAACATAACGGATCGCTTGATAGATAGCATTTTCTATCGCACGGGAGTTACTTTTTCCGTGACTCACAATAGCACATCCCTTGATACCGATCAGTGGAGCTCCACCGATCTCAGCATAGTCGATCTCTTTTTTGAGAAGTTTAAACACCTTTCTCATCAAGAGTGCACCTGTGATAGAGACTGGAGATTTACGAATATACTCTTTAATCAGCTGGCTTATCGTAGAGGCTACACCCTCACTCGCTTTAAGCACAAGGTTTCCAACAAATCCATCGCAGGTAATAACGTCACATGAGCCATTGAAGATATCGCTTCCCTCAACATTTCCCTTAAAGCCTCTATAGCCTTTGAGAAGTTTATGAGCAGCTTTTGTTACTTCGTTTCCTTTAGAGTCCTCTTCACCATTTGCCAAAATACCAATACTTGGCTCAGCAATTTTGAGGACATCCTCAGCATAACATCCACCCATAACGGCAAATTCTGCTAAGTGTTCTGGCTTAGAGTCTACATTAGCACCTACATCCAATACTACAGAACGACGTCCCGTTTTTGTTGGCATAAGTGTAACAAGTGCTGGGCGTGATACATTTTGTAAGCGACCCAAACGAAGAGTCGCTAAAGTCATAGTTGCACCACTGTGACCTGCTGAGACCACTCCGTGTGCTTCACCATTCTTTACAAGCTCGATCGCTTTATAGATAGTACTCTCTTTTCTTTTTACAGCATCTGTGGCTGCATCTGACATAGAGACCACATCGTCTGTATCGATAATTAAAATCTTATCTCTATAACTTTTTGGTAACAGAGGTAAAATTTCTGACTTTTTACCTACTAAAATAGGTTTGAATAGTTTTGTTTTCAGTGCCGCAACACAACCCTTAACAATTGGTTCGGGACCGAAGTCCCCACCCATTGCATCAATAGCAATTGTAATCATTTACTATTTATACTCACCAGTCGTTGGATTGATATGGTGTGGAAGTTTGTAAGTTCCATCTTTATCTTTCACTGGACGTGCTAAAGCAATTTTGTAATGAGTTCTTCTTTTCGCTGAACGAGAATGAGATACTCTTCTTTTAGGTACTGCCATGTTATTTCCTTTTTATGTATTTTGGAAGCTTTTTACAAGCTTTTATTTTAAAACTCTAGACTATAGTCTGAGTCTTTACAGTTTTTACAACTATGATAGTCGCTACGAATCAGTTCTAGCTCTGAATTCAAAAGCTCTTCTACATCCGTAGAGGAGTTTAAGGATTCTACTACATCCAATTCTATACCATCTTCATCTTCATAAATACCATCGGATATGAAAAACTCAATATCGTTGTTCAAAGGTAGCTCAAACTTTGTAGCACAAACGTCGCATTCAATATCCATAGAGCCACTTAAGTTTGCTTTGAGCAAAATTAATTTGCCGCTATGGTACTGTAAAAAACCTTTAAATGCTATATCTCCAGATTTAATTTCAAAATCTTGTGGCGTCGAAGTTACTTTTCTTAATTGAATAATCATAAAAGAATTATGAAATTTCTCTCTCAGAGAAAAAGAACGCAATTTCTACAGCTGCATTTTCTAATGAGTCACTTCCGTGAACCGCATTTGCATCTATGTTTTCAGCGAAATCTGCACGGATTGTACCTGCTTCAGCTTCTTTAGGATTTGTTGCACCCATTAAGTCACGGTTTTTAGCCATTGCGTTTTCACCCTCTAAAACTGAAACTACAACTGGACCACTGATCATAAAGTCAACTAAGTCGTTGAAGAAAGGTCTCTCAGCGTGAACTGCATAAAATGCTTCTGCATCTTTACGAGAAAGTTGAAGTTTTTTAGTTGCAGCAATTTTAAGACCATTACTCTCAAAACGATCTAAAATTTTTCCGATTACACCTTTAGCAACTGCGTCTGGCTTTATTATTGATAGTGTTCGTTCCATCAAATCTCCTAGTATGTATAAAAAATAGAGTGGAATTATACCAAAAAATTTATAGATTGTAGTTTAAAGGGAAGAAAAAAGAGGAAAAAGGCTTCAAAGCCCCGCAAGGGAGCCCTCAAGATTAGTCGATGATGTTCGCTTTGTTTTTACGATCTTCAATACTAATGTCAGCATGGAAAGGCATTTCAGCATCTGCATCTTCCATTACATAGTTTTTACCATCTTCGTAGTTTGCACCATTGAAGTGATCTTTGTACTCAGCAGTAAATGGCATATCCCAAGTGATACATCCCTCTGTTGGACATGCAGTAGCACATGCAGGCTCATCGTGATGATCCACACACTCTACACATTTATCTGGATACACATAGTAAATCTCTTCACCAGTTGGGTTATCATCCTCATCTACGATCGCTTCTACTGGACACTCATCGATACAAGCGCCACAGTTGATACATGTATCATTAATATATACTGCCATAATTTTCTCCTAAATAGTTAATTTGGGTAACTATACACTTAAGATTTTTAAAGGGAGCTAAAAATTATATTTTGGGCGCGTAAAAAAAGAAATACGTTACAATTCAAGCCTGCTAAAATGCCTGTTTTTAGGGTTTTGATAACGATTATTAATGTAGATTTACGGTGAGAGATCACCGTAAATGAGAAGGTCTTCTTTTAAAGACCGAGGTATTGTTTGATAGCTTCAGCTTTATTAGTTTTTTCCCACGTAAAAGTATCTTCTTCACGTCCAAAATGACCATAAGCAGCTGTCTTTCTATATATAGGGCGCAGTAGATCGAGTGATTCTATGATCCCTTTTGGTGAGAGGTCAAAAAGTTCTTTAACACATGCTTCTATTTTGCTCTCATCCACTTTGCCTGTTCCGTGCGTGTCTACCATGATCGAAACTGGTTGTACAACACCAATAGCGTACGCTACTTGGATCGTTGCTTTGTCACAGGCCCCTGAAGCTACAAGGTTTTTAGCGACCCAACGTGCTGCATATGCCGCACTTCTATCTACTTTGGTTGGATCTTTTCCTGAGAATGCTCCCCCACCATGTGGACAGCTTCCACCGTAAGTATCTACGATGATCTTTCTTCCTGTAAGTCCAGCATCCCCTTGTGGTCCACCGATCACAAACTTCCCTGTAGGGTTGATGTGAAAAACAGTCGTTTCACTCAAAAGCTCTGCAGGGATCACTTTTTTGATCACCTCATTGATCACATCTTCATGGATCTTCTCTTGAGCGACATCTGGAGCATGTTGTGTAGAGACAACAACGGTCTCTACACTCACAGGCTTGTCATCTACATACTTAACACTTATTTGTGCTTTTCCATCTGGGCGAAGATAAGGGATGATCCCCTCTTTACGCACCTCTGCAAGTTTTTGTGTGAGTCTGTGTGCTAAATAGATCGGTAAAGGCATCAATACATCTGTCTCACGACAAGCATATCCAAACATTAGCCCTTGATCTCCAGCACCAATATCGCCACCTACTTGATCTACACCTTGATTGATATCAGGAGACTGCTCTCCAATACCATTTAAAACTGCAGCCGAACGATAGTCAAAACCATAAGTCGCATCGGTATATCCTATCTCTTTTACCACTTGTCTAGCAATCTCTTGCATAGGCGCATACGCCGTTGTTTTCAGTTCGCCTGCAATTACACAAAAACCATTTGACACCAATGTTTCACACGCTACGCGTGCATTAGCATCATGCTCAATAATATAATCCAGAATTGCATCACTGATCTGATCTGCCATCTTATCAGGATGCCCCTCTGTTACAGACTCTGAAGTAAAAATGTACTCTTTAGTCATCGATTTTTCCTTATTGAAGTATAGAGTCTTGCTCCATAAATCGTCGCAATTATAGCAAAGAATATTTAAACACAAATACTTTACATCCCAAGCTCCACTCTCTTAAGTTTTAGTACAAATATAAAAGATAAAAATTATCCTTAAATAAAACTATTACTCTTTACTCTCAGACTCTTATCAATTTACTTTGGTTAGAATACTTACACAAATTTAAAATACAAGGATTAATATATGTTAGTAACAAACAAAGCTCCAGACTTTACAGCTACAGCGGTACTTGCTGATGGTTCAATCGTAGAAGATTTCAACCTCATGAAAAACTTAGGGGAAAAAGGTGCGGTACTTTTCTTCTATCCACTTGACTTTACATTCGTATGTCCATCTGAGATCATCGCTTTCTCTCACAGAATCGAAGAGTTCACAAGTCGTGGTATCAATGTTATCGGATGTTCAGTAGATAGCCAATTCTCACACTTTGCATGGAGAGAAACTCCAGTAGAAAAAGGTGGTATCGGGCGTGTTAAATTCCCACTCGTAGCAGATTTAAGCAAACAAATTTCAAAAGACTATGATGTACTTTTTGGTGAGTCTGTAGCACTTCGTGGTTCATTCTTGATCGATGCTGATGGAACTGTGCGTCACTCAGTGATCAACGATCTTCCACTTGGACGTAACATCGATGAGATGATTCGTATGGTTGATACTATGATCTTCACAAACGAGCACGGTGAAGTATGTCCAGCTGGTTGGCAAAAAGGTGATGAGGGTATGAGAGCTGACACTGAAGGTGTTGCTGAATACTTAGCAAAAAACGAAGCGAAACTTTAATCTTGCATATGTAAACTCTCACCTTTGTGAGGGTTTACTCCTTTTTGCACTCCCTTGCAATCCCAAATAATCCTATAATATTTCCATCTTTATCTTTGATCGGATATTTTCTATTATCTATAAATCTTGTTTTTCCATCTTTTGTTTGTATTTTTTGGATCTCTTGGCTCAGCTCTTTTTTCCCACTTAAAACATCTTTTTCAAGCTTATAGTAGCTATCTGCATAGTAGCGATCAAAAATCTCATAATCACTTTTACCAATAAGCTCTTGGATCTGTTTTATTGATGTGATATCAAGCAGAGTATCACTCGCAGCTGTAAAGAGGTGGTTTTTATCTTTAAAATAGATATAGTCATCACTATTGTGCATCATCGCATTAAAACTATGCAGCAACATCTTCTCGCGCACAAAGTTTGCCAAAGAGAGAACACTTTGAAACTCTAAAACAAAACGGTGAGGGCTCGATGATGTAGCAAATCGAAAGATCATCACCCTATCATCTGCACACACCAAACGGATCGTATCGAGCTTAGAGGAGCGAATATCTTGGAGCATCTCTTGATCCTCTGGATGTACGATCTCTTCAAATGAAAGCTCTTGAGAGAGAAACTTCGTGATAGGATATCCACAAAGCTCCTCAAAAGAGCGATCGATCGATTCTATATGCTTCAAGCTTGCGTCACTAAAAGCGATGCGATAACTTTTTACTTGGTTGTAGTCCTCCTCAGATGGTTGTCCTGATGAGTAGATACGCACCATATCACGTCCGCTCTCTTTTGCCTCATAGAGTGCTACATCCACAGCTTTGAGAATATCTTTGTAGTCCATCTCATCATCCATTTTTGAGTGATAGAGTCCACAGCTTACAGTGAGTTTTACCTCATTTTCATCTTTGATAAAGATGTGATTTCTCACAGCTTTGAGCATATTATGCGCTGCAAGGAGAGTATTTTCATACCCTATTCTATTGAGCAAGACCACAAACTCCTCTCCCCCTGTTCGATAGATCTTATCGGTATCGCGAAAACTCTTTTGCAAAAGAGTTGCAAGCTCTTCGAGCACCATATCTCCAAAGTCATGTCCATAGGTATCGTTAATATTTTTAAAATAATCGATATCGATCATCAACACTCCAAAAGGGGCATGATGACTTTTATATTGCTCGAGTAAAAACTCCACATCACTCTCTAAGCTTAGTCTATTATTGAGCCCTGTAAGTGGATCATGATACGCCATCTCTTGGAGCTTTTGATTTGCTTCTTTGAGATAAAGGGTTCGCAGTTCCACTTTTTGTTGCAAGGATTCTAGAAGCTGATTTTTCGCATCAGAGAGTTCCACTATTTTTCGTGTCATTGGCGCAAAGATAAAAAGCACTTCAAGCATAAGAGTAAAGAGGGTCACAAGCCAGATCACTGTCTCATAGATCTTGATCTGTTTAATCTTTTCTTCCCCCTCTTTTTGGTACTGCAATACTGCACGATTGAGATCAAAAAGAAGTGTTTCTGAATGCTTGGCTATCTTTGCGACCACTGCTTTTGTAGCCAAAAAGTCTCGTGCTCCAAGAGCCTCTGTGGCAAAAGTATTATATTGTTTTACACGCTGGGCAAGATTCGTTTCACCAAAGTAGAGTTTTCGCATCCTCTCAGAGAGTTCTATCCTTGTACCATCAGCGAGTGTTGCGCTAGAGAGGATAGTATTTGCCTCAAGCATCTCTAAAGAGCGTTGCTTGAGACCCTCTTTGATCCTTGCGATCTCTTCATAACTTCTAGAATGATCGAGGTAAAAATGGTGCAATTTATAGATATCGTGCGCTATATGTTGGCTTAACATCCTTTGCTTTCCAGAGATATTGACCACATATGCCGTACTCTCACTCTCTTTGAGCGCCGTATGCAGTACAAAAAAGGCACTTGTCGCAAGAAGTGCGATCAATAAAAGCGCGGTGCTATAACGCCAGGTAACCGTTTTAGAGATATTTTTTTCTTTTGTTTCTTCCATTTTACTTTCACTTTTTCTCATATAGTACCATTTTTTCTATTTGTCACAAAAGCAAGAGCCTTGGGATGTACATACGCAAGGTGATACCATTGTTTTTGTGGTGCAATAAGTGTGAGTCGGTGAGGATTTGAACTTCGTGAGAGTGCGACATAAAACTGCGAAGAGGCAAAGATCTCATTGGTCTGAATGATAAGATCTTCTATACTCATCCCCTGAGATTTATGGATCGTAATCGCAAAAGCAAGCTTGATAGGATACTGATACACGCTAAAAAGCGGCTCTTCTACAAGCTCTTTTTTCCCCTCGATATTTTTTTCTTTCCATACATGTTTGGATTGTGCCACCTTCTCAAGCTTGATTACTTTTGCATCACTTTTTTGCACATACACAAAGCTGCCATCTATCCCTACAACTCTTCCACGTTCGCCGTTAAAATAGTTCCAAGAATTACGCGTAAACAGTACAGGCGCACCAATTTTAAGCTCAAGGTTTTGCTCTATTCGTGCATCGCTTAAAAACCTTTGTATCTCGCTTTCTTTCACACTTGGAGAGTGCTTGATAAGCTCTGCTTCTCTTATGAAAAGCTCGCTATCGATAAAGGAGAGTTGTGCCTTATTATGGCGCGATGCACTCTCATTTTTTCCAAACAAAAAGGTAAATTCGCTCAGATCCTCTGGCAAAGGCTTGATAAACTCATTGAGCTGATTGTGGATATTCTCATCAACATATCCAAAACGCACATGGTTCAAAAGATCGATAAATGCTTTATCATCGGTACGGTAAACATGACTCAGCTCGATGGTCTCAAAAGCGAAACGCTCCCACACTTGTGATTCAAAAGCAAAGGCTACATCCCAAGCATTCTTCTCCACAGGGGGAAGCTGCAAAAAATCCCCTACAACAAGAAGTGAGCCTGAAAAGTTGGCTTGATCTAGTCGCAGGGCGATCATCTCAAGCAAAGCAGCACTCACCATAGAGATCTCATCGATCACGATAATATCCATGCTCGCGAGGAGTTTTTTTGTTTTTTTGGCGATCTCTAGTTTTCCACGCTGCTCAAGGTCTAGTATATCACTCGCTATGGAGAGATCCAAAAAACTGTGCAGAGTTTGCCCACCAATAAGTGTCGCTGCCATTCCAGTAGAAGCAAGTTTTGCGACCTTTTTTGCTTCTGATTCAAAATGCTCAATGATCTCGCGTGTAAGTGTGGTCTTACCCACACCCGCTCCACCTGTGAGAAAAATATTTTGTTTTGCTTTAAGTTTTGTGATTGCTAGTGTGAGAAATTCCATAGCCAAAATCATAGCGTCAAAGGGTAAAATCTTTGCTGACTTAATCAAGTTTTAGCTTTGAATATTCTACAATTGCCTCAAAGGAAAATGTATGCAAAGAATTTTAATCGTCGAAGATAACAAAACACTCGCAAAGCTCATTGCAAAAAAAATTGCAGCAGAATTAAGTTATGAAGTGGATGTCGCTTATAATCTCTCAGAAGCAAAACTTTTTTTAAAAAAATACAACTATTTTATAACCCTTCTTGATCTCAACCTCCCAGATGCCCCTCATGGAGAGATCGTAGATTATGTGCTCAAAACAAACAACAGAGCGATCGTGCTGAGTGCAAATATCGACAAAGAATTTCGCAAGAAAATGCTTCAAAAAAACATCATCGACTATGTCAACAAAAGTGGCGTCAATGATGTCAACTACATTATCCAAACGATCAAAAGACTCCAAAAAAATCAAGACCATACTATCTTAGTGGTAGATGACTCCCTTGTATTTCGCAAGCAGATGCAAAATATGCTTGAAAATATGTTCTACCGCGTCATCACCGTCGCACATGGTGAAGAAGCGCTTGGGATGTTACAATCCAACCCAAATATCAGCCTTGTGATCACTGATTATAATATGCCTGTGATCAATGGGCTTGATCTGGTGATCGAGATACGAAAAACATACGCTAAAAGTGATCTTGGAATCATCGCGCTCTCTTCAAACAACGACGATGAGATCACCGCACTTTTTTTGAAAAATGGGGCAAACGACTATATCAAAAAACCTTTTACCAAAGAGGAATTTTCGTGTCGTATCAACAACTCTATCGAAGCACTAGAGAATATCCATATCATCACAAACCAAGCCAAAAGAGATTTTCTCACAGGTTTGTATAACCGTAAATATTTTTATGCAGATATGAAGAAATACTTTCAACACGCACTCCACGAGATGGAGCCTTTTGTCTTAGCAACTCTGGATATCGACAATTTTAAATCTATCAATGAAAAGTACGGGCAAGAGAGTGGAGATGCTGTGATCACCCATCTCGCTGATATTCTTCGTGCCAATACAAACCCAGAAGATCTTATCGCACGTTTTAGCGCTCAAGAGTTTTGGATCGCCTTTAAAAACACGAGTGCAAATGAAGCGCTTGAGACCCTCGAGAAGATACGCCACACCCTCAGCGAGGCAAAAGCCTACTCCAACAAGAACGAGCCAATCGCTTATACCATCTCTATAGGTGTGCTTCTCTCCCCAGAAGAGAGCTTAGAAGAGAGCCTCAACCAAGCAGATATGCTTCTTTTTAATGCGAAGCAAAACGGGAAGAATCAACTCCTACACAACTAATCTTGCAAAACAATCAAACTACCAAAAGGGATCTCGCTCTCTTTTGGGCTTATCCATTTTACTTCGTAGTTTGGCTCCTCTTGAGGAAAAATCCCCTCTAGATCCGTAAAGTACAACAGAAGCTTTACATCCCAAAGCTCTTGTGCGATAAACTCAAAAACAGGTTTGTAGTTGGTTCCACCACCGCCGACAAGTTTGCACTCTAACGTATCACCCGTAGAAAAGCTCTGATGCAAATGGAGTCTATCATCACACACCAAAAGTTCTATTTGGTAGTTTTGCACCATCCCCATCAAAAAATTTACCTCACTCAAAAAGCTACTTAAGAGCTCTTCATCCACAGAACCTGAAGAGTCCACAGCGATCACAAGGCGAAAGGTTTGTGAGGTGCTTGAGGGGAGATAGATCCCTTGAGATAATAACTTTTTACTCGGTGGCATGAGGGCAAAGTCATCTTTAAAATAGCGATCAATTGCCACTTTGAGCTCATTGCGCCAATCGATCTTGCCAAGAGATTCCAGAGTAAAGAAACGCTCCATACTCTTGGGTGCATCACCACGAGCAGCTTCGGACGTAAGGCGTGATATCGCCTCCTCAGCTAAGAGTTGTTCTTGAAGTATCTCCTCTTGTAGATTCTCATTGGGCTCTTTTTGTACATCATCTTCATCTTCATCTTCTGCTTCATACTCTAACTCTTCATCACGCAAAAGGTCATCTTTGAGCTCGGCATAGATCTCCTCAGCGTACATCCCACAAAAACGCTTACGATAATGCGCTTCATCAGGTCGCATCAAGCCATTTTCGGTGAGCATATCATTGATGGCAAAGTCCGTCGCCATCTGCCAAAGCCAGCCACTTCTATTATTTTTTCGTCTCTCATGGGCAAGCGAAGCGTGCATTGCCCCATTTGCAAAGACAAACTCCATCTCCTCGGGCTCTATGCGTTCAAAAAAATCAGGATTGTATTCAAGCTTGACCCCATTGCTTTTAAACGCTTGGATATCCTCATTTGCGATCACTTCAAGCTTACTCGCCAAAGTTCCAAAATAGGGGTGTTTTAAGAGAAGTTTTGTTTTTGCTTGAGAGATTTTGTTTTGTAATAAAGACATAGTATTCTTTTCATGCAATTTTTCTTGATTATACCATAGCTGCTGTGCAAAATTAAGGCGCCGCCCAAGTATAATTGGTTATATTATTTGCCACATTATCTCTAAAGGAAACCTATGCCAAATCTCTCTATCAAAGCGCGAGTTCTCGCCCTTATCAGTATCTCACTCTTTGCCATCGTCTTTGTAATAGCTTCACTGAGCATCTCAAAGGTCTCTACAGCGATGCTAGAGAGTGCCAAAAACAGACTCAACAATGCCAATGAGGTCAAAAGAAATGCACTCAACACCTATTTTGCGCAAAAAAAAGCAGATCTTGATATCCTCACAACCACCCAAGCGGTGAGCCTTCTTTTTAATGAACTTGATAATATTACAGAAGATCTAGAGCTTACATCCCAAGATACATTTCCAGTCGATAACCAAGAGATCCAGCGCTCCACCGCTGCTCTTGAGAAGTTTTTTCAAAACTTTGTCACAACTTATGGCTATTATGATCTTTTTCTCATCGATGCAGCAAGCTCAAGAATAGTCTATTCTGCAGCCAAAGAGAGTGACTATGGTCAAAATATTTTCCATAGTTCACTCAAAGATTCGGGGCTTGCAGAGGTATTTACAAAAGCACTCAAAACCGACAAGAGCGCTTTTGTAGATATGCGCAGTTATGCACCTAGCAATAATGAACCTGCAATGTTCTTAGCAAAACGGGTGAAGATGTATGGGGAGTATCCTCTTGTTGTAGCCCTTCAGCTCAACGATCAGAGTATCTCTGAGGTGATGAGTTACCGCAAAGGCTATGATAAATCACAAGAGGACTACATCGTAGGGGAAGATCTTTTGATGCGAAGTGATAGTTTCTTACATCCAAAGAGCCATTCACTCCGTGCCTCTTTTGCAAACCCACAAGAGGGCTCTGTAAAAACACTCGCGACCCAGGAGGTTTTTTCTGGCAAAAGTGATACAAAGCTGATCGAAGATTATATGGGGGAGAGTGTCCTCTCTTCTTACACACTTATCGAGCTCTCTGAAGATCTACGATGGGCGATCATCTCCGAGGTGAGCGAAGAGGATGTGTTAGCAGTCTCACACTCGATCCAATACACTATTTTATTCTCTTCACTCATTATTTTTGTCCTCATCATCTCTCTTAGTATCTATGTCACAAAAACAAGTCTCATCGATCCTATCAATCGTTTTAAAGCGCAGATGAATAAACTCACCCAAGAGCACAATCTCACCCTCAAAGTAGAGACAAATGCACCTCAAGAGATCAGTGAGATCGCAACTGAGTTTAATAAGTTTACTACAGAGCTTCATAATCTCATCGATAACACCAAGCGCTCTTCAAATGAGAACGCTTCTATCGCTCATGAGCTCTCAACAACTGCTCTTGGTGTTGGAAACAATGTTGAAAAATCTGTTACTGTCACACAAGAAGCAAACGATACAGCAGCGAAGATCCGTGATGAGATCCAAGAGTCTATCTCTGAGGCGATCGAGAGTAAAAAAGAGATCATTCGTGCCAATGAGAATCTCTCTGTTGCAGGGCGTGATATGAGAGCGATGAATGCAAAAGTGCAACAAACGGCACAAACAGAGGTAGAGCTCTCTGAGAGAATGAATGTTCTCTCTAATGATGCCAACCAAGTAAAATCTGTGCTTGAGGTGATCAGTGATATTGCAGATCAAACAAACCTTCTTGCACTCAATGCTGCGATTGAAGCTGCGCGTGCAGGGGAACATGGACGTGGGTTTGCCGTGGTTGCAGATGAAGTAAGAAAACTCGCAGAGCGTACACAAAAATCTTTGGTGGAGATCAATGCGACGATTAATGTGATCGTGCAATCGATCATGGATGCAAGTACACAGATGAATGATAACTCTCATGAGATACAAGCCCTTGCAACATCTGCTTCGGATGTAGAAGCGAAGATCACTGAGAGTGTAGAGATTGTTCAGCTTGCTGTCAAAGCAACAGATCAAACAGTTGCTGACTTTGAAGAGACTGGAAAACGTGTTGGTGAGATCGCTTCGAAAGTATCTTCTATCAATGAGATTTCGAGCACTAATGCTAGAAATGTTGAAGAGATCGCTGCTGCGGCTGAGCATCTTAATTCGATGACTGAAGAGTTGAATAGTAAGCTTGAAATCTTTAGAACTTAAGATAAATGCAAAATTAATTTTTCATCTTAATTTTAATTAACATAAACAAGTGTAAAATATCACAAATTTTAAAAGAAAAAGGGAAACGATGTCTTCTATCAGTTTAAGCAAACAGATAAGCATTGGCTTTGGACTTGTCCTAGCTACTATGCTTATTATGGGGATCACAGCCATTGGGAATATGTCGAGTGCTACAGCCAACTCAACAGCACTTGAAAAAGAGTATATTGATGAAGTAGAGATCGCTACATCATTAGAGAGAAACTTTGCCAAAGCAAGAATCGATATGATCAAACTTATCGAGGGGGATTTACAAGCTAAAAAGGGCTTTGATGAAACCTTTGCAGTCATTTTTGCAAGAATTGATGCGCTTGCAAAACACTCTACGAGCTATCCACAACTCGCTACACTCAAAAGTGAACTTCCTGTTGTTACACAAAAACTTCAAGAGTACAAACAATTTGGGGATCAAATAGCAAAACTCCATGAACAAAACTATGCAGTAGGCGATGCTCTTGATGCAGATGCAAAGGTTTTTGTCACACAAGCAAAATCTATTGTAAAGAGTCAAAAAGCACAACTCGTCAAAGCGGCACAAACAAAAAAAGAGATCGCTTTGCGTGTAGAACGCGCTTTTTATGCTTTAGATGCGTATCAAAGAGGAACACAATTACGCTTAGCTAATTTTCGTTCTGAAGCACGTAAAGACCCTGAGATCATAAAAACAGAACTCAAAGATTTTGAGAAGATCATTGAGCCTATCAATAATCTTCGCAAAGGGGCACGCAACGCAAAGAATATCGCCTCTTTTAAAGCGTATGAAGATACGACACGCTCATACAAACTCAATCTTGAAAAATCGTTTAAGATCTCTGAGTCTATCTATAAGTTAAGTGCACAAGCAACACAACATGCACTCAGCACACTTGATTCGGTTGAAAAGATCAATAAAGCAGGTCTTGCAGGAACACAAAGACTCTCAAAAGAGTCTATCGAATCACTTGAGAGCTCTTCTACACTTATGATCGTAGTCTTAATCATCGCTTTTGTTTTAAGCCTTGGTATTGCGTATTACATCATAGTAATCGGTATCAACCGTCCACTTGAGAAGTTCAAAAAGAAAATGCTCCAGATTACCCAAGAGCACAATCTCACCCTCAAAGTAGAGACAAACGCACCTCAAGAGATCAGTGAGATCGCAACTGAGTTCAATAAGTTTACATCCGAGCTTCATAATCTCATTGATAACACGAAGCGCTCTTCTAATGAGAACGCTTCTATCGCACATGAGCTCTCAACAACTGCTCTTGGTGTTGGAAACAATGTAGAAAAATCTGTCACTGTCACACAAGAAGCAAACGATACAGCAGCGAAGATCCGTGATGAGATCCAAGAGTCTATCACTGAGGCGATCGAGAGTAAAAAAGAGATCATTCGTGCAAATGAAAATCTCTCAGTTGCAGGGCGTGATATGAGAGCGATGAATGCAAAAGTGCAACAAACGGCACAAACAGAGGTAGAGCTCTCTGAGAGAATGAATGTTCTCTCTAATGATGCCAACCAAGTAAAATCTGTGCTTGAGGTGATCAGTGATATTGCAGATCAAACAAACCTTCTTGCACTCAATGCTGCGATTGAAGCTGCGCGTGCAGGGGAACATGGACGTGGGTTTGCCGTGGTTGCAGATGAAGTAAGAAAACTCGCAGAGCGTACACAAAAATCTTTGGTGGAGATCAATGCGACGATTAATGTGATCGTGCAATCGATCATGGATGCAAGTACACAGATGAATGATAACTCTCATGAGATACAAGCCCTTGCAACATCTGCTTCGGATGTAGAAGCGAAGATCACTGAGAGTGTAGAGATTGTTCAGCTTGCTGTCAAAGCAACAGATCAAACAGTTGCTGACTTTGAAGAGACTGGAAAACGTGTTGGTGAGATCGCTTCGAAAGTATCTTCTATCAATGAGATTTCGAGCACTAATGCTAGAAATGTTGAAGAGATCGCTGCGGCGGCTGAGCATCTTAATTCGATGACTGAAGAGTTGAATAGTAAGCTTGAAATCTTTAGAACTTAAAAAACTCATCCTCATAGGTGCCTCCACTGGAGGACCTGCTCATATTGAGAAGATTCTCTGCTCACTAGAGGGTCTTCATAAGACATCCATCATAATTGCCCAACATATGGGAGCCGATTTTTTGCCAAGTTTCGTCAAACGACTTGGGGAAAAATCACAGCAAAATATCTTTCTTGCAAAAGATGATGCTTTTATCAGCTCGAATACTATCTATATCGCTTCGGACAATTGTGAATTTGTGCTTACATCCCAAGGGGTGAAGTTTCATATCACACAAAAGCAAAATGCCCACTTTAACCCAGATATCAACCATCTCTTTTTTTCTGCTCTGCCTCTTATAGGAAGATATAAACTTTTACCTATTTTACTCACAGGGATCGGTGATGATGGGGTCAATGGATGTAGCGCTTTGGCACAACAAGGGGTGCAATGTATCGCAGAGAGCGAGAAAACTGCCATCGTTTATGGGATCCCCGCACGCGCAAAAGAGAGAGTCCAAGCGGTACAGATCAAAGATCTCGATGAGATCATCTCTCTTATTCACACTTTTGGAGCGACAGATGTTTGATTGGCTTTTTACAAAAAAAACCTCACAAGAGGAACACACCTACACACAAGTACAAGAGGATTTTTCCAACATCCAAAGCCTTGCAGACTACTTTAAAACACTCAGCGGTGTGACCTTTGACAAACAGCTCTCTATCTTAAACTCTAAGGCAAAGACTTTTTGTAGAAACCACGATATAAGCTCCTATGAATCACTTTTGCAAAAGATCCAAAACGATCATGAATTGCGCCAAGAGCTCATCAACCGCCTCACCACCAATGAGACCTTCTTTTACCGCGAGTTTAATCAAATCGCCGAGCTTGTCTCTTTGGTCAAAAGAGAAAACTCCCCTGTACGTATCTTGTGTGCGCCATGTGCAACGGGAGAGGAGAGCTACTCTATCGCCATCGCACTTTTAGAAGCGGGGGTTAAAAACTCAGATTTTGAGATCGTAGGGATCGATATCAACTCCCTTGCGATCAAGCGCGCCAAAGAGGCGATCTACCGCGAGCGCAACCTCAAAAACCTCAACCACGAGCTTCGCATACGCTATTTTGAACAAGAAGAAGAGATGTACCATCTCAGCGAGCAGATCAAAAAACTCGTACGTTTTGAGGTGTGCAATATCTTTGATGCAGAGTTTGCCCATCTAGGAAAATTCGACTTTATCTTCTCACGCAATATGCTCATCTATTTTGACGCAGATACAAAGAAAAAGGCGATCAAGATCTTAGAAGCGATGCGAAAAGATTCAAGCAAGGCTATCTTTTTTGGGCATGCTGATCTTTTTTAAAGATCTTTACGCCAAAAGATAAGAAAATTTTCTCACCCACACTTCAAACACTTCTGATTGCTCCATATACACTCCATTTCTTTGCAAGTCTTGCACGATCATAACGGCAAACTCACTTTGAAGCTCGAGTGTATAACGGAGCAGGTTCTCTAAGGCTTGCTCGTTTGGGTTTGCCAAATATTGACTCACGAGCCCAGTGCTAAGAGCATAGAGGACATCGATCTCGTCGGTGTATTCCCCTTTGCCACTCTCTAGGATCGTGCTGATATCTGGCAGACGCTCCATCACCTTGGCAAAGCTTAAAAATCCAACCGCCACATCCCCACCTATCGCTCCACTGAGTGTTGCTAGCAAGAGTGTCTCATCGATCCCGCTTTTTAGAATGCTATTGACATACTCCCAGCTTCTTGGGGTAGCAAAGCTTTTTGTATCACTCTTTGGATCAAAAGTGAACAGATGTTCTCTTTTGTAGGCGATATAAGAGATAATACGTGTATCCAGAGCGCTTTTGTACGCCCAGTCGCGCCAATCATCAAGATTGACCTCCATCTCAAAGTGCACAAAACGGTTGGCAAGTGGTGCAGGCATACGGTAGGTCACGCCTCTGTCTCCCTCACGGTTTCCAGCTGCCACGATCGCCCAACCATCTGGCAATCTATATTCTCCAACACAGCGGTCTAAAATAAGTTGATATGCCGAGGCTTGCACTGAGGGTGCAGCGGAATTAAGCTCATCAAGAAATAATATCCCCTCCCCCTCACGTGGCAAAAAGGCAGGAGGTGCCCAAAGTGCGCTGTGGGATTCTTTGTCATAAAAAGGGATCCCTTTGAGGTCTGTTGGGTCCATCAAAGCAAGGCGCAGATCGATAAAGCCAATATTCCTCTCTTTTGCAATCTGTTTGACGATAGAAGATTTCCCAATACCAGGTGCTCCCCACAAAAATGTAGGTACTTTTTGTGCGCACAAAGCGCTAAGAACAGTTGTTAATTCCGATGCTTTCATAGATATCCTTATACCATCCAGCCAATATTTTGGCTTTGGATGTGTGCCCCAAAACTTGGGTTTTCTTTGACATATTTTTGCAGATGGCTATCGAGTTGAAGCTGATAGAGTGTCTCTACGGGTGTGTTTGTATTTTGTGCAAGAGCGATAAGTATCTCTTTGTTTTGACTCTGTGCAAGTAATGCAAGTAGCTCTTGGGATGTAGCAGAATTAGACGCCAAAGAGAGGTGATAACTCTCATCTTCATACGCTTGCGCTAAAAGCTCTTTGGGCGCTGATGCATTCGCAAAAAGTGCCATCTTCACCTCAGAGTCTCCCTCTTGCAAAAGTTTCTCAAAGAGTTCTTGCTCAAGTGCGGAGTTTGCAGCCAAAGCGCGCCAGACCTTTTGCTGCTTGCTTGCAAAGAGTCTCTTTTGCATCTCAGCATCCAAAGAGCTATTATATGCCAAAGCCTCTTCATACTCCTCTAACATCCCAAAAAGCATCGGGGTGAGTTGGATATTTTTGGCAATATTCGCTAAATATTTCGCCTCCCCTTTTTCTAAAAAAGATGTGATAATCTTTGTATCTAGCGTACGGCTCAAACTCAAAGCCTCCTTGATCTTCTCATCTTCTTTTCTTAAAAGTGCCTCTTGCATCAAAGCATCACAATCTTCTCGCAAAGCGATAGAAACCAAAAGGGTCGTAGGAGCTTTTTTGATAAGACTCTCTAAGATACTCTTGGGTGTTGCAGGGTTTCGCACCATCGCTTCTAAAATACTAAACTTCGAATCGACCTCTTTTTTCTCAAGCTCCTTTTGCAAAGGCTCAAGCTTGAAGATAGCCTCAATCAGCTCACTGTTATTTGTCTGAGAGATAAGGTGCATTAGCCCCAGTGTCGCGTATTCTACATTATGGTTACGCTCTATATTGTGATAAAACCTACGAATAAGGGCAGCACAGACATCTCGATTACTATCATTTTCAAAGAAATCCTCTTTGCTCCAGTCATACATCCCAAGCAGTTTTAAAAAAAGAGTATCTGAGATAATGGTGTTTTTTAAAAAGCTCAACAAGCGCGTTTTATCACGACTGAGCTTCAAACTCATCATCAGCGTATCCTCTTTGATCTGCTCTACTAAAGCTTTTTCAAGAGCGTCGATAGACTCAAAAGCTGCCACTTTTTTTTCATAAAGTGCTTCGCTCTCATTTTGTTCATAAGGGCTCATCATACGCCCCTCGATAATGAGTGCAACATCCTCTTCATAACGGGTGACACACTCTATTTTGTGCTGTGAGAGTTGCGCTGAGAACTCCTCCTCATCAAATGCACGAGGCTTTCCAAAGAGGAGAATTTTTTTATTTTTTAGTTCATTTAAATCCATGGCAAAATTATACTTCTTTTTTTTAAAGCCCTACTTCTTCGATATAATACATCAATTATTTCAAGGATATTTTATGTCAACACTTATAGATGAAGCATACCAACTCTACAACGATAGAAAGTTCAAAGAGGTCTTTGACCTTATCTTTGATGCAGCTGCTTATAAAAATGATGGCGAAGCACAATACCTCTTGGGCAAACTCTACTTCGATGGTGATGGGGTAGAAAAAAGTGAGGAAAATGCCCTCAAATGGTGGACAAAAGCACGCCGCAATGGGCAAAGAGATGCAGCCTATCAGATGGCACAACTACGCGTATCTACTAAGAATATGTTTTAATATAAGGAGAAAAGATGAGAATTTACGCCCCTTGGGAAAAGACCTTTAACAAAATAGCGACCCCTTTTGAGCATTTTTTACATGCACAAACCACAACGGGTTTGATCTTGATGTTTACCACTATCCTCGCACTTATTCTTGCAAACACCGCACTTGCAGATGAGTATGCCCACCTTTTTCATACCTACATCAATGTAGAGGTTGGCTCTTGGAAGCTCTCTCATACGGTGCACCATTGGATCAACGATGGACTGATGGCAATTTTCTTTTTTATCATCGGGCTTGAGATCAAGCGGGAGATTATTGCAGGAGAGCTCTCAGATCTTCGCGTTGCGATCTTACCGATCCTCGCAGCAGTTGGTGGGATGGTGATTCCAGCCCTTATCTATCTTTATATCAACCAAGGAACAGATGCAGCTCATGGTTGGGGGATCCCGATGGCAACAGATATCGCTTTTGCGATTAGTGCCTTAGTGCTTTTGGGCAAAAGAGTCTCCACAGCACTTGTCACTTTTTTAGTCGCACTCGCTATTGTTGACGATCTGGGTGCTGTTTTGGTGATCGCTTTGTTTTATACCGAAACCATTCAAGCAAACTTTTTGTTTTTAGCCCTTGGGATGTTTATGATTATGATCGCTATGAACCGTTTTGGGATCCATAACACCATTGCATACTTTATCGTCGGTGTCATTATGTGGTACTTTATGCTCGAATCAGGTGTTCATGCGACTATCGCGGGTGTTATAGCGGCTTTGAGCATCCCATCCAAGCCAAAACGAACTCAAGATACATTTACCAAGCACACCAAAAATCTTCTCCAAGAGTATGATAATTATCCACCAAACGAAACCTACACACTTCACGAAAATCAAAAAGCGATCTTACAAAATATCAAAGATAAAATTGATGCGGTCAATCCACCCGCAGCACGTCTAGAACACTCTTTGCATCTTCCTGTGAGTTTACTTGTCATTCCCCTTTTTGCTCTTGCAAATGCAGGGATCACCATCGATTTTTCCTCTTTGTCAGCAACTGTGATGGAGCCTATCTCTCTTGGCATCATCTCTGGGCTTGTGCTTGGAAAAGTGCTTGGGATCGCAGGGGTTGCAGCCCTTGCAATTAAGCTCAAGATCGCAAAGCTTCCTGAGGGAAGTTCCATGAGTCAGATCTTTGGTGTTGCCTTTTTGGGTGGTATCGGTTTTACTATGTCGATTTTTGTTGCAGAACTCGCATTTGTAGGGGATCCATCGATGCTCTTTCAAGCAAAAGTTGGAATACTTAGTGCTTCACTCTTTGCAGGACTCTTTGGATACATTTGGCTACGCTTTATCGCCAAAAGACCAGAAAAAATTGTAGTGTAAAGGAAATTGATGAAAATAACTCCAAACAATAATGAAAAAACATTTCCACAAGACCAACTCCTCGTTACCAAAACGACAACCAAGGGGATTATCACTTATGCAAATAAGGGGTTTATGGAGATCGTAGGACTCAACGAGGATGACCTGGTAGGAAAGCCTCACAACGTGATCCGCCATCCAGATATGCCAAAGATCATTTTTAAATATCTTTGGACCTATCTACAAAGGGGCGAAGAGATCCATGCCTATGTAAAAAACCTCTGTGCAGATGGCTCCTACTATTGGGTCATGGCAAATGTGACACCCTCGTATTTTAACGACAAGGTCGTGGGATACCACTCAGCGCGTAGAAACCCTAGCAAAAAAGCGCTTGAGGTGATCATTCCACTTTATAAGCAACTCTTAGAGGCTGAAAAACGCGGTGGAATAGCGGCAAGTGAAAAGATGATGGATGATCTATTAAAAGAAAAAGGAGTGCAATATGACGAATTTATCCTCTCTTTCTAAATTACACTATGCAAACTATGCCCACATCGCTGTGGTTGGTGCTGGATTGGCTATCTCAAGCATATTTTTTGAGTTTCACTTAGCGACCTTTGTTTTTAATATGCTCAACTTTGCCATTGCGATCTATGTCTATAGACAGATCCATGTCACACGCGATAGTGTTTCAAAATCTTCTAGCATCATCAGAGAAGCAAAGAATGGAAACTTTGAAAATAGACAGCACCATATCGAAGCTGGTGGAGAGCTCGCAGATCTTGCGTGGAATATCAATGATCTTTTTGACCAAATGGAGAGTCTTGTACGTGAGGTCAATACATCCATAGAGTATGCAAGTAAGAACAAATACTTTAGACGTATCAACACTACAGGGCTCAATAGCTCTTTTGTCAAAACAGGCGAGCTTATCAACCACAGTATCGATGCGATGGAAGAGGAGTATGTTGCACAAGAAAAAGACAACTTTATCAATGAACTCCTCAAAACTGGAAAAGGCTCTATTGAGAACTTTGAGATCATCCAATCGCAGATTAGTGAAAACAATGATGCCCTCACCCAACTCGCACACGAAGCGCTCGAGAGTGCAGAGCTCTCTAATGAGAACAACCGTGTCATCGAAGCGATGAGCCAAAACTTTGATAAACTCACCCAAATCATCGCTGAGAACGATCACTCCGTCGAGGCGGTCACAAGCCGTACTAATGAGATCACTTCGGTGATTGATCTTATCAAAGATATTGCAGATCAAACCAATCTACTCGCACTCAACGCTGCCATCGAAGCAGCACGTGCAGGTACACATGGGCGAGGTTTTGCCGTAGTTGCAGATGAAGTAAGACAACTCGCAGAGCGCACAGCAAAAGCGACCAATGAGATCTCGATCTCTATCTCAACACTCCAACAAGAATCAAGTGGAATGTTAGAAAATTCTCAAGCACTTACAAAAATCGCTGATGAGTCTACTCAGAATGTAGTAACGCTCAATAATTCAATGGAGAAGTTTAGCAGCGTCTCTAATGCTGTACTCAAATCAAGTAGCTATATGAAAAACAAAAACTTTATCATCCTAGCGAAGATGGATCATATCCTCTTCAAATCTGATGCGATGAGCCATTTTGAGCGTGAGACATACAAAGAGTTTACCGATCACCATGGATGTAGATTTGGAAAATGGTATGAAAGCGATGGGGCAGAAACATTTAAGAATGCAAAAAGCTTTAAAGAGATCGACGCTCCACATGCTCTCGTACACTCTTCAGTAAGAAATGTTTTCGAACTTATGCAAAAAGAAAATGTTTATGAGCATAAAGAGTTCGTCAAAAATAACTTCATTAAAATGGAAGAAGCTTCAGAAAAACTTTTCGAGATCATGGATAAAGTTCTTGAGGAACAAAGAGCAAACGAGCACTAATTTTGAAATCTATCTCGAATCTCGAGGAACTGCTCGAGATTCTCTAAAAAAATATCGATGAGTTGAGGATCGAAATGTTTTCCTCTCTCCTCTTTAAAGAGCGCAAGAATTCGCTCTAACTCCCACGCTTTTTTATACACCCTGTCACTTCCAAGCGCATCAAAAACATCCGCTAAAGCGGTAATACGACCGTAGATACTGATGTTTTCACCTTTGAGCTGGTTTGGATATCCTGTTCCATCCCATTTTTCATGGTGCTCATACGCGATGGTCGCTGCCATTTTTAAAAGTGGTCTTGAGGAGTGCTTGAGCATATCATAGCCAAGCTGAGCATGGGTATCCATAATTTCTCTCTCCTCATCATTAAAACGTCCTGGCTTATTTAAAATAGCATCAGGAATAGCTACTTTTCCGATATCGTGCATCGGTGAAGCTTGTTTGAGCATCTCTGCATCTTCAGGATCGAGTCCATAATGAAGCGCTAAGAGTTTGGAGTATTCTGCGACCCTTTTGACATGATTGCCCGTCTCTTTACTACGACTTTCACCAATGGCACCCATCGTAAAGACAACCTCTCTTTGTGTCTCTTGCATCTCATCGCTCAGAGCGACCACCTCTTGGGTTCGCTCTTGTACCTCAGCTTCGAGATGTTTATTAAACTCTTCGAGCTCAGCTTTGAGCGTCTCTACCTCTTTTTTGGATGTAATATCTTCACGTACCGCATAATAGCCTAGAGGATTACCAAAATCATCATAATCGCGCTCTATCTTAGAATAGACCCAATAAGAGCTACCATCTTTTCTTTTGTTTTTGACCTCACCTGTCCATTTTCCCTCTTTTTGTAAAGCATACCACATCTGCTCAAACACCTCTTTTGGCATATCCTCATGGCGCACCACATTGTGAGGCTTTCCTAAAAGTTCCTCCTCTGTGTAGCCACTGATCTCACAAAAAGCCTCACTCACATGGGTGATGATACCACGCATATCTGTACGAGAATAGATCACGTTCTTATCAAATGACTTGAGTATCTTCTCTATCTTACGTCTCTTTTTCTCGATCATCTTTGTTTTTCGTTTGACATCTTGCTTGAGTGATTCTCTCTGGCTGATAATATAAAAAAGAGTCAATGCTAAAAGAGCAAGTATCACAAATAAACTCGCATTGATCAGATAATATCCTTGGCGCACAGCGTAGAGATCTTTATTTGGAACATAAGAGACGATATACGCCATCACCTCTGAGTTTTTGTATCCTCGTATAGGCAAAAAGGCGAGAATATAGCTTGTCTCATCTTTATCGACCGAGAGGGCAAAGCTCTTTTGTGCATCCATATTCTCTTTGATCTGTGTTTTTAAAAGCGCGCTAAGCTGAGCATAGAGTTCATTGAGTCCCTCTTTGTTATCTGCGGCTGTTTTGGTGTAGAGATACGCCTCATGCTCACTGCTTGGGATGTAGCTTACATTGCGCACCGATCTCCACAATCTCGTATCAAAAAGAGATTTTTTAACTAAAAAGTGGGTGTAAACACCATTGATGCTTGAGATGTGTTTTTGCATACTCTCAGAGGAAAAAGAGATATCAACACATCCCAAGTATTGCCCTTTGTAATAAAGCGGATAAACATTGCGAAAAGCGTGAGAGATCTTCCCTTGTTCAAATCCACGGATGATCTTTTGATTTGCATTTACATCCACGAGTATCTTTCGCACTGAAGAGATAGTATCATCATATTTTGATGGTTTATGCACGCGCAAAAAAACGTTATTCTCTTCAAAAGCGAACAACACAATATTGAGTCCTTTGTCTTGCAAGCTTTCATA
>JAVETX010000081.1:0-3639 GCA_034005845.1 Sulfurimonas sp. | reverse complement strand
CCCAAAGTGCGTAAGATCCTAGTAGATAACGAACTCAAACTTATCGAAGAGGGAAAACTAGAGCGCTTTGAAGTGGAATATGAAAGCGCTCTTTGGGAGCATTTTGGCTTAAAGCAAATGCGCTAAAGAGTCTTTGATATTTGGGTAGCGAAACATATACCCTGCCTCTTGTATCGCTTTAGGATAGACTTCTTTTGATCCTGTGATCACAGTTGCACCCTCTCCATAAAGAAGCTTGAGTACGAATATAGGAAGTGGAAAGATCGTTGGGCGATGAAGCACTGCCCCCAATGCCTTTGTAAACTCTGTGTTACTCACAGGGTGTGGAGCGGTTGCGTTGAATGTTCCTACAAGCTTGTTATCGATAATAAACTCATACATCCCCATCAGATCATCAATATCGATCCAGCTCATCATCATAGAGCCATCCCCTATCACTCCGCCCACGCCAAGCTTAAAGGGTGGCAACATCTGTGCGAGTGCTCCCCCATCTGCTCCAAGAATCACACCAAAGCGGATAATGGTTGTGGGCTTCGTACATTTTTTTGCTACTCTCTCCCACTGCTTGGTAAGTGAAGCTAAGAAGTCTTCACCAAGGGCTGAGTATTCATCACACGCCACACCATCAGGGTATGCACCAATTGCGGATGTAGAGATAAAATGGCGTACATTACTTTGGTTGATCGCTTCAACGAGTGTGGCTGTGGTATCTACACGGCTTGAGAGAAGCACTTTTTTATACTCCTCACTCCAGCGTTTAATAATAGGCGCACCTGCAAGGTTTATCACTACATCCACACCTTCAAGCTTTACGAGTATCTCTTCGATACTCTCATCTCTATGAATGTCGATGGTGTTATCATAAAGACGTTTTAGATGCGTTCCTATAAATCCACTTGCACCTGTAATTGCTACTTTCATCATCTACCCCTTAAAAGTATTATCAAAAATTATAGCACTCTTTGGCTCTTGTTCATACTCTTTTTTTGTAAGTCTGTCTCAAAAACTCTTGTGAGATTCTGGATCAAGTCCAGAATGACGAACGACAAGCCTGTCATCCTGAACTTGATTCAGGATCTCAATCATTCAAACTTTACGAAACCTTTTTAAGATAAATAACACTCAGAGCTGGAAGACTTAGCTCTAGCATATAATCTCTGCCGTGACATTTTTGTGCTTGGGATGTAAGGGGCTCAAGGTTAAGCGAGCCATAGCCATCAAACTCCTCATCATTGGAGTTAAAGAACTCTTCATACACCCCTTTTGTTGGCACTCCTATCTTATACCCTATATGCTCTTTATCAGAGAAGTTACACACAACTACTATAGGCTTATGATTGCGCGCGCCCTTACGCACAAAAGTGATCACATTGGCACTATAGTCGTTCTCATCGATCCAAAAAAAGCCCTCTTTTTCTACATCGTTGTAGTGAAGAGATGGCTCCTCTTGATAGAGCCAGTTGAGTTTTTTCAGAACTGTTTGCACCCCTTTGTGTTTAGGGTATTCAAGGAGGTTCCAGTCCAAACTCTGAGCAAAGTTCCACTCTGCCCATTGTGCGAGTTCTGCTCCCATAAAAAGAAGCTTCTTTCCAGGGTGTGCGATCATCAAAGCAAAAAGTGCGCGCAGATTGGCAAACTTTCTATCATAGTCTCCTGGCATTTTATTGAGCAGTGAGCCTTTCATGTGCACCACTTCATCATGACTCAGTGGCAAGAGATAGTTCTCATGAAACATATACACAAAACTAAAAGTGAGATCATTATGGTGATGTTGGCGATAGATAGGATCTTTTTTCATATATTTTAAGATATCGTGCATCCAACCCATGTTCCATTTGTAGCCAAACCCTAAGCCGCCATCTGCGACTCTACCTGTGACCATCGGATAGTTTGTAGACTCCTCAGCAAACATGATGATATCATCAAACTCTCTATACGCGGCGGTATTGAGTTGTTGCAAGAAGTGCACAGCTCCACGGTTGATATTACTCCCATCCTCATTGGGTACCCATTCCCCCTCTTCGCGTGCATAGTTGAGATAGAGCATCGAAGCCACCGCATCGACACGTATCCCATCGATATGGTAGTTTTCAAGCCAAAAAAGTGCCGAGCTTATCAAAAAAGCGCGCACTTCATTTCTATCATAATTAAAAATAGCGCTCCCCCACTCAGGATGGTACCCTTTGCGAGGATCTGCATGTTCATAAAGGCAAGTGCCATCAAAGTTCATCAGCCCGTGCCCATCGGTCACAAAGTGCGAAGGTACCCAGTCAAGTATCACACCAATCCCGTGTTGGTGCATCACATCGACAAACTCCATAAACTCCTCAGGTGTCCCATAGCGCGCTGTAGGTGCAAAATAACCCGTGGTCTGATACCCCCAAGACCCTTCAAAAGGGTACTCAGTGATTGGCAATATCTCAACATGGGTAAAGTACATCTCTTGTAAGTAAAGAGCAAGTTCCAGCGCTATCTCTTTATAGCTCAAAAAGCGATTGTCCTCTTCTACTTTACGGCGCCATGAACCCAAATGGATCTCATAGATAGAGATAGGCGCTTTATGAGAGTTGTATTTTTTACGCTCACTGAGCCAACCTGCATCATTCCACTTGTATTTATCAATATTCCAAACACGTGAAGCGGAATTTGGAGCAAGTTCCCCATAAAAAGCGTAAGGGTCCGCTTTGTCAGGGTTGGCATTATCTCCATCGGTTTGGATGTGGTATTTATAGGTCATCCCCTCCTCTACATTCTCTATAAATCCCTCCCAGATCCCTGAGCCATCGTTGCGAAGTCCTAAGGGGTGAGATGCGAGATCATAAGCATTAAAATCACCCCGTACAGACACCCCATTTGCATTAGGCGCCCAAAGGGCAAAATAGACACCTTTGACACCGTGACGCTCATAAGGGTGTGCTCCTAAGTGATCATACAAACGAGTATGGGTTCCCTCTTTGAAGAGGTAGATATCAAGATCGCTAAAGAGCGTTACATCGTAGTGGAGTGCGTAGTTCATTGTTGCCTCTTTTATTGGTTTCTTTGCTCGAGGGCAAAGTGGTAGATCTTTTCATAAGCCCGTGCAGAGTCTTCCCAGCTAAAATGCTCGCCCATCGCGCGGCGTTGCATCGCATGAAATGCCTCTTTGTCGTTGTAATAGATACGAAGTGCCCAAAGCACCGTATAATAGAGCGCTTCACTCGTTGCATCATAAAACTTAAAGCCGTTGCCGTTTTGATGATGCTCGTCAAAATTTACAATCGTATCATCAAGCCCACCTGTCCCGCGCACGATAGGAAGGGTTCCATAGCGAAGACTATATATCTGATTGAGCCCGCATGGTTCAAAGAGTGAGGGCATCAAGAACATATCACTTCCCGCTTCTATTTTGTGTGCAAGAGCTTCTGAATAGCCTACATGGATGGCAAAGTTAGGGCGATGATAAGATACATCACTAAAGTACCCCTCTGCCCACTTCTCACCCGTTCCTAGCATCACGATCTGTACATCTTGATCGAGTATCCCATGAATCGCACTTGCGATAAGCCCTATCCCTTTTTGTTCTGCAAAACGTCCTACAAAACCGATAAGTGCTACATCATCACGCACTTCAAGCCCAAAATGCTCTTGGATCACTCTTTT
>JAVETX010000053.1:0-15234 GCA_034005845.1 Sulfurimonas sp. | reverse complement strand
GATCGCATTGACTATACGCATAAATCAACCGATCGGAGTGCTTTGGAGAATCTTTTTGAGCTGCGAGAGATGTGTGATGATATTTTGATCGTAAAAAACGGGCTCCTAACCGATACAAGCAAGGCAAATATCGCTCTGTTTCAAGATGGCAAGTGGTGGACACCCAAGATGCCACTTTTAGCAGGAACCACACGTCAAAGACTTTTAGAAGAACAAAAGATCTTTGAAGCAGATATTAGCGTAGATGCACTCCAAGATTTTGAGAAACTGAGCTTTATGAATGCGATGATAGGTTTTCAAACACAAGATAGATGTGAAATTTTGCTATAATTTTATCTCATAATTGAGAAGAAAAGGGATGTTGATTGCTAGAACAAGTTATAGAAGATAAGCGTTTTGCAGCTTTGATGCAAAAAAATATTCAAGAGTTACTGGTCCATTTTTTTCAAAAGGAGCAACACTTTGGGATTCTTTGTAAGATAGGGGATGTATCGTTTGAGCCACCACTTCCTCCAAGTATTAATTCTGAGTTTCGCTCTTTGACACTCTTCTTTTTGGCTGGATACACTTTTGAGAGTGCGTACATCCAAGATGATGTGCTCTATTTTGAAGCTGGATTTGGACCAGAAAACTTTGGAAGTATTGTACGTGTACCACTTTTAAGTATCATGCAGATCATTATCGATGAAACACCTGTACTTATCAATCTTGCAGTCTATAAACCTCAAGAGCATAAAGAGGCTAGTATTGATGAAAATGGTGTAGAGAATTCTATGAAGTCTTTTTTGTCAAACCCGGAGAACTCCAAGTTTTTTAAAAAGTAAAGAGTGTAAAACTCTTATACTTTGTGCAGTGAGAGAAGGTAGTTTACTACGTTGTCTACAAAGGCGTCATGTTTACGCTCTTTAAGATAAGCGATGTAGAATTTTCTCTCGATCTTATAGTTTTTGATTCTTGCTTCAAAGAGTCTTCCAGCTGCGATATCTGCTTGGATCACGTGGCGTGACATAATAGAAACAAGAGGTCTTTGTGCATTTTTATCAGCATTGAGAATCGTCTCTTTGATCGCCGTAGAACTTGCAAGAACAGCAAGAACGTTAAAGCTCGCACAATTCACACCGATCTCTTCAAAAACCTCAGAGGTAAGTCTACGAGTATGGGATGTTTCATTACGACAAACCCAGTCAAACTCGACCAAGTCTTCAGCTTTGAGATGTTTTGGGATCTCTTGGTTTGAAAAGACAACCAGCTCATCTTCTACCCACTCTCTATAGATCACACCATCTCTAAACTCAGGAGACTCAATAAGAGCAAGATCAATCTTTTTATCCTCAAGCTCATCGATAATTGCTGCAGAAAGATCTACATGAATATAGACTTCATTATTGATTCTTTTCTTGATCTCTGCGAGATAGTTCGGTAGGATATAGTTTCCTATAGCAAAGGATGCCCCCATAATAAAAGTAAACTCTTTATTGATGATCTTAAGAAGTTCTTTTTCGCTATTCGTGATCGCTTTTTCAAGACGCGTTGCAATTCTAAAGAGATCTTCTCCCTCTTTTGTTAAGAGTATCCCATTTTTCTTTCTGTCTACTATTTTTGTATCGAGATAATCTTCGATAAATTTGATCTGTTGTGTAACAGCTGGCTGAGAGATCCCCAGTTTTGCTGAAGCCTTAGAGAAACTTTTCTCTTTAATAACCATAATGAATGTTTGTAATTTGGCAAAATCTTTTAACATTATATTTCCTATAAGTATAATTGATAGTAAAATTATAACTCATAATTATAATTATTGCAATAGTTTTGTAATAATTTAATTCTTTTTAGCTATAATAAAATAAATCAGATTGAAGCAGTGTATAAATTTATGGAAAAAATATTTGAAAAACTAAATGAGTCGCAGAGTCAAGCAGTACAACAAACAGAGGGACCTGTACTTATTCTCGCAGGTGCAGGAAGTGGAAAGACTACCACGATCATCTCAAGACTTGCCTATCTTATAGAAGTACTTGGGATACCAGCATCCAATACCCTCACGCTTACCTTTACCAATAAAGCAGCAAAAGAGATGCGTGAACGCGCACTTGATATGGTCTCTCAAAGTGCGTATCCACCGCTGCTATGTACGTTTCATAAATTTGGACTGCTCTTTTTAAAGTTTAATATTCATCTGCTTGGGCGACAAAACAACTTTGTTGTGATCGATACAGATGATAAAAAAAGAATTATCAAAAAAATAAATGGTGAACTTCCTACACCTCTCATCGCAAGTGAGATTTCACGTTATAAGAATTCTCTGATGACACCAGATGATGCGTATAAACAATCAGAACTTTTTAATTATCAACAGATCGCCAAAGTGTATGAGGAGTATCAAAACTATCTTCTAGAAAATAATCTTGTCGATTTTGATGATCTTATAGCGCTGACTTATAAGTTACTCGATGAAAACCCAGAGCTTGCCCAAAAAACGAGTGAAAAATACCAATACATTATGATCGATGAGTATCAAGATACCAATGAATTGCAACTCAAGCTGATTCAAAAACTTTGTAGCGCGCATAAAAATATTTGTGTGGTGGGGGATGATGACCAAAGTATCTATGGCTGGCGTGGAGCACATATTCGTAATATTATGGAATTTGATCAAGATTTTCTTGGGGCAAAGGTATTTAAGCTTGAGGAGAATTACCGCTCAAAAGAGCCAATTTTAACTGTAGCCAATGCTTTGATCGAGCATAATCGCTCCCGTTTAGGAAAAAAGCTCATTGCCACGCGTGGTGGGGGAGAGGATGTAAGTGTTCTTAACTCCAATGATGAGAACGAAGAGGCGCGCAAAATTGCGATACATATCAATAAGCTCCTAGACTCAGGTGTCCATGCAAAAGATATTGCTGTGCTTTACCGTGTGAATGTTCTGAGTCGTTCGATCGAAGAGGGACTCAACCGTGCAGGGATCGCGTATAAACTTGTAGGGGGACTGCGCTTTTATGATAGAGCCGAGGTCAAAGACCTTATTAGTTATCTTCGCGTGACAACGAATTTTCATGACGATTTCTCCCTCAAACGTATTATCAATAAGCCAAAAAGAGGGCTCGGAAAAGCGAGTGTTGATAAGATCGAACTAGCAGCGCATCAAAATGGCACTTCGATCTATGAATATATTAAAACAGCTGATACGGCGACACTTGAAGCTTTGGTGAAGAAAAAGAATGCAAAAACACTCAAAGATTTTATAGCTGATATTGAATTTGTCGCAAAATCTGCACAAGAGTCTACGTATAACTTTATAGAGGTCTTAGAGGAGACATTTCATCTCAAAGATATCTATGCAGGGACACAAGATCAAGAGGAGAGAACGCTTAATATGGATGAGTTTTATGGGCTCTTCCGTGATTTTGTCAAAAACAATCCCCAAGCGAGTTTGGATGAGTTTTTAAATGAGCTTACACTCCAGAGCGAACAAGACCAAGTGGAGGGGGAGAGCATCTATATGATGAGTATCCACGCCTCTAAAGGTTTGGAGTTTTCCCATGTTTTTATCATCGGACTTGAAGAGGGATTCTTGCCACTTGTGGGAGAGGGGAGTGATCTTGAAGAGGAGAGACGTTTAGGTTATGTCTCTTTTACTCGGGCAAAAGATACCCTCACGCTCTCTCACGCTGGGAGTCGTTTTTACAAAGGGCGCAGAAGTGATCTGCAAAAGAGTCGCTTTTTTAATGAAGCTGGACTTTGTGAAGGTTCTTTGATCGTAGAGAAAAATACAGCCTTTAAAAAAGGGGATCTTGTACGTCACAAGATCTTTGGAACAGGGCGTGTGCTTGGTATAAGCAAATCGGGGCGTGAGTTTAAACTCAGTATTAATTTTGCAGGAACAAAGAGAGAGATCCTTGCTTCCTTTATTGAACGATTATAAGAAGAAGATGAATAGATTATTTGTAGCATACAAACCCTCAGGAATGGGTTCGAACTTTTTTCTCTCCCAGCTAAAAAGAAAATACCAAACAAAAAAAGCAGGCTTTTCAGGGACACTTGATCCTTTTGCAAAAGGGGTGCTTCTCATTGGTATGGGCTCGCACACGAAACTTTTTCGCTTTTTAAACAAAACACCAAAAACTTACAGAGCAACTCTTTGGCTAGGAGCAAAAAGTGATAGTCTAGATATTGAGTTGATAGAGGAGGTTATGACTATCCCCCCTTTAGCATCTTTGGATGTAGAAAAGGCTGTGGCATCTTTGGTGGGTGCTCTTGAATACGAACCCCCTATCTTTAGTGCCAAAAGGATCAATGGGCAAAGAGCTTATGACCTCGCACGCGCAGGCAAAGAGGTGGTGCTTAACAAGATAAACTCTACGATCTATGAGACAAAGCTCCTTTCGTATTGTCATCCCTTCATCACCTTTGAAGCAACGGTATCAGAGGGAACCTACATCCGATCTCTTGGACGCATCATCGCACAAAGACTTGGGGTAGAATATGGGAGTCTGAGTGCTTTAGAGAGACTTTGTGAGGGGCAGTTCTTTTATGATGATGAAAAAGCTCTTGATATCAAAAAATCTTTGAATATCCCACAAAACTTTTACCACGGTGAGAGTGATAATCTCAAATATGGAAGAGTTCTTGCTAGAGAAGATCTAGAGATCCAAAAAGATGGGTCTTATTGGCTCGATAATGGGGAAAACATCTCCATCATTACTCTTGAAGATGGATGTGTAAAATATGAACTTGGTAGGATAGAGATATGTTAGTTTTAGCGAGAAAAGAGGGTGAATCTATTGTAATCGGAGAGGATATCATTCTCAAAGTGATCTCTGTAGACAAAGGCGTGGTGAAACTGGGCATTGAAGCACCTTCGGATGTAGCTATTATCAGAAATGAACTCCTCCAAGATGTCAAAGACTCCAATATCGCCGCATCGAAAAAAGTGGGACTTGAGAGTTTGAGTCTGCTCAGTAAGATCTTGAAAAAATAAGAGCAGAGTATGAAGATATATAAAGCGTATGCGAAAGTAAATATCTTTTTAAAGATCACAGGAAAAAGAGACAACTACCATGAGATCCTCTCACGTTTTATGCGTGTAGAGTCTTTATACGATGAACTTTGTTTTGTCCCAAAACAAGAGGATGCTTTTTGTATCTTGGGAGATTTTGCTTGTGCTCTAGAGCACAATACTATCTACAAAGCGTATCTAGCTCTGAGAGAATTTACTCACTCTGAGTCTTTAGAAAAACTGATGCGTACCCATGCAGTTGAGGTGAGAAAAAATATTCCAGCTTTTGGGGGGCTTGGTGGTGGAAGTAGTGATGCTGCGACCTACTTGAAGATGTGTAATGAGGTCTTGCATCTCAATCTTAGTCTCAATGATCTCGCACGCATAGGACTTCAAATAGGTGCGGATGTACCGTTTTTTATCTATGGATATAAGAGTGCCAATGTCAGCGGGATCGGAGAGATCGTCGAAGAGTTTGATGAGGAGCTCTTAGATATAGAAGTGTTTACCCCAAAAATAGAGATAAGCACCCCACGCGTGTATCAAGTATATCGTGAAGATTTTTATGCACCCATCGATGGATTTGAGGTAAAACGTCTCAAAGAAACGCCATCTTTGGATATACTTCAATCTATGGATGTAAAAGAAGCCAATGATCTCTTTGCCCCTGCTTTGCAAGAGTATAAAGAGCTCAAAAATCATTATAAACACGGATACCATTTCAGTGGAAGTGGCAGTAGTTTTTTTAAGATAAAGGATACAAAAAATGGGTGAGACGATCGCCAAAAACAAAAAAGCCTATTTTGATTATTTTTTAGAAGAGAAGTTTGAAGCAGGACTTGTGCTCAGTGGAAGTGAGGTAAAAGGGATCCGCGCGAAGCGAGTCAACCTCAAAGATAGCTTTATACGTTTTGTCAATGGAGAAGCGTTTTTGTTTAACGCTCATATCGGACGTCTTGATACGACGCACTACTTTTACGGGCATGAAGAGCGTGGAAGTAGAAAACTCTTACTGCACAAAAAAGAGCTTGAGAAGATGCAAAAAGCGGTCAATCGTGATGGTTATACGATAGTTCCTCTGCAACTCTATTTTAATGCGCGCAATATTGTCAAGATCCAAATAGCAATCGCTAAAGGAAAACAGCTTCACGATAAGAGAGAAGACCTCAAAGAAAAAGATCAAAAGCGCGATATTGCACGTGCGATGAAAGAGTATAAATGAGACTTCTTGTTCTTGTGAGTGTACTACTTGGCTCTTTATTCGCTTTGGATGTAAGACTCACATCAACACAGATCGCGAATGGAAAAAGTGCACTTTTACTATTGAGCTCAAAGGATGGCAAAGAGTATACAAAAGTAAAAATCGCTTCACAAAGCTTTCCACTGCTTGTACATCCCAAGGATGAAAATAGCTTTTTTACCCTTTTACCTATGAGCTATTATGAAAAACCAAGCCATAAAAAGCTTCACGTTTTTTATGAGAAAGATGGGGTACAACACTCTCAAGAGATCGCTTTGGATGTAGTGCAAGGGGAGTATAAAAAAGAGGTTTTAGAGGTAGAGAGCTCCAAAGTAACACTCTCAGATGCCGATAAAAAACGCACCGCAAAAGAGTATGCTGAGGCGATGAAGATCTATAAAACGATCACACCAAAGAGCTACATCCAAGAGCCTTTTAAAGTTCCTTTAGACTCTTTTATCACAAGTGAATTTGGAAAAGCAAGAGTATATAACGGCTCACTCAAAGGATACCACAGTGGTACAGATTTTCGTGCTGAGGTGGGAGTCCCAATCATCGCAAGCAATGATGGCGTGGTTGTCTTGGCACAAGAGAGATTTTACGCGGGTGGTTCTATCGTGATAGACCATGGTTATGGGATCTATACTACTTATTACCATCTTAGTAAGTTTCTTGTTCAAGAAGGTGACGTCGTGAAAAAATCACAAGTGATCGCTCTTTCTGGAAAATCGGGTCGTGTTACTGGTCCACACTTACACTTTGGTGTGCGCGTGTTTGGTGTACAGGTCGATCCGCTCCAGTTTATAACACTTATCAATCAAAATTTATTTAAAGGGATACAATGACAGTTTTTCAATTACTAATGTTAGGTGCAGCCGCATTTTTTGCATTTAAGATCTATGAACATGTCCAAACGCTTCAAGATCCACAAGAGGCTGAGAGTGAAGATGGTGCACGAGCAAATATGAACGCTTTTTCGCCACATAGTGCACAAACCCTTGTAGCAAAAGCAGAGGATGCATATGAGGACGAGGATTATTCAAAAGCACTTGCTTTACTCAAAGAAGCAGACACGAAAGATCCAAATAATCCTGATATTCTTTATAGATTGGGATATATGTTGGAAAAATTAGGTGATAGCGATGAAGCATTGCATCAGTATAAGAATGCTTTGGAGTTTGATAAAAATAATGTCTATTTTCACAACTCTATCGCATCTGTGTATAGAACTAAAGGGGAATATGCATCTGCGAGAATGCACCTGAATGCTTCTTTGGATATTGACCCTCAAAATCCTGTGACCCATTACAATTATGGAAATCTTTTAGTCGATATGAAAAACACAGAACAAGCATTAGAGATGTATGAAAAAGCGGTAGAGCTAGATCCAGAGTTCACTCATGCACAAGAGGAGATCGCAAAACTCAAAGCAAGTTTGAAGGACACGTCGGTATGAAAATACTAGATATTTACAATTTTCTTGATACCCTTTCCCCTTTTGAACTTCAAGAATCCTGGGATAACTCAGGGCTTCTTCTTGGAGATTTTTCACAAGATGTGAGTCAAGTGGTGCTGAGTATTGATGTGGATGAGGCTCTTATTGAGTCGCTTGAAGAGAACGCACTTCTCATCACCCATCATCCCCTTATTTTTGGTGGACTCAAGCAACTAGAATTTAGTAAATATCCTTCCAACCTTATCCAAAAAATGATCCGTAAAAATATCTCAAATATTGCGATGCATACTAATTTTGATCAAACCCACCTCAATGAATATGTCGCAACAGAGGTTTTGGGATACAAGATCGCACAAAAAGATGGGTTTGTAGCCTATTTGGATGTAGATGAAGATTTTGATACTTTTGCAAAAAAGATCTCTAAAGCATTTGGGCTCTCCCATGCTCGTTGTGTCAAATGTAGCGATCGTGTCAAACGTGTCGCTTTGACAACTGGCTCGGGTTGTTCTTTGATGCGCTCACTCGATGCAGATTGTTTCTTGACTGGGGATGTAAAGTATCATGATGCGATGGAAGCAAAAAGTATTAAAATGTCATTAATTGACATAGGACATTATGAAAGTGAGCACTTTTTTGCCCAAATTTTACAAACACATTTGAAAAATTTAGGTTTAGAGGTTATAATTTCATCATCCCAAAATCCATTTACCTATATTTAGCAATTTTTATAGTCAAAAACGGAACCAAGAAGCAACTCAAAAGGAGATTGATTGAACCAGCACTTAAAGCAACTAATAGACCTTTCCCACGTAGATAAAGAGATCGATGCATTTGAACCTCAGATAGAAGAGGCAAATTATAAGTATGAAGCAGCACTTGCAAAAAAACAAAGTATCGATACAGATATTGAAAATTTAACAAATGAGATTCAAGCTGAAGAGCTTAAAAAACAAAAAAATGAGCTTCACTTAGCAGAATTATCTCAAAAACTAGAGGAAAACTCTAGAAAAAGTTCAGAGGTAAAAACTGAACGTGAAATGAAATCTCTACAACTTGAAGAAGAGATAGCAAAAGAGCAGGTCTCTTTCGCTAATGAAGAGATCGAAAGACTTGATAGAGTGATCGATTCAAAAAAAGAGCAAGTAGAAGCTGCAAAAGAATCTCTTAAAGAGTTAGATGCGAACTTAGAGTCTGTAAAAGCTGACGTAGATGAAAAACTCAAAGTAATCAACGAAGCAAGACAAGAAGTCTTCAAGAAAAAAGAGAAGCTTTTAAGTACTGTGAACCAAAAAGGTTTAACGTTTTACCAAAAAGTACGTCGCTGGGCAAAAAATACAACGGTAGTAACTGTTGAAGAGCAAGCTTGTATGGGATGTCATATGCTTATCAATGACAAAATCTATGCAGACGTAATCAAAGGTGAAGAGATTACAACATGTCCACACTGTGGTCGTATTCTCTACATGGAAACTACACAAGAGTAGGTCTTGTCCCTTTTCACTTTTAGCTACTATATTCTCAGTGTAGCGCTTTATATCATAGCGCTACCACTTCTTATATACTTCACTCTAAAGCAAAAGTATCGACACTCCATACCATCTCGGTTTTTTCTTTTTTCTAATCCACGTTTTAGCCATGAGAACGGTTTGTGGTTTCATGTGTGCTCTCTTGGAGAAGCACGGGCGCTTAAGCCTCTTTTAGATGCAATAGAACGCGATGATATCAAGATCACGACTATTACACAGACGGGATATAGTGAAGCGAAAAAGTACAAAGCGGAGGTTCGTTACCTCCCTTTTGAGATCTTTTTGCCCTTTTGGATCAAAAAGCAAGAGTTCTTGGTGGTGTTAGAAGCGGAATTTTGGTATATGCTCTTTTTGAGTGCGAAAGCTAGAGGATCACGCGTGATCTTACTTAACGCGCGTATCTCAGAGAGAAGTGCAAAAAGATATCTTCAGTTTGCCTGGTTTTATAAAAAGATGCTTGAAAATGTAGAGATCATTTATGCGCAAAGTGAAGCTGATAAAAATCGCTTTCTTGCCTTGGGTGCGAAAAATATAGAGGTGATTGGAAATATCAAGCTCGCACAAAAAATAGAGAAATCAAAAGAATACGCAAAACCTGAGGGTGAAGTGATCGTTGCTGCAAGTACGCATGAGGGTGAAGAGTGGGCGATCATGCAACAGTTTTTGGAATATAAAAAACAAAAGGATAGCAAGCTTATCGTGGTTCCACGTCATCCTGAGAGATTTGTGTCTGTGTATGCAATGCTTAAAGATGTAGCAGAGCAAAATGGTTTGAGTGCAGTTCTATTCTCTAAAGATCCAGATTTTAAAGATGATATCACTGTAGTCGATGCGATGGGTGAGCTCAATAATATCTATGCAATAAGTGATATTGCGATATTGGGCGGTGCCTTTAGAGAGGATGTAGGTGGGCATAATCCACTTGAGCCTGCACACTTCGGATGTAAGATCATTACAGGCAAACATTTCTTTCATCAAAAAGAATTATTTAAATATGTACACCATGTACAATATGTCGAGACAGGGGAGATAGCAGATGCTCTTAGGATGTCTCAAGAACTACCACCATCTATGGTTGAAGAGACAATAGATCTAGAGCGTGTGATAACTCAATTAACAGGAGCCAAAGATGGCAACAGAAAAAGCGTATAAACTCGTAGCACTCCAAGAGGGTGTATCCAATTCCCAAGCAAAATCTATGATAGATAGAGGCTTGGTCTATGTTGGAAATAAAAAGGTGATGATAGCTCGTGGTGAGCTTGATGCCAAAACAGTCTTTAAGATACAAAAAATAGAAAAGATCAAGCCTATTTTTGAAAATGATGATCTCATCGTCGTTGATAAACCAGCTTTTGTCAATTCAGATGAGATCGAGAGACAATTCAAAGGTGCACAACTTCTTCACAGACTAGATCGTGAAACAAGTGGCGTTTTGATGCTTGTCAAAAACGAAGAGTTTCGTGAAAAAGCGATCAAAGAGTTTAAGCATGATAGAGTCTATAAAGAGTATATCGCTTGGGTCGAGGGGATTATCAGCGAGCCTGTGGATATCGATAAGCCTATCTTGACACAAAAGAAAAATAATCGTGCTTACTCAAATGTATCAGGCAAGGGAAAACCTGCAAGAACAGAGGTGTTTCCTGATATCGTGAGTGCGAGAAAAACAAAGGTGAAGTGTATTATCCATCATGGACGTACACACCAGATCCGTACCCATTTACGCTATATCGATCATCCGATCATCGGAGATGAACAGTATGGTGGAAGACGCGCAAAACGAGTGATGCTCCACGCACACAAAGTGAGACTCTTTGATATGGAGTTTGTTGCTCCTGAACCAAGTACTTTTGTCCATTTCGAATAAAGAAGAATTAAAGTAAATTTTAAGTACAATTCGCAACTTTTTACACCTAAAAAATATACCTTAAGGAGCTCTTTGTGTTTGATACATTAACTGATTCGTTTACGAGCGCAATTAAAAAAATTCGTTTTCATGATGATGATAAAGCATTAAGCAAAGCCCTTGGTGAACTCAAAAAATCTCTTCTTAAAGCGGATGTAAACCACAAGATCGTAAAAAATCTTATCGATCAAGTTCAGATAGAGACAAAGCAAAACGGTATTGGAAAAGATCAGTTTTTAGAAGCACTTCGTAGTAATTTACATGCACTTTTAGAAGTGGGTGGCAATAGAGGCTTTGTGTTTGCTCCAAACCCTCCAACTGTTATTTTGATGACAGGATTGCAGGGTTCTGGAAAAACAACAACGACTGGAAAACTTGCAAATTATCTAAAAAATAAGCAAAAAAAAGTGCTTGTGGTTGCAGCCGATTTACAGCGTTTAGCAGCGGTAGAGCAGTTGCGTCAAATAACAGCGCAGATAGAAGTTGAACTGTATGAAGACGAGAGCACAAAAAATCCAGTAGAAGTTGTAGAAGCAGCGCTCAAAAAAGCAAGAAATGGGATCTATGATGTAGTGCTTATCGATACAGCTGGACGTTTAGCGATTGATGATGCACTGATGGATGAGCTGGAGAATGTAAAAAAAGCAGCAAATCCAAGTGAGATCTTTTATGTTGCTGATTCACTCACAGGTCAAGATGCAGTACGCACAGCGACAACGTTCAAAGAGCGCATAGGGATAGATGGTGTTATCCTCTCAAAATACGATGGCGATTCCAAAGGCGGTGTGGCTCTTGGACTTGCATCACAGGTTGAAGTACCGCTTCGCTTTATCGGTAGCGGTGAAAAGATGCAAGATCTCGAAGTTTTCTTACCAGACCGTGTGGTCAATCGTCTTATGGGCTTTGGAGATATTGAAGGGCTTGCTGAGAAAACTGCATCGGCAATCGATGAGAAAACAGCAAAAAAACTTACAAAGAAAATTCAAAAAGGGAAGTTTAATTTTAACGACTTCTTAGAGCAGATGGAAAGCATCAAAAAGATGGGAAGTATGAGCTCTATCATGGGGATGATCCCTGGAATGGGGAATATGTCTAAAGCGATCAAAGATTTTGACTTTGAAAACTCGGGTGAGCTCAAAAACATCAAAGCGATGGTTGCTTCTATGACTCCAAAAGAGAGAGAAAATCCAGATCTTTTAAATAACTCGCGCAAACAAAGAATCGCTACGGGGTGTGGACTGACACAAGTAGAGATCAATAGAATGATCAAGCAATTTAAAAATGCAGGAAAGATGGCAAAGAAGTTTTCAGGTAAAAATGGAATGAAAGATCTTCAAGCCATGATGGGTCAAATGGGTGGTGCTGGAGCTATACCTAGATAATTTATTGAGATGTGGGTATAATTTCACATCTCAAACTTTGGTGAAGATAAATCTTTGAATTTTTAGAAATTTAAAGATTTGCATTCACTATGCAAAATTTAATATATACAGCAAGTTGAAATAGGACTTGCGCAGAGAAGGACAAAAAAATGGCAACAGTAATTCGCCTCACTAGAATGGGAAGAAAAAAACAACCGTTTTACCGTATCGCGGTAACAGATTCACGTAAAAGAAGAGATGGTGGTTGGATCGAACTTATCGGTCACTACAATCCAATGGTAGCTGAAAAAACTACAGTGGTAGACAATGAAAGATTAGATTACTGGTTAAGCGTTGGTGCTAAAATGAGTGATCGTGTGAAAAAGATAACTGGTCGTTAATATGATTTCTGATTTTGTCGCTAAATTTGCTGGACTGATAGCTTCATATCCTGATGATATTAGAGTAGAAGTAAAAGAGGGCGACGAAAATATTGAAATTGTACTCTATGCGAATCAAGCAGATGTTGGAAAGCTGATTGGTAAAGAGGGCAAGATGATTGGTGCAATCAAAACCGTCATCTCTGGATGTAAAGCCAAAGATGGAAAAAGTTATCGTATCAATGTCGAACCAATCTCCTAACTCGAAGCTTCTTCATATTGCAACGATCGGCAAAACTGTCGGTCTATACGGCGATATGAAGCTCCACATTAAAAGTGATTTTCCAGAACAATTTGTAAAAGGTGCTACCTTTTTTATCAATAAAAAAGAGAGTGTCACGCTTGAAGATGTAAATATCCAAAGAGGGCTTATAAAGATCTCTGGATATCCAACGCCTGAGAGTGCTAAAAAGTTTACGAATGCAAAACTTTATACAACATTTGAGAAAACAAAAGAGCAGTGCCACTTAGAAGAGGGTGAGTTTTTCTGGTTTGATATCATCGGATGTAGTGTATATGAAGATGCAAAATTACTTGGTGTTGTGCAAGAGGTAGAGAGAATAGCAATAGCTGATTATCTGCAAATAAAAACAGATGAGAAGCTTGTTGAAGCCGGATATGCAAAAAGCTTTTTACTTCCATATCATGAGCCTTTTATTATGAAGACTGATATCGAAAAGAAAGTGATTGAAGTTTCTGGTGCGATGGATATACTTGAAGCGTCTTAAATGACTTTCACATTTGTAACACTCTTTAAAAATCTCGTTGAAGGATATTTTCAAGACTCTATATTACATAGAGCTATTGAGGGTGAGTTGATTCATATTAACTATCTCAATCCTAGAGATTTTAGCGAGTCAAAACATAAAAAAGTAGATGATACTGCTGTTGGTGGGGGCGCTGGAATGGTGATGAACCCACAACCGCTGTATGATTCACTTCAAGAGTTGAGAAAACAAGATGAGAATGTTCATATTGTATTTTTAACTCCAGTAGCAAAACCTTTTAAGCAAAATGATGCAAAAAGACTAGCGACAAAATCCCATATAGCTTTTGTGAGTGGAAGATATGAGGGAATTGATGAGCGAATTATAGAAGAGTTCGCAGATGAAGTCTTTAGTATCGGGGATTATATTCTAACAGGTGGTGAGCTCGCATCCTTAGTGATCTGTGATGCGGTGTCTAGAAATATTGAAGGGGTCCTTGGAAATAGCGACTCTCTAAGTATCGAAAGCTTTGAGACCCATCTGTTAGAAGCACCATCGTTTTCCAAACCAAAGGTTTATGAGAACATGAGTGTTCCATCAGAATACTTAAAGGGAAATCATAGTAAAATTCGCTCACTAAAATTAGCCTTGTCTGAGAGTAAAACAAAATTTTTCAGACCAGAGCAGCTTTTAAAGCACAGAACAAGGAAATCTTATGAGAAATAAGTACATAGAAAACTTTGAAAAAGCACAAGTTCAAGAGAAGACTCTTCCAGAATTTCGTGCTGGTGATACTGTAAACTTAGCAGTAACAATTAAAGAAGGTGACAAATCTCGTATTCAAAATTACGAGGGTGTTTGTATTGCAAAAAGAGGTCAGGGAACTGGTCAAACTATCACAGTTCGTAAAATTGGAGCTAATGGTGTTGGAATTGAGAGAATTTTTCCAATCTACTCTGACTCTATTAACGAGATAAAAGTTATTCGTCGCGGTCGTGTTCGTCGTGCAAAACTTTTCTATCTTCGTGATCTTGCAGGTAAAAAAGCTCGTATTAAAGAACTTAGAAGAAAATAATCTTCTAAGTTACCCCTCCACTTTCATCTATCCCCTTTTTATTCATTTTTACTATATTTTTGTTTCAAATACTATTCTCAGTTTAAATGTTACGCTACTCGTTTATCAATTTCTTTTCTCCATACATCAATCTCTCCATACATCAATCAAATGGGACAATCTAGTTTTAAATAATCATTTTTAGCCACTCCAACTATTCTTTTTATTTTAGAACATATTATGAAAAAATCAACAAGTGAGATACTTGTAAAACTCCTATATTAATTCCTATATAGTGTAAGCGTGTTTTTTTGAGTAAAATTTTTTAGATAAAAAATAAAATTTATGCAAAAAACACTTGACATTATATTCTGATTTGTCTATAATTCCCGTCCACAAACAGAGACGCCCACTGCAAAGCGGGTCAATCGAGATACTTCGAGTTGAGGATATCTTAAAGTTTGAGATCATTGAAAACTAAGCAAGTCAGTAAACTAAGAAGCTAAAGCGACTTAAGTTTAGAGACTTAGAAATAATAACTAAACATAACCGTC
>JAVETX010000080.1:0-3666 GCA_034005845.1 Sulfurimonas sp. | reverse complement strand
TCAAGCATCTGTATCGTCACTGCAGAAGAATCCTCTCTATTAGTTGAATAATATGAAGACTCACTTCTGTCGCTCCAGGAAATTCTATCGCCGTTTTGAGTGTAAAAGAGATCCTCTATCTGCACTGAAGAAGAATAGATATAGTTCTCCATGACATTTCTGTTCATCTCGTCAGAATACCCTACAATCACACGAAAGGTCACTTCATTTTCATCTGAAGCATTTTTCAGCGTTTCCATAAACTCTTCCGAGGAAACTGATGTGAATATACTCTCATCAAACATGAAACTATATGTGCTCTCGTCTCCAAAGTCGGGATGCAAGAAATTTTCCAGGTTAAAAGTATATCTGATATTGAATGATGTGACAATCAGATAGGTAGTCGCAATGGCCAACTGAATGATCAGAATATAGCTGATTTTCTTCATAAAAACTCCTCATTACAAACTCAAGTTTAGTTTATCATCGCTTCTTCATACCCATGCGTATGTACACCTGTTATGTCAAATCCATAAAAAACATGATCATAATATACGGATCCTGAACTTCCAGATATGCTTTTATACTTCCATCCAAGACCGGGAACATGAATGGCTGCGAGTGCAGAAATATTTGAACTCTGGATTTGATACGTTGTCCTTGCTCTGTTTCCCAAATCAGATGTTGTAACTTTACCATACCTTGTCCATGTAGTCCCTTCTGTAACTGAAGTTATTGCAGATACAGAAATACCCATAAATAGAACCGCAGCCAAAAAAATACCTGTAACTTTTTTCATTTTTGTGCCTCCTAAAATTATTTATATATATTATAACACAAAAGTATTATTAATCTTTTCTGTGAATCTATATTTTCTTAATATAATCATTCAAGTTTTTTTAAAACTACGCCGATGGATATGTTACGGTGAACCGTACCATAAATAACGGCGTCAGGTTGTACAAACAGTATAATAAACAGTGTAGATAGATGAGGAGATTCTATACACTCTTTCAAACCGTCAATAGAATTCTTATCTACCGATCAATGTACTCGTAGCTCTATGTCCATGCGATGTGGTGGAGGATCTGGTCCACCAAGCACTTGCATATGTAGTTGAACTATTACTTGTATCAGATGCAACCACTGTGCCTGAAGAATTTAAAATGTAAACGGATAATCGAGCATTCGATGTATTAATTGCATCACCATAAGTAAAGTAGCTGTGAGCAGTACTTGTATCAGAACATAGGGTGCTACCTGAACCATAATTTAAATAAAAGTTGCTATTGTGATTCGGATAGAGTGTATCTGCGAGAACAACGACAACACTAGAGGTCATCAGTAATATTAGAAATACCATCAAACTCTTTTTTAATATGAATATCTTCACTCCTTCTAAGATAGGTTTTACTTGATTCTGACATGTCGATCAGAAAGTGAAACAAGCGAGGGATCATGAGTAACAACAAGCAGCGTCTTTCCTTTTCTTTTCATTGAAAGCAGTAAATTAAAAATCTCCTCTTTATTTTTCTCATCTAGACTTCCTGTAGGTTCATCAGCAAGGATCAGTTCACAAGGTTTAATCAAAAGCCTTGCAATGGCAATTCTCTGTTGTTCCCCACCGGAGCATTTATATACTTTTTTATTTTCTTCACCCTTTAATCCAACCTCTTCCAGAGCATTTCGAATCAACTTGTCTTCATCAGGTAGTCTATGATGTTTTATGGCAATATGCATATTGTAATATACACTTTCATTGCTGATGAGCGCAAAATTCTGAAACAGATATCCGATTTTATCTCTCAATATTCTATTGGCTTTGGAGGAAAAGGGTCTGATATTTTTCTCCCCAAAAAGACTGATTTCGCCCCCATCATAAGTATCCAGTAGACCTATCATATTCAGCAGTGTAGATTTTCCGCTTCCAGATTCACCAATGACAGAAACAAATTCTCCTTTTTTAACTTCCATACTGAAATTATTGAAAACTACTTGTTCATCATACTTCTTCTTAATATTCTTAATATTTACTATAACCTCTTCCACAAGCTATTCCCCCTTTAGCACTGACAGTGTTCTCTTTTTTTCAAAGGACTTAATCATTATCCCGGCAATCATAAAGTCAAAAAATATGCCAAGGAGTATGAATACAATAAGATACTTTCTGTCCAGCTCCATGAACTCCATGCCCAGAACAAGAGAGAGAAAATATACAGCCAAACTGCTTATAAACATATAGCCATAGCGCTGAAAATAGGATTTCCCAAAAAGATAATTTACTGCCACTTTTTCCTTGTTCTCATAGAAGTAAATAAACACGGACTGATACTGAAAAATATAAATCATCAGAATGTATAGACCAAGAACGAGAATAAATGCTCTTACTTGATCATTGCTTCTAGAAAGCGCAGTATCATATTCTTGATTCGTATTTGATATAAATATCCGATTGTTTAAACCATTGGTTGCCAAAAAATCTGTAATCACCGTCCGAGTATCTTCGCCATCCTTTATGGTAAGAGAGCTTCCATTCCATTGCATACTCGCATCTAATCCTTTTTTTAAAAGAATCACCGGGTCTTTCTGTTTCTTAAGTGATAAATCCGGAGACAACGGTGCTAGATTATAGAGCGTTCCTGGATTATATATATAAAGAATTTCTCCATCTCCGCCACCAAAATAAACATCAGTAAACTTTTCATCCTTATATCTTTCAGGCACAAGCAAGGTATTCTGCTCGATACTTCGGAAATCTATTAGATTATTGTTTAAGTCCCTGATATTATAGTTTTTCAGATACCTCTCATTTGCAACAATATATGGATGTTGTACAAACTGACGTTTATAGACTTCTTCAGGTATCGTTTCTTTTATTTCATCAGGGAGAAAATTACTGGAAAAATCATGGTACATCCATTCCTGGGACTCTACAACTTTTAACGTTTGTTGAAGCGGCTCCCAACTTTCGAGACTCGTCACGGTATTGTCAAGAAGTATCCCTTCAATTACCAGGTTGTTTTGCATAAGCAATTTATTCTTTCTAAGAATACTATTTTCTTCCATCATTAAAGGGGCAGTCTTAATCAAAACAATAAATGGTGTAACGATTAGAATTAACAGCAATAGCTTCAGTACTACAGCGACACCCCCTGAAAATTTCAGCGTACTATTATTTTTGATATTCGACGGCCTTCCAGTCACTGTCAGCATAATATAGCTCAATGCATTTGCTACAATCCAAAAAAGTAAATACAGCCCAAAAGCCACTAAAAGAGGCTTCAGCAGCAGAAGGTGAATGGGTCTGAAATTTTTCACAATGAGAAAATATAGAGTTATCTGGGAGAAAATGTATAAGACCATGTTGATCAAGTACCTTTTTGCAAAGAGGTCCCAGTAAATACTAGTATCGCTTTCTCCGAAGAGTTTCCGTATTGTAATTTCTTTTTTTAAAGCGATTGATTCACAAATGGTGATCACCACCAAGGATGCAATCGTCAAAATAAGAAGGATATGAATTGATCCGACTTGAAGATCATCTGGAGTCGAAAATTCGAAGGTGAGTGAAGATTCATTAGATACGACGTGCTTATTTATCTCACTATCTATAATGTCATTTTTGATCTGCACTCTATCTTCTCCATAGATGAAAACCAATGCCGTCTTCTTTTCAGGATGTTCGCTGTC
>JAVETX010000079.1:0-3762 GCA_034005845.1 Sulfurimonas sp. | reverse complement strand
CCACTTATACTTTAATATTTTTGGAGGCTTACGTGTTGTTGAGACTGAAAATGTAGTTATTTCACAGTCTCTTCGCTCAAGTGCTGCCATAAAAACTCTACATCCCAAGCCTATCCTACCTATTGATCAAAATATTTTTTTAATGCTAAAGAGAGTTCTTCATCACTTAGATTTTCTTTGTCTGTTTTTGAAAAAATAGATAATAAGATGATTTTGTCTTCTACTTGTGCATAAATGATGATTCTAAAACCGCCACTTTTGCCTGTTGGGATAGAGGAGTTTTTAACTCTTTTTTTAAAAAAATGTAAGCCTAAAGAAACTCCCAAATTTTGAGATGTTTCGATCTCATCAACAGCTTGTTTCAAATCAGACTTTAAGAGTTTATATTTTTTAGAGAGTTGCTTTGCCTCTTTGAGGAAATTATCACTAAAGAAAATATTCAAAGCTTATCCCAAAGTTTTTCTATCGGCTGCACTTTATCATTTTTTACATCATCAAGTCCAAGCGAGATCGATTGGAGCATCTCATTTGCTTCTATCGTCTTTAAAGCCTCTGCCATTCTTTCATACTCATCTTTTGAGATGAGCACTGCTTCAACTTTGTTGTTTTTTAAAATCGCTAGTTTTTCTACACTATGATCTTTAATTTGCCCAAGATACGAACCAAATTTTTTAGCAATTTCCGATGATGGTATCAATTCATTTGTCGCATAAAGTATCACAATATTCTCCTCATAATTTTACGTAATATTTTACAATAAAAAGAGTAAATACTTTATTATAACTTCCCGTACATCTCGTTATATAGTGAGATAGCAGCGCGGTCGCTCATGCTGGCGATATAATCAGCGATAACTCTGTGTTTATTACGTTTGTCGAGTTGTTTGTAATAAAAGCTAGGGAGCATCTTCTCCTCTTCCATCAAGCCTTTATAAAGCCCTTTGATCGCTTGTTTGCCTGCGTACATTTTTGTCATAATATTGCGGTGCTGATAGAGTTTGATGTACAAAAGTTTTTTGAGTTTTTTGATCTTGGTCTCGAGTGAAGGCTCAAAACCTATAGGGATCTTTGTGCTTGCATCAAGGGTAGCACTCAGCACTTCACCACTTGGGATATCTTTGGAATACTCTAAGAGTGAATAAACCAGATGATTGATAAGATGGGAGCTAAAACGGTAGCGAAACATCTCATCCTCATCTCTACTTATCCCCTCTGCTTCGACCTTTTGGAGGATCTCTTTGGCAAGTTCATCTTCTTCGAGGTCTTCAAAAGTAATAAGCCCTGAGTTGACCCCATCATCAATATCATGACTAATATAGGCTATCTCATCTGCGCGATCGACGATCATCGCTTCGATCGATGGGTGGGTATTAAGATGAAAAAGCTCATCTATCTCTGCTGGCAAAAATGATTTTTTGTACGGGTAAGAGTGTTTGAGTATCCCCTCTAAAGTTGCAAAAGTGAGGTTGAGTCCATGAAAGTTTTTATAGCGCTTCTCTATGCTTGAGACGACGCGAAAGCTCTGAAAGTTGTGCTCAAAACCGTTGACAAAACCATCACTTTTGAGACACTCATCAAGCGTATCGCCCCCTACATGACCAAAAGGGGTATGCCCTAGATCATGAGAGAGTGCGATCGCCTCAGCAAGTGACTCATTGAGCCCAAGATGGGATGTGATAGAACGAGCGATCTGTGAGACCTCCAAAGAGTGGGTGAGACGTGTACGAAAAAAATCCCCCTCGTGATTGAGAAAGACCTGCGTCTTATACTCAAGCTTACGAAAGCTTCCCGAGTGGATCACCCTGTCTCTATCCCTCGCATAAGGGTTGCGAAAATCTTTGTCTATCTTATGAAATCGCTCGTGGGCTTGCATTATGATTTTTTCAAAAACTTTGTAAGGATATGGATCTTTACACCGTTAACACGACCCTCGATATGCTCAGGATCATTTGGTACCAAAGCGATATTACGCACCGCTGTTCCACGTTTTGCAGTAAATCCTGTCCCTTTTACATCCAAATCTTTTGTGATCACAACCGTATCACCCGCTTGAAGAACCACACCGTTTGCATCTTTATAAACGAGTCCGTCATCACTTTGCATTCCAGCCTCAGCCCATGTTTTTTCATCCTCTTCAAGATAGATCATATCCAGAAGATCTTGACGTCCAAGCTCGCTTAGAAGTCTGTATGAAAGCACCTTAACAGCACTCACTTCGCTCCACATACTATCATTGAGGCAGTTGAAATGATTTGCATCAAGTTCACCACTCTCTATCTGATCTCTACACACTTGACACAAACAAACACTCTGCTCATCGCTTCCATCTGAAGGTGCTACTTCGTATGCACTCAAGCCCTCACTACTTCCACACAGTTCACAAATACCGCCACTTCTCTCTTCTACGCTCATTCTTTTCCTTTATTCTTTTTCTTGGATATCAAACTTGAGAATCTCTTCACTACTTTGTTTTTTATCCGCTTTGTCAAATGCTTTTTGTGCATCCTCTTCGCTATATTTACGACACTCTTTTGGAACATTTGCGTGTGGGTCAGACGCTATCTCATCACACATCGTTGCATTGATAGTGAAATAAGAACATCCACTGAGTAATAACACAACACACCCTGTTAGTAGTACTTTTATCATCTTTGACTCCTATTTTTTCTTGACTATAAGATCGAGATATTTTGTCGGGGTAACGCGCATCATCTCTTGTGCGAGCCATCGTATTTGAAAATAAGCCGCCCCACTATCACGAAGTGTAAAGTAGTTTTTGAGACTTCTGAGATTAAAAGTCACCACCATATCTACCTTGACGTTATCGGTGATGATATGCTTAAAAGCATCTCCCACATTGCGTTTTTTCTTTCCTGCTTCGAGTGCTTCAAAAAGCGCCTCACTATTTCCCTCGTGGAGCTCTAGCAAAGCAAGTGAACTCTTTGCCACTGCCAACTCTTCAAAGTTTTCAACCTGTGAAGCTTGATAATGAAGCTTATCATACATCCCAGAGATCTCTATCTTGTTGTACTCTACATCCGAAGTTACAAACATATCAAAACCTAAGATCTTCTCTATGAAAAAAGCTTTGCCATATTCTGCGGAGTGCTGGGAAGCAACAAAAGCGTTGATGATCGAGCTCATGGTATAGCGTGTAGAGCGAACACTGATCGCTTGGATGCGGTGACGCGCATGCTCTTGAAGCACACCGCGACTCGTTCCACGTACCAAATAGCTCAGATTTGCATGTTCTAAAATAGAGTGGTGAAAATAGGTCCAAGCAAGATCATCAAGAAGGTTTGAATCCTCTAAAGAGTTGATCTGCTCACACATGAGAGGATCAGGAAGAGTAGATTCCAAATGTCGTATAACATCGTTCTCACTGTTATTAAAACTGTCATAACATGTCCGAGCGGCGGTCTCAGCTACACCTATTCCCGTCTCTTGTAAGAGTACAACCTGTGGTTTAGAGTATCCAATCCCGTCTATCTTTTCCATCTCTGCCATCCTAGTTTTAATGAGTGTTATTTTACTACAAATACCTTATACTAGACTTCTTGCAGGACTTAGATCCTGAATCAAGTTCAGGATGACGGAAGCGAAGTTAAGAATGACGGAATCGAAATTGAGGATAACAAAAACGAAGTTCAGGATGATTCCTCTGTGTCATCGTATAATTAAAAGTGTCGAAAAAAGATAGACTAATGAGGCACAATAAGAAAAGTTTGAGAGGATGAAAAAAGACTTAACTGTCATTGATCAT
>JAVETX010000078.1:0-3849 GCA_034005845.1 Sulfurimonas sp. | reverse complement strand
CATCGCAGGTGCCACACTCAGGGCAAACCACATCCCAGCGAGTTCATCGATCACGATACGTTTATCATCATGGATCCCTGTCTTTGCTTCGTATGTGTCAATCGCTTTAATCGCGATGATGCTAATAAGTACTGTTGCTAAAAAAAGTGTTTGTGCACCAAAGGAGATAAGAAAAAGCATACCGAGTAAAAGGGCAACAAAGCTTCCAACTGTCCCCGGTGCTTTTGGGGAGAGTCCGCTGTATCCAAGGGTTATAAAAAAGTAGTTCATATCTATCCTATGTAAGAGAAGTAGTTTGGTAAAGCTTCATAAGTTCGAGGTAAAAATCGTGTTCAGTGTGCTCTTCTAGCAAGCCACCCACGGGTAAGAGATCATAATAGAGCTTCTCTAGGTTTTTAAATCGATTTGGCAAGATTTTGGAGAGTACAAATGCTGAGATATCCTTGCGAATCAAAACAGCAGGTGGCAAAAGACCTAACTCTAAGAGCTCTAAAATAGAGTCTGAATGGTAAGAGATTTGGTGGTGTTGCCCATGTGGACAAGTGTTCGTACTCACAAGTGTTGTACATTTGTCACAATAAACATACTCACTTGCGATCTCGATCTCAAGATCGATCCCTACCACTTTATCTACGATCGACTTGTTAGAGTTACAATCATAAAACATCCCAAGCCCTGCATGGTTTCTTCCAACCGTGAGTACATCACATCCATAGTTTTTTGCCACAAGAGCGTCAAGGATGATCTCGTTGTACCCTGCAAAGATGTAGCTATTTTCTAATGGGACAACAACCACACGGCTTTTTGGGAGATAGTTGCTGATAAAATAATCAAGCGTTTCACGACGAATCTCATAGCTAAGGTTTGCACTATTATATGGCTTGAGTAAAAAGATCACGAGCAGATCTGTCGTATCCAAAGCTTGACGAATTAGCTTTTCATGAGCGCGGTGCAAAGGGTTTGCCGCCATCACCAAAGATTTGATCCTCTTGGCATTGAGGATCTGCTTTGCCTCTTGGATCTTTTGAATATTTTCATTTTTTTTAGGATTGATACGTGTATATTCCCCAGCAATTGCCCAGTTTCCTATTCTTTTGATCGTGTTCATAACACCAGGGTGAGAAAGATCTGCTGTACCGTATATCTGACGTGTACGCACTTGCGGGTCAATAGCAAATACTTCATCGATCACTAGTGTAGCATAAGGCTCATTTTCACAGATAAGTGTGACCTCTTCGCCTACTTTAAGAGACTGGATCACCTGGGCATTTCTTTTGCCAGAGGGTGCAAGGATAAATGGAAAAGGGAAGGTCTTTCCATTGATAAGCCCTGTCTCTAAAACTCTTTGACTCTCCTCTTGACCCATAAGTTTTGTTACAGGATATAAAAGACCATCTTTGACAAGATCTAGAGCAGAGGTCGCCTCTTTATCAATATAGATCGTTTTATTTTTTCTTGATGATGTCATACTTTTTTCTCTTTTCCCATAAGCTTTTACGCGAAATACCTAATTTTTTGGAGAGTTCCGTATCCGGAAATTTATTTTGATAGTTGAGTACAATAAATTTCACATAATCTTCAATAGGGAGAATCTCCCCGTGGTCAAAGACATTATTATCACTCTTGATCTCTATGACACGAAAATCAGTTTCATCTATCTTATCACTACTTGCTATTATAGCCTGTTTATCAGCGATCATCTCACACAAAGCAGTTCGCTCGCTCTTTTTTAATACCTGATAATCGATAATGTAGATGATAGCATTGTGTGGGATAGATGCGATCTCACTCATCGCTTTTGGATCACTCAGTGAGATAAAATAGATAGGCACATTCTTTTTGTTCGCATATTTAAAGGCAAAAGCGTCCGCATGTTTTTGAAAGCTCGAAGAGATAAAAAGGGGAAGTTCGATATCTTCCTCTTTTTCAGGGACGATCTTTTCGATATTTGCAAAGCTGTGGTTGAGATATTTCTCATACGCTTCGTTACGCTTTTTGAGTTTTTCATAGTCTTGATAGTGGTTGATCTTTCGGATCAGCTCCTCTATCATAAAAGGTTTGAGAATATAGTCTTTTGCCCCTGCACTTAGAGGTTTGGAGACGGTATCGTTACTAATATAAGAGACCATGAGGATGATGATCGAATTTTTAAAGGTATCGATGACAGGATTGAAATCTTGTCCATTGATATTTGTTGAGAGCAATACTACATCATAGTTCGCACTTTTGATAGCATCTCTTGTGGACGTACACATTTCACATATATGTCCTAATTCACCTAGCTTTGTGGCTATACTCTGGGCTAAATAAACTTCGTTTTCTATAATTAGTATCTTCAAATCTTTGTCCAATCAAAATATTTTAAATTTGCGTTTGCAAGTACAGCGACACCTTCGCTGCGTCCTACAAAACCTAGTTTTTCCGTTGTTGTTGCTTTGATATTGACCATATAGTTTTCAATATGTAAAATTTTGGCAATAGTTTTCTTCATCTCTTCTTTATATTTTGCTAGCCTTGGAGTTTGCGCCGCTATTGTAACATCAACATTGATGATTACAAAGCCAAACTCTTCAAGCTTTGAGACAACATTCTCTAAAAGCCTTTTAGAATCAATCCCTTTGTACTGTGCATCGTTATCAGGAAAGAGGGTGCCAATATCACCCATCGCTGAGGCTCCTAAAAGTGCATCGATGAGAGCGTGGATCGCTACATCCCCATCACTGTGAGCCTTGAATCCAAAATCAGATTCTATTTTGACTCCACACAAAAACATCTCACCTTTGTCATCAAAAGCGTGTACATCCAAGCCTGTGCCACTCAGAGTGTCCGATGCGGGCGCACTCAGGCAGGGGATCTTTTTGAGGTCTTGGATGTAGGTGATTTTATGGGCATCATCTTCCCCTAAAACAAAGGCTCTCTTTCCGCCATTTGCGACAATAGCGCTGCTCTCATCGGTAAAATCAAGATCACGCGCAAGTGCGTCTTTGAGAACTTGTGTACGAGAGAGCTGCGGCGTTTGGATACGCTTAACCTTGTCTCTATCTATCGTAGCGTCTTCATAGACGATCGTATCGCTTACCTTGAGATAAGGGACAATGCAGTCACTTAAACCTTTATGTGAGAGTATTGTGTGTAAAAACTCTTCACTGATGCAAGCACGTGCAATATCGCTTACAAGTACATACTCTGTGTTCACCTCTTTGAGAGCATTTTGTAATGATGCACCTCTCGATGTGCCCCCCTCTATAAATGTGAAGTCTGCAAAACTTTTCATATAGTGCAGATCTTGCGGGTTTGAGGTGATGATGATTCTCTCAAATAGAGCTGTTTTTTCCAATCGTTTTGCTACAAAAAGCCATAAAGGCTCATGCCCTATTCTTAGCCATTGCTTCTTAACGTTTAACTCAAAGCGCGAGGAGTTCCCCGCTGCGAGTAAAACAAGTGTTAAATCCGACAAATAGACTCCTATTTAAGAAAAGTGTTACGAAATTATACATATTAAAAGCTTTTTTTTCTCTTGCTTAGTGTGTAAATTTTGAAATATTTCGTCTATTTAGCTAAAAAAAAGAAGCAATTTTGATACTTAATAATAGATTAACCTTTTTTGATTATATTTCCATAACAAGACAAACGTTTAGAAATGAATGAAACAGTTTAAAATTTAGGAGAAAATATGAGAGCTTCATGGGTAAAAAAGCGTGAAAATGACCCTGTGCGTACGCAAATGTATTACGCAAAGCAGGGAATTATCACAGAAGAGATGGAGTATATAGCAAAAATAGAAGATTTGTCTCCTGAGCTTGTTCGTAGTGAGATCGCACGTGGGAGAATGATTATTCCTGCAAACGT
>JAVETX010000005.1:0-59948 GCA_034005845.1 Sulfurimonas sp. | reverse complement strand
TGTGCTCTTCCGATCTTGTCTCTCTTGTAGCTATTAAAAAGGGAAATGCTGAGATGAGCATTGGAAATATTATTGGCTCAAACGTTGCGAATTTTTCTATGGTTTTAGGAGCAGCTTCACTCTTAAGCCCTCTGGCAATTGATCTCAAAGCAACACAGTTTGATCTTTTTATTATGGCAGCAGCATCTATCGCTCTTGTCTTTATTCTTGCAAACAAACTCTACAACAAAGCAGGCGGGATCTTTTTACTTATTATTCTCGCACTCTTCTTACAAAATTCACTTGCATAAAACTTCTACATCCCTTGGGATGTAGGATCATTTGATATATTCTAACTCTAAAAGCTTATCGTATATCTTAGAGATAATTCCCCCCGCAGCAGCTCCACCATGCCCTCCATGCTCTACCATAACCATCACAACATACTGAGGATCTCTATAAGGTCCATAGCTTGTAAACCAAGCGTGTGAACGCGTATAGTACTCCATCTCATGTTCGAGCTCACGCTCCTCAATATCTTGTAAGATACCTACAACCTGAGCTGTTCCTGTTTTTCCTGCAATGGTGACCTTGGAGTTGAGATAACCTGTTGCTGTACCACTTGGATAGTTACACACCTCATACATCGCTTTTTGGATCAAAGGGAGCTTACGCTTCTCTTCAGGGCTTAGTACATCGGCAATGCTACTTTGATAGACCTCTTCACCAATCTTTTGAGCAAAATGGGGTGTAGGAAGTTTGCCTGTAGCCATAAGTGCGGTAAATTGTGCGATCTGCATCGGTGTGGTCAAAAAGTCACCCTGCCCAATCGACATATTGACCGTCTCCCCTACATTCCAAGAGCGATTGTATTTTTTTCTTTTCCAGTCCCTAGAAGGAACGATCCCGATAAATTCATTTGGAAGATCGACCCCTGTTTTTTGTCCAAGACCATAGCGGATCAGACCTTCACTCATCTTTTTGTTCCCTACAATAAGGCTACCTTTGTAAAAGTAATCATCGCAACTCTCACGTATCGCTTTTCTTACATCCGTAGCTCCATGCCCTCTTTGTTTCCAACAACGAAAGATCCTTCCACCCAAAGGAAGCGATGATTCACAATTCACGCTCCAATGCTCATCGAGATCTGTTGTGATATACAAAAGCCCTAAGCCTGTTTTAATAACAGAACCTGGGGGATAAAGCCCGTTGACCAGTTTATTGGTAAAAGGTTTATCAAGACTATTGGAGAGTTTGTCCCAGTCTTCATAAGAGATTCCAGAGACAAAAGTGTTGAGATTGTACTCTGGATAGCTACTCGCTGAGAGGATCGCTCCATTAACATCCATAACGATCACAGCCCCTGCTTTATGTGCAAATAAAGAGGAGATATATTTTTGTAGCTCCATATCGATACTCAGCGTGAGCTTACTATCCTCGATAGATTTTTTGTAGGAGAGCTCCTCGATCTCTTGATTGTTGGCATTGACCTTGATCTCACGCTCTCCTGCTTCTCCTTGCAGATAGGTGTTGTAGTATTTCTCTACCCCTGTTTTACCTGTATAGCCGATAAGTTCGATGAGTGCATCATCTTTGATATCTTTTTTGTTTGCACGAGAAACATACCCTATAGAGTGCGCAGCGATCTCGTGGTATGGGTAGTATCTCTTTGGCGCAGAGATGATCTTGAGGTTTTTTCTGAGATTAAGAAGAGTGTAAACAGGAAGGATCTCTTCATAGGAGATAAAGCTTACAATATCGATAAAATCATGGTTGTAGTACGAATCTTTTTTCTTGTAATTTTTGATCAGCTTCTCTTTGTTAAGGCTTGGGAGAACTTTGAGGAGGTTTTCTATCTCCTCATCAAAAATATGTCGTTCTTTTTTAGAGAGAAGATGGGGGCGAAGCTGTATCTTAAAACCGAGCTTATTAATGGCGATAGGGTTGTTATTTCTATCAACGATCTCACCTCTTACAGGTGCTATAAGTTCAGATTTGACCGTATTATTATAGGAGAGTTGCTCGTAGTATGTATTAGACTCTACAGCCAGATAAAACACACGTACGATGAGCATCAACCACAGCGAGATAAAAACAGCAAGAATAAACTTTATCTTCATAAGACACTCACGATAAAAAACTCAATGATGATATAGTAGATCAAAAAATAGCTCATATCTGGAATAGGTAAAAGAAAGATATTGGACAAAAGGGACAAAAAGAGAAAGTACCCCAAATAAACCGTCATAATAGTCGCAAGATTGATACACCATCTACAGCTAAAGTTCTTTGAGAATTTAGGAATCACGAGCTTATAGATCAGTACAAAATAGATAACACTACTAAAGAGAAGATAATCTTTTTCTGCTTCAAAAATGATCAGACATAAAGAGACGAGAATAATAGCGAAGGTGTCTTCTCTTTTGAGCGCTCTTGAAAAAAGAACATAAAGCACTGCAAAAAGTGGAGGTAAAAAAAGATGGATACTGCTCAGACCAATATAGAGGATAAAAAAAGCAACATACAAAGATGTCGCTAAAGGTTTTTGATTAATGATACTTCGTTGCATACTGGAAAATGTTTACATTTAATACAATCAGCCCAAATCTTTTGTTCAGGCAAGGACTCTTTTGGGATCTCTACAAAGCCTAATCTCTCAAAAAAAGCTTGTCTGTAGGTCAAGACCAAAACTCTCTGAAGACCAAGGGATGTAGCTTCTTCGAGGGATTTTTTTACAAGTCCCTCCCCTATTTTTTGACCTCTGAGTCCATTTTTGACAATCAAAGAGCGAATCTCAGCAAGATAGGATGTATGAATATGCAAAGCGCAAAAACCAACAAGCTCACTCTCTAGGTATGCAAGGGTATAGGAGCGAATATTTGTTGCGATCTCATCATTACTTCTTGCAAGGATGATCCCAGATTCTACCTCTGGAGTGACCAGGTTTTGCATCTCTTGAATATTGCTAAGCTTTGCTTTGACATACTCAATCTGCATCTTCGACCTTATCCTCTAAGATATCATAGATCACTTGAACCACTTTTGAGAGACCTCTTTTTTTCGAGCTTGAGACCATAAGTGCTTCTGGAAACTCACGTCTCAGAGCATTTTGCTCTTTTTGATTGAGCTTGTCTATTTTGGTAAATATCTGCAAGATATATTGCCCCTCTTTTGTGTTATCAACTAAAAATTCACTCACAGAGGTATCTATATCTAAGTGTGGATGTCTACAATCTATCAAGTGGATAAAGAGTTTGATCTGCTCTCTTTGTGCGATATAGTCTGTGAGGTTTTTTTCCCAATCGTATTTGATCGATTTGGAGACTTTTGCATACCCAAAACCAGGAAGATCCACAAACTTTGCTTCTTTTTTCGTAGCGCTCTCTCTATCTAAAAAGGTTACATCAAAATAGTTGATAAGCCTTGTTTTTCCTGGTGTAGAAGAGACTTTAGCCAAGCCTTTATGATTTGTAAGTGCATTTAAAAGCGAGCTTTTTCCTACATTACTGCGCGCCATAAAGACCACTTCGTTGTGTTGCTCTGACTCTGGGGCAGCTGCAATATTTGGAGCGGATGTAACAAATTTTGCATCAACTATATCTACCATTACTCTGCCTCCTTTTCTTTCTCTTTTAGATTAAATATCATAATCACAGGCTCTTTCTCAGCACCTTTTGCATACGCTGTGCCCTCAATACTTTTGAGCACCACTTCATCCCCTGTAATCTCTTTGTTATCATCGAGTTGTTTGAGATTTACATTTCTAAAGAAATGATACTCTTTTTTTTGAGGAAAGTAGATTGCTTCTTGCGATTTTCCTTTGTAGTGGGCGCCCTCCTCTGTTACGATAAAAAAAGAGACATTCCCTTGTGCAACAAACTTTGTGGGTTCTCTGTTTTCGTTGATATAGACAGTGACTTTGCTCGCATTGAGCTCATCTTGAGCTTTTTGTATATTGACATCTCCCTCAAAGATCGAGACGCCTGTTTTTTGGTCTGTGTTAAAGAGATTTGCTTTGATCTTGAGCTCGTTTGCACAGATAAGGGAGGTGAGCAAAGAGATCATTAATAGTTGTTTCATTTTTTATCCTCTTGAATTTGATAGATAGCATCCACATTTTTTGAATGTGCTATAGATGTTTTATTATTATATTTGAGCCATGTGCCACGTACCTGATCCTCTCCAAGAAAAGAGACATAATCAGTTTTTGCCAAAGCAATGCTTGTTTTTTTATTATAGCTTGCAATTTGTGTCTGAAAGGTAAACCCATCCTCTCTTGTATAAACGACATCCCCTTTTAAATCAACGATCTCATTTTTATATACACCCTCATTTGCAACCATATTGGCAAGATATTCTTGTGAATTATCTGTGTAATTGATCTTTTGTACTTCATATCGGTTGCTATAGCGTGTCCCCTCATTGCCTTTCATAAAGGTGTTGAGTCCAAGCTCGGTGAGCTCATAAAGAGTAAAATCTTGTATCTCAAAAAGAGGGACCTCTCCATAATCATCTTGTTTGATCTCCATAGGCTTAAAAAGAAAAAATATCATCAAAAGCCCCAAAGAGATGGCGATGAAAATAAAGTTTATATTCATATCCAAACAGCCATAAATTGATCTCTTTGTTTATTTTTATCAATAAGAATATCGATCATCTCTCGCACGGCACCATCACCACCCTCTTTTGATAAAACAGTGGTAACGATACTTTGGATCTCTTTGACCCCATTGGCTGGTGTAAAGCTGTGTCCAACTAAGCTAAGCATATGGTAATCATTGAGATCATCTCCAATAGCTGCCACTTCGTTTAAACCAATATGAAGAGATTCTACAAGTTCTTTGAGTCTAGCTTGCTTATCTTTGACCCCTTGATAAAGATGCTTGATCCCAAGCTCCTTTGCGCGGTTTGCGACGATACGCGAATCTCTCCCTGTGATGATAGCGATCTCATTGCCAAGTTTGAGCCATGAAGTGATCCCAAGTCCATCTTTGACATTGAACTGTTTGGATTCTAGGCCATTATTATCGTAGATGATCTTACCATCGGTCATACACCCATCTACATCCAAAACAAGAAGCTTGATCATAAAACCTCTTTTGTGCTTGGAATCCCAGTTCTTTTATTCTCTGCCATCGCTCTACGAAGTGCAACTGCGAGTGCTTTAAAAGAGGCCTCTATGATATGGTGTCTATTTCTTCCACGAAGAGCGATAATATGTGTAGAGATCCTTGCGTTTAAAACAAAGGCGCGGAAAAACTCCTCAACAAGCTCTGTATCGAATTGCCCCACTTTGCCACTAAGCTCTACTTCATAAACAAGAAAAGGGCGATTGCTAAGATCAAGATCACAGCTCACACACGCCTCATCCATTACGATATTTGCACTTCCAAAACGTTCCATATTTTGCACAGGATAGATCGCTTCGGCAAATAAAGCACCAAGAACGATCCCAACATCCTCTACACTGTGGTGATCATCAATATGAGTATCACCCACGCATGAGATCTCAAGATCAATAAGAGAGTGCTTTGCAAAGCTCTCAAGCATATGATCTAAAAATCCAACGCCTGTGTTTATATTGCTCTTTCCTGTACCTGCTACATCCAAAGAGATGGTGATATCTGTTTCTTTTGTTTTTCTCGTTTTTGTGATCATATTAATCCTCCATAATTATAAATGAGCTCTCAAAGTGTCCTTGAGACTGATAATCTCTTGCTTCCTCTTCACTTTGAAAGCCTTTGAGCCATACTTTGAACATTCTACCGTGATCACCCTGAATATCTTTGATAACTGTTTTATAGCCATCTTTATTATTGTATTTCTCTTGTGTTTTGATCGCGCCCTCTATATTAGAAAAAGAACCGATCTGTAGAGCATAAACACCAGCAGAAGATTTTTTCTGTGGATTTGCTTCAAGCTCTTTTGTTGTAGGGATCTTTTTGCTCCCTTTTGTTTGAAAACCTAAGATCTCTAATGTAACAGGCGCGGTTCCAGCCTTGATCATATCGATCTTGGATGCAGCTGTTTTAGAGAGATCTATAATCCTTGTTGCAATAAAAGGACCCCTATCGTTAATTCGCACAACAGTTGTGAGCCCATTATTGAGGTTGGTCACTTTTACGATCGTATTCATTGGTAATGTTTTATGGGCAGCTGTCATAGCGTACATATTATAGGTCTCACCATTGGATGTAAGCTTGCCATGAAAGTCAGGTCCATACCAGCTTGCATTTCCTTTAAATCTATCACCCACACTCACAACTGTAGGATGGTAGCGAATTCCACGGATCACATAAGGGCGCATCGTGGGATGTGAGTAGGTTTTTTTATCCATCTGAGCACTATGGGCGTGCTTGTTTTCTGAATAGGTCTGAGAACTACTTGGCGCATCATATTTGACATAAGCACGTTTCCCGCGAGTACTACACCCTTGAAAAAGAAGAGTGATCAAAAGAGTAGATACAACAAAAGTTTTATTCATAGATCTTTAACCTATCACCTACACGTATAAGATTGTTCGTCAAAGAGTTCTTGATCTTGATCGCATCGACACTCACTTTGTAGCTTTTCGAGATAGAAGCGAGAGTGTCTCCTTGTTTTACAGAATAGTAAAAAGGTGCTTTTCTCTTTTGTTCTTGGATCTTTTTAGGGATAGGGATGATGAGCTTTTGTTTCAGGCTCAAAGTGGATGATTTGAGCTTATTAAAATCCATGATCATCTTATAGCTCACCCCATATTTTTTCCCAAGATAAGAGAGATTGTCCCCTTTTTCTACAAGGTGAACCTTATAGATTTTGGCAATCGATTCTTTTTGATATTTTTGCTTGAATTCTGAGAGCTTGATGTATGGGATGTAGATATTATACCCTTGTGGATAAGGGGGTACAAAATCATATTTGAGATGGCGATTGAGATTTTTAAGATCATGAAGTGGCACGCCTAAAAGCTTTGAGACTCTTGGAAGAAGCTCTCCACTTGAGAGGTGCACGGTAGAGATCGAGTAGGCACTCGCACGATTTAAGAGGTGCTCATACTCGCTGCTGAGCATATAATCTTCATCATTTCCAACAAGTGCAAGCGCTACGATCTTACGGATGTAGTAACGACTCTCTCTTGGGATGTACTTCTTATCTTCATCTAATAAAACATGAAGTTCATCACTCCCTGCCTTTTGTATAGCACGATAGAGTCGCCCCTCTCCACAGTTATAAGCAATTGCAGCTAAGTACCATTTTCCAAATTTATCATGAAGATAAGAGAGATATTTTGCAGCAGCTCTAGTTGATTTGATAGGGTCTCTTCGCTCATCAACATATTGATCGATCTTGAGCCCATAAAGCTTTCCAGTTGCTGCCATAAACTGCCAAAGACCTGAGGCCTGCTTTTTAGAATATGCTCTGCTTGAAAAATTGGATTCTGCCATAGCAAGATACAAAAATTCAAGGGGTACGCCCTGCTCTACAAGGATATTTTTAATAGCAGGGATAAACAGATACGCTTCATCCATCGCTTTAAAAAAATGTTGATCTTTATATACAGCGTTGTTTTTATTACGCATATCATTCATGATAGGGTCATAAAGAAATGACTCGCTAATGTCAAACGATTCTAAAAGAGATATCTCTTTGTTATGATTTGAATTATTAATAAGACTCGCGGTTAAGAAGACAGGTAGTAAGGTTAAAAATATTGATTTGATCATAAGCAACTTTTAATTGAAATTTTAAAAGCTTAGATTTTACCAAAAATAAAATTAATTTACGCGTAAAAAGAGCAAAAAGCTAATTTAATATTAAGAAATATCAAATAGCTGTAATGCATTTTTGGTCGTTAACTCTTCTATCTGCTCTTGATCTTTTTCTAGGAGTTCTGCCATTTTTGCTGCTATGAGTTTTGTATAAAGTGGCTCATTTCTTTCCCCTCTATGGGGAGTTGGAGTGAGATAAGGTCCATCTGTTTCTATAACGAGTTTGTCTTGAGGAATCTTTGGCAAAACATTGACAAGTTTTTTGGCATTTTTAAAGGTCAAAACACCCCCAATACCAAAATAAAACCCCTCATTTGCAAGACTTAAGAGCTCCTCATCAGCATTAAAACAATGCAAAACTCCTCCAACTTCAGCTGCACTCTCTTCGAGTAAAATAGCTTTAGAATCTCTCGAAGCATCTCTAATATGGACAATAAGAGGTTTTTTGTACTTTTTTGCGAGTCGAATCTGAGCTCTAAAAACCTCTTGTTGGAGATCTTTTTCTTTTTGTTTTGCTTCTTCATCCCCTTCAAGACGAAAATAATCAAGTCCACATTCGCCAATAGCCACACACTTGGGATGTAAGATAAATGGAGTAAAATCAAAATCTGCAAAAGACTCTATGTCATAGGGATGAATCCCTACAGCAAAAAACACATCATCATTTGCTTCACACACTTCAATGGCTCTTTGGAGTGTTTTTGGATCAGCACCAGGGATCACAAAACGCTTTACATCCCCTTGTCTTGCTCTTTGGAGCACCTCTTGGAGATCCTCTTCGTATTTGTCATGGTCAAGATGTATATGGGTGTCAATTATCACGCTTTTGCTCCTCTCTTCTTCGCTTTGTTTGTACAATGTTTCTTAGCATCAAAAAAATAAAACCAAGCCCTAGAGAAAGGCTTGCAAATGCTAAGATGAGATTGTTTGTTTCAAAGAAATTGTAACTTAGAAAAAATAATATTGCCGAGATCACAAGGCACATTTAGAACCTTCAAGTAGCTCTTTTGCAAAGTTCTTTGCCTCTTTTGAGATGTTTTCACCACTAATGATACGCGCGATTTCTTCAACTCTCTTGTCTTGTTCGAGTTCTGTTACAAAAGATTCGTCTCCACGTTTATGTACCAAAAAGTGCTGATCTCCCATCGATGTAAGTTGTGGCTGATGCGATATCACAAAGATCTGAAAATGTTTGGAGAGATGTCTGAGTACTTTTGCAACACTCATCGACTCCTCTCCACTTAGGTTTGCATCGATCTCATCGAGCATCAACACCCCACCATTTTTTGTCATATTTTCAGCTTTGAGCGCCAAAACTGCAAGGCGCAATCTATTAAACTCTCCAGTACTTATCTTTTGAAGCTCTGTGTTTTGAAGACGAAGCACCATCGTATCTTTGCCAAGCAGGCTATGATCACTCTCTTGGAGTGCAACATCGGCTTCTCTTAGATAAAGCTCTTTGAGATAGCGATTGAGATCAGCTTCAAAAGAGCCAAGTTCTGCTTTACGTAAAACGCTCAGATCTTCTGCGAGCTTCTCTAACTCGTTACGGAGCAAAAGCTCTTGTTGGACAAGGCTCTCTTTTTGGATCTCAATATTTTCATATTTTTGAAGTTCAAGCTTTTTTTGCTCTTTATATTCCAGTGCTTCTTCTATGCTTCCATAACGTCGTTTGAGATTACTTAGCTCTTCGATACGATTGAGAATATCTTCTATATCTATCTCATCCAAAGACTCAAAGCGCTCTTGGGCTGTATCAAACACAGCGCGAAGCTGATTCATCGCATCATCAAAAAAAGAGCTCTCTACATCCAAAGCTTCTAAGGCGAGACTCACTTGATGCTCATGCTCAAAAAGAGCATTGGCAAGTTCTATCTTCTCTAGCACTTTCTCTTTTTTGGAGAGCTCTTTTTTTATCTCCATAAGCTCTTCATCTTCTGATGGTTTTGGATCGACATCTTCTATCTTGGCGATCTCAAAAGCTGCAAACTCTTTGAGCTCTACGATACGTCTCTCTTCATCTTCAAGTTGTGTGAGCTCTGCCTTGACTTTTCTATGCTCTACAAAGCTTTCTTTGAGCTTTGCTTTGAGATTTGTGATCGATTTTGTCTTTTTGGCTACTCTAAGATCGAGTATCTCTAAAAGGTTTTCATTTTCAAAGTCGCTAAAATCTTTGAGACTCAAATGTCTGAGATAGTCACTACTTAAAAGATGGATATTTTTCTTTGAAACACTTTGGTTATTGACAAAATAGCGAGATTTCTCTTTTTTGATATGTTTAAAGACATTGATCTCATCATTTTCAATCCCAAACTCCTCCTCTTTGATCTCCCATGAGACCTGAGATTCACATAAAGAAGCCTCACATCCACTCAAGCCCACAGACGCCAAAATAGAGTTCATCAGAATCGATTTTCCACTTCCACTTGGTCCTGTAAAAACGATTAGCCCAGAGGAGAGCTCCATCTCCACCTCTTTAAAACTCAGATAATCTTTTAAGTAAAAACGTTCAATCAAAGTTTATTCTCCCCAGCTCAGTTTTTGTTTTAAGACATCAAAATAGTTAAATGCTTCTCTGTGGATCAAATTTGCCTTTTTCGATGAGAGTTTAATATGGATGCTGTCATCTACACCGATCTCGTGCATATCTTGCCCATCAATGATGAGTGTTGCTCTATTTTCTGGGGTCTTCATCTCTATAGAAAACGTTCCAGGAAGCACTACAGGTCTTTGGGTGAGTGAGTGCGGGCAAATAGGTGTAAGTGCAAAGACATCGGTGAGAGGAAAAAGTACAGGTCCTCCAGCAGAGAGATTATAGGCAGTCGATCCCGTAGGCGTTGCCACGATCACACCATCCCCGTAGTAGGTGTTAAAAGGCTTTTTATCCACCAATGTTTCGATATGGATCATGTTAGAGATCGAGGGGCGTGTGAGAACTACGTCATTAAAAGCGTACATATATATCTCGTGTTGGTTTTTCACGAGCTTGACCTCTAAGACTGCTCGCTCATCCATACGCACTTCACCAGCAAGGAGTTTAGGGATAAACGACTCAACCTCTTCGATACTTACATCTGCTAAGAAGCCTAGATTTCCCGCATGGATCCCAAGTACAGGAATATTGTGCTCAAATGAACGTCTCACCGTCGAGATAAGTGTGCCATCACCCCCTAAAGAGACGAGAATGTCGCACTTTTCGCATAAAAGTTCAAACTGCATCCCCATCACACCGATCATCCCGCCGCTGATACTATCTATATAAACTCCAACCCCATGAGAGATAAAAAGTTCTTTGAGTTTATAAAAATCTTCTTTGAGTTTTGGTGTCGATGGTCGCAAAACAAAACCAACATTTTTAATATCTTTTTTCAAAATCTCTCTCGCTGTCTAAATTTGAAGTGATTATACACTTTTTCATTCAAAAAGAAAAAAATATTGCAAATTGCAATACAAAAAAGTTTTTCGCTTCTAAATCCTCTAAGCCTATTTTCGCTATAATTGCGAAAATTTTTTGATAGGACTCCATATTTTGAGAACACATTACTGTACAGATTTAACCGAAAAAAATGTAGGAGAAGATGTTGTTTTAACTGGTTGGGCAAACAGTTATCGCGACCATGGTGGGATTATTTTTATCGACCTTAGAGACAAGACAGGTCTTATTCAGCTTACATGTGATCCAGAAGATAGCAAAGAAGCGCACAAAGTTGCAGACAAGATTCGTGATGAATTTGTTTTGATAGCAAAAGGAAAGGTGCGCCATCGTGGTGAAGGGCTTGTAAACCCACGCCTCAAAACGGGAGCAATCGAGATCGTTGTAGAAGAGCTTATTATAGAAAACAAAAGTGCTCCGCTTCCATTTGTGATAGGTGATAAAAGTGTTGGTGAAGAGACAACACTTAAATATCGTTATCTCGAACTAAGAGACCCTGATATGTATGAAACATTTCGTCTTCGTTCAAAAGCAGCGATCGCAGCACGTAATATTCTCGATGCAAACGGATTTTTAGAGGTAGAAACGCCTATATTAACAAAATCAACTCCAGAGGGAGCAAGAGATTATCTTGTGCCATCGCGTGTTCACAGTGGAGAGTTTTATGCCCTTCCACAATCGCCTCAGCTTTTCAAACAGCTTTTGATGGTAGGTGGGTTCGATAGATATTTTCAGATCGCAAAATGTTTTAGAGATGAAGACCTAAGAGCAGATCGCCAGCCTGAATTTACTCAAATAGATGTCGAGATGAGCTTTTGTGATCAAGAGGATGTGATCAAGGTTGCTGAAGACCTTCTCACAGCGATGTTTGCTGCGTGTGATGTGGATGTAAAACCTCCATTTAACCGTATCACATACCATAATGCTATGGAGTGGTATGGTTCAGATAAGCCAGATCTTCGTTATGATCTTAAAATGGTAGATGTGATCGATATTTTTGAGAGATGTGATAATGAGATCTTCTCAAATATTGCAAAACATCCCCATACAAACCGTATCAAAGCGCTTAAAGTTCCAGGTGCAGATCTTATCTTTTCAAAGCGTGAGATGAAAAGTTTTGAAGACTTTGTACGTAAATTTGGTGCAGGTGGTCTTGGATACTTCCAACTCAAAGAAGATGGGCTCAAAGGTCCACTTATTAAATTCTTTAGCGAAGAGGATATCGCACTTATTATCGAGCGTACAGAGCTTGAAGTTGGTGATGTGGTGTTCTTTGGAGCAGGTGATAAAAAGACAGTACTTGATTACATGGGGCGCTTTAGAATCTTTATTGCTGAACATGAGAAGATGAATCTTGTAGATGAGAATAGATTTGAGTTTGTATGGGTTGTAGATTTTCCTATGTTCGAGGTAGAAGATGGAAAAGTAAAAGCGCTTCACCACCCATTTACAATGCCTAAAGATACAGACAAAGAGAATGTAGAAGAGATCGAATCGATCGCGTATGATATTGTTCTCAATGGTGTAGAGCTTGGTGGTGGATCGATCCGTATCCACAAAGAAGCGATTCAAGAAGAGGTATTCAAACTTCTTGGTATCGAAGAGGAGGAAGCGCGCGAGAAGTTTGGCTTCTTACTTGATGCTCTTAAATTTGGTGCGCCTCCACATGGTGGTTTTGCGATCGGATTTGACAGACTTATGATGCTTATCTCTAAAAAATCAAGCATTCGTGATGTTATTGCTTTTCCTAAAACACAAAAAGCTTCTTGTGTGCTAACAAAAGCACCAAGTGCGGTTGATAACAATCAACTCAGAGATCTTCACATCCGTCTACGCGAGTCAGCGAAATAATGAAAAAACTCTTTTTGATTATCGGAGCTCCTGGCTCTGGTAAAACTACAGATGCCCAGCTTATTGCACAAAACAATGATGCCATCACTCACTACTCCACAGGCGATATGCTTCGTGCAGAGGTAGCGAGTAAAAGCGCGGTTGGTCAAGAGATCGACTCGTATATCTCTCAGGGTCTTATCGTTCCTATCTCTATTGCAATACAAACAATTGTCAAAGCTATCAAATCAGCACCTACGGATGTAGTGATCTTAGATGGATATCCAAGAAGCGTAGAGCAGATGGAAGCTCTAGAGAGTTTTTTACAAGAGGAAAAAGCAAATATTGAGCTCTTATGCGTTATTGAAGTAGCGGTGAGTGAAGAGACAGCTCGTGATAGAGTGCTTGGACGTGCTCGCGGTGCGGATGATAATACAGAGGTATTTGATAATCGTATGAAAGTTTATATGGAGCCACTCGCAGCAATAGAGAGCTTTTATAAGAGTCAAAATAAATTAGAAGTGATAAGTGGAGAGGGAACAATCGAAGAGATTGTCTCTACTATGCAGAGATTTATAGAGTCTAAACTTTAATTAGATTCCGGGTCAAGCCCGGAATGACGAACTGTATTTGATTTTACCCAAGCTGTGCAACGATAGCCGCTTCTACTTCATCAATATGCGCTGTACCATCCACTCTAATATATTTGATATTTGGGTTTTTACTTGCTTGATCTTTATAGTAGCCAATAAGTGGTTGTGTGAGTTCATGATACACTTTGAGGCGATCTAAAACTACTTCCTCTTTATCATCATCACGCTGTACAAGATCTTCTCCCGTAATATCATCTTTACCTTCTACTTTTGGTGGGTTATACACGATATGGTAGGTTCTTCCACTCGCTAAGTGTGCACGACGCCCTGCCATACGTGTAACGATCTCAGAATCAGGAACATCAATCTCGATCACAGCATCGATCTCGATTCCTGCTTCGGTTACTGCATCTGCTTGAGGAAGTGTACGTGGAAAGCCATCAAGAAGATATCCATTTTTACAATCATCCTCTGCAATTCTATCTTTTACAAGTCCGATAATGATCTCATCAGTTACAAGTTGCCCAGCATCCATAGCAGCTTTTGCTTGCTTGCCTAGTTCTGTCCCCGCTTTAATAGCAGCGCGAAGCATATCTCCTGTAGAGATCTGAGGGATGTTGAATTTTTTCGTCAAAAATTGAGCCTGTGTACCTTTTCCAGCACCAGGAGCTCCTAATAATATAAGTCTCATTGTAATCCTATCTTGTTTTTGTTGAGCGAATTATAGTGCAATCTAGTTAAAGCTACTATAAAATCAACCCTGCTTAGAGCTCTTCATCCTCGCCATTTTGTGCTTCTAAAATATCATCAATGATCTCTTTGGCTTCCTCTTCTGTGATCTCACCATTTTTTATATCTTCTAAAAGGTCTTTGAGATCATCTTTGAACTCACGAAGCTCTTCTATCTCCTCTTTTGCATCCTCGCTTGCTTCTTTATTTCCTGCAATCTCTTCAAAGATCTCATCGAGTCTCTCATCGATATCTGGGATCACCCCTTGTGTAACAAGCTCTTGCAGTTTTTTTATTTGTGACATTTTCACTTCCTTTGCGTATTTGTGAAATGATACTCTAACTAAGGAAATCATAACCTTAGTTGGCATACAATCCTCTAAAAATTGGAAAAAGAATATGAACTTTTATGTAGTGATAATAGGCACAGAGATCCTCAATAACAGACGTGAAGACAAACACTTTAAATTTGTCCAAGCAGAGCTTACAAAATACTCCCATGAGATCTTTGCCTCTTTTATCATTAAAGATGAAAAAGAGCTCATTAAAAAAACGTATGCGCTTATCAAAAGTGATCCTGATGCCATTCTTTTTTCTTTTGGTGGTATTGGCTCAACACCTGATGACCTTACCCGCGAGATTGCAGCAGAGGTGTTTACATCCCAAGCTTTGATGCGTCATAAAAAATTTGAAGCAGATATCATCGAGCGTTTTGGCGAGGAAGCATACCCTCATCGTATCCACATGTCAGATTTGCCAAGAGATGCATCGCTTCTTCAAAACCCCATCAATAATATGTCTGGATTTAGCTTAGAAGATCGATATTTCTTTGTCCCTGGATTTCCAAATATGGCACATCCCATGATAGCCAGTGCGATTGAGAAATATTTTGCTACATCCAAAGAGAAGTTTCGTCTCACACTTCTTGCGAATACGAGTGAAAACACTCTCATACATATTATGAAACTCGTACCTTCGGATGTAGAGCTCTCCTCACTCCCTATGTTTGTCAATAATAAAGCGATGGTGGAACTCTCTTTGAGTGGCTATGAAAAAACACAGGTAGAACACTTTTTCTCACTCTTTGAAAAAGAGTTACAAGCATTAGGTATTACATATTCCTTTATAGATTAATAGAGATGTCGATACTAGTAGTATCAGAAATCAAGGATTTGCATCATGTTCATTTGGTTATTGGTACTTTTGTTGCTTAGTATTGGTATATATGCTCTTTTTAAACTTGCTTTACTTCCAAATAATAGGGCAAATAAAAAAGAGAAGAATCACTACACTTTTAAACTATAAGAGATACAGATGTTTGTAAATAGAAATAACCACGTTTTTAAGGGGCACAAGACTTTACTTGGCTCTAAGTATGTCACGTATGCAGAGGTAGAGCTACCCCTAAGAGATGAGATTTTTCCACAATCTTCGAGTGGTTTTGACTGGGGATATCATGGCTCTGCTACGATTCAACTCGCTTTTTCTATGCTTTATCAACTCAGCAACGAGAATTTTGCCAAAAAAAATGCATCCAAATTTAGCAATGAAGTGATTCGCTCACTCAATTCAAGGGACTGGATCTTAAATGCAACGGATGTAATTCGCTGGATCAATAATAACCTGGATGAAGAAGATAAAGAAAATTTTGCACAGCAAAAAGAGGCTAGCTCTTCTCATAGCAACATCCAGATCAAAAAAATCAAAAAGAGTAAAACAAATGTTGTCAAAGAGATCTGTAAAGAGCTAGGCATTACACAAAAAAACTTAGCAGAGATATTAGAGGTGCCAGAGGGGACTGTGAGTTCTTGGGCTGTAAAAAACGAGATACCAAGACTTGGGAAAAAAGCGATCGAGTTTTATAAGCTCAATCAAAAAAATCAAGCGATAGTAGATAGCTTTAAACACTTCACTTCGCTTTTAGAACGCAATTAAGCGTTTTGTTCCTCATAGCCGTTGGCATTTTTGATATTTTCTAAGGTCAGTGTTTCTATATCTTCCATATTTATACTGTATTTTGTACAAAACGCTTCGATCTCTGCGATATGAAAAAGCTCAAGATCGATGGCAAACTTATAGATCTCTCCAAGTTTCCCTTTTTTAAACATCAGAGCCTCTTTGATCTCCTCATCAATATTGAGTTCCTCAAGAATGATCTCTAACTTCACATTAAACAATGCATCCATCAAAGAGATCACACCTGTAAAGTAAGTTTTAGAAGCGAGCTTTTGAGTATTATCTTTATCGATGATCTGAGACACTTTGACCATGAGATTTGTTCTACTTTTAACTAGTGAAACGAGCGGAGTGTCTTGCTGGGCTAGATCTGATTTGTATCCAGAATAAACCATAAACATAAGCCATTGTGTGAGACGTGTTTTTCCCATGAGTGTGAGTATCTGTCTAATAGAAGATATTTTTTTTCTAAAGTGAAAGTTTCCAGAGTTGATAAAGTTGAGAAGTTGGATGGAGATCGTATGACTCTTTTCAAACTCCTCAACAATCTCATCAATGCTACACTCACTCATCAGTTTGTTAAAAATATTGATCACATCCAAACTGCTTGGATCAAACTTTTCTTGAGTCAATATCTTTGGTTTAGAGAAAAAATAGCCTTGAATGTAGTCACACTGAAGCTTTTTAGCTTTTTCATAAAGTTCGTGTGATTCTACTTTGGTAAAGATCGTCTTTGCTTCAAGATTTTTTATGCGGCTAAGATTTTCTAGTGGTATTTTTATATCGACCTTGATGTAGCTAATAAGATCCATGATCGGGAAAAACTGCTCATACACCTCTTCTTCTAAAAGTGTGTCATTAATCGCTAAGATGTAGCCTAGAGAGTGAAGTTTTTGTATTCTCTCTCGCATATTTTTATCGATCTTGATATTTGGTTGCAGGGCAAAAATAAAGTGTTCTTTGGGAATAGTATAAAAAACCTCATGCATCAAAAACTTTTTATCCACCTTGATAAACGCTTTATGATCTCCAAGCAAGCTTTTTATACCAAAACGATTTAATACATTGCTCAAAACAGCAACTGTTGCATGTCTATCGTTTTCTATAGTAGAGGTTTGCTTCTCATCTCTATATAAGAGCTCATACGCAAAAACCTCTTCGTTTTGATCTAAAATCGGTTGTCGTGCAATATATAAATTTTTTCCCATAATCACTTCTGTTTCTTTTTTAGGGCAATTGTACTTAAAACTATATAACAGAAAGATTTAAAGGGAGAGCTACCTAGCGTAGGTCGTATTTCTAGGTGCAGATTTATCAAAATCTAAAAGCTCTAAAATAGTTTTTTTATTCATTTTTCGTGCAAAATCGGTGGCATTAAATCCCTTGATATCTTGAGCTGTTTTATCCGCTCCATTTTCTAAAAGTATCTTTGCAACATCGACTCTTCCATAACACGCAGCAGCCATTAAAGGAGTAAAGCCGCTTTTTCTATTTGTATGGTTTACATCCACACCTCTCTCAAGTAAAAATGAGACCATTTGTGTATTTCCATAGGTGATCGCCATATCAAAAATACTCACACCCTCATCATCAAAATCAAAGATGTCAGCCCCATTTTCAACAAGCAACATCAATAGATCAAAGTCACAATGATGGCGTATTGCATGGGCTAATACACTCTCACCCATATCGTTTGCATCATTGACATCTTCACCATTTTTTATTAACTTTTTTGCATTTAAATAATCATTATTTCTTAAAACTTCTAACCATTTGTTCATCTTTTATCCTTATTTTTGAATTTTATCATACTTCAATGGTTATTCGTAGCGTTTTTATGTATAATTCATTCTTCAAATCAAATATTAAGCAAGTGAGAACTAATGGAAATAATACAAACAACAGATGCTTTTAAAGCATTAATAGAAGATATCAAGTCATCTACTGATGGTTATAAAGACCCTTTGGCATTTGGTATTTGTAGAGTAGATTTAGGTCAACTAAACACACAAAAATCGCTTCAAGCGACCTACCCTATCATCAACTGGAATGAAAACTTTGGAAGTGCTGCTATCTTTATTAAAGCCTTAGCAGAACAAGGGATCAAAGTAGATTTTTCACAAAATGAAGTGGTATGCGATATCAATTTAGAATTTTTGAGATCTTGTCTCAACGCATTTACACCTTACTCAGATGAGGCTTATGGTGATGCGCATAAAAACATTCAAGTGGTTTCAGCGCTTTACTCTCAGATCGTTAACAATGGAAGCTTTGAGGGTGAATTTAAAGTTACTTTCATCTTTGCAGATGAGGCGTTAGAGAGTGTAGAAGCTACCTACCTTAAACTCTATGCACTCTCTCAAGCAAAAGTGGAATTAAGATCGATCAATCTCAATGGTGCATTTGGTGCTTTACCAAACGTTGCATGGTCTAATGGACAACCAATCGAGCTTGATTATTTAAGAGAGTTTGAGATCGAATTAAAACTCTCTGGTGAATATCCACATATCGATTTTGTTGATAAATTCCCAAGATTTTTACAACATATCATTCCAGCGGATAATACGCGTATCTTAGATACATCCAAAGTACGTTTTGGTGCACAACTCGCAGCGGGTACGACAGTTATGCCAGGAGCTTCGTATGTGAACTTTAACGCAGGTACAACTGGTCCTGTCATGATCGAGGGGCGTGTTTCTAGTTCAGCGATCGTTGGAGCAGGAAGTGATGTTGGTGGTGGTGCTTCTATCTTAGGTGTTTTAAGTGGAACAGACGGAAACCCTATCACGATCGGTAAAAATACACTTCTTGGTGCAAACTCTACATGTGGTATTCCCCTTGGTGATGGATGTATCATCGATGGTGGTTTAGCGATCTTTGCAGGAACGAAAGTTGGGATCTATCCAGAAGAGCTCAAAAAGATCCAAGAGGTAAATAAAGGGATCACAATGGAGGGTGAGGTCTTTAAAGCAAAAGATCTTGCAGGACTTCATGGAATTCACTTTAGACAAAACTCTATGACGGGTGAGATCACAGCATCTCGCTCAACACGTGAGATCAAACTCAACGCAGAACTTCACTAATCTTTCTTAGCAGAGCTTTTGCTCTGCTTCACCCTTTTATCACATTTTCAATATAACGAAATATCGTAATCTCATTTTTATCTTATAAAGATTATAATGTCTAGATAAGGAGTATAAGATGAATATTTCAAGTAATGTTTCTTCTATGCAAGCCCATCAGCAAATGATGAACACAAATGCAAACAATGTTGCAAATGTAAATACAGATGGTTTTAGACCAAGTGATACGCGTATGACAAATGGGGCGGGTGATTCTGTGATCGCGCAAAATCGTCTTGCAGATGATACGGGTTCGCTAAAGAGTCAAACAGATCTCACCAAAGAGATGCCAGATCAGATCGTGGCTGAGAAAGCGAATGCAGTGAATGTCTCAGCGATAAGAACACAAGATGAGATGATGGGTTCTCTTCTTGATCTCAAAGCGTAAAGCTTAGTGTGTAATAATATTCATACTTTTTAAATTTTTAAGGATCTCTCCATTTTTATCATAATGGGGAAGATCCTCTCCCAAGCGAAGTGTACTAAAAAGAGTATCTCCAATAACCACTCTTCCATCCACCCCATCTTTATGTGTTTTGACCCCCCATGTATTATGAAACACCACGATCTCTTCATTGTGTATCCCTACATATAAAACAATATGACCTTTTTTATAAAGAAGTGTTTCAAAAGGGAGAGCGTGTTGTTTGATCTTTTGAATCTTTTCTGTATCGCTAAGCCCCTCTAAAGAGAGAACCTCTCCCACTTTGCTTTGTTGATACGAATTGCGAGGCAACCAAATACCAAATGGGATGTAGGCATCGCGTAGCATAGAGGAACAATCCCTTTGTTCATACATCCCACCCCATCCATAACTCGTTTTAGAGACCTCACGAATAATCTGTTCTATGTTCTCTTTGTTAAAAGGCAAAAAGTCTCTATGTCCATGGCGCTTAGCTATTTTTGAGCGTACAAAGAGTGGTTCCATCCCCTTATACGAAGCAATGCTCAAAACAGTATAGCTCCCTTCATCCTCAGCGATCAATGGCAGAGACATCCCTACTCTTGATTGAAACAAAAAGTTTTGTTTCTCATCATAGACCGGGACCCCCTCGTGAGTCAAAAATATCTGCTGTGCTCTTTGTATCGAATCTGTATGCGATTTTTCTAAAAAGACAAAGTCATTTACTTTGATCCATCCGCTTGCAAAACTACTAAAAACAAAGACCCAATCTCTCTGCTTTGAATAGTGAGAGATAAAGAGTGGCTTGTTTGCAGCGATCGAGCTATTTTGGACATAATCAAAAGGAAAGCCTTCCCCAGCTACATTTGGATCACGAAGAACTGCACGATCCGTAGGAAAAAGACGAAGGTTGGTGTACTTGGTAGTTATACCATTTTTACTAAGAGCTCCATAGGCATCAAAATTTGACTTCTCAAGCATCTCATCATAAAAGTTTTGCCCCAGAAGTCGCAGATTGTCTCCGTATGTTTCTGTGGCTTTATAAACACGAAAAGGCCACATAACACTCTTAAGAGTCTCTGGTGGCTCTGTTTTATTCCATATCTGAAAATAATATTTTGTATAGTTTTCTTGGCGCGCAGAGAGTTTGGATCTATCCCTCTCTTGCAGGTTTGTTATATAAGAGCTCACATCTTGAGGAAGTGTAATGAGCTGCGCTACATCCAAAGGTTCAGCACTTTTATCTTTTTCTTTTAGAGGCTCCTTAGAACTACATGCTACAAACAAAAAAGCGAGGACACAAAAAACCAAATATTTCAAAACAAACCTTTTAATCGACATCTCCAAATCTACTCACAACTCTTCCGATCACCTCAATTTCATGTGGCTCAAGAGTTTGTGTGGAGTAGACTTTATTGTCAGATATTATATCTATTTTTCCATCGATTCGCTTTTGAACCCGCTTAATAAACAGCCCTGCTTCTGTACGAATAGTGAATATACCACCTCTTTGTAGATCAGTTTTTGCTCTGTTGATAAAAACGATATCATTATACGAAAATGTAGGTTCCATCGAGTCACCAGAGACATTGATCGCTTCTATGTTTTTAAGCTCACGCTCCCCACCAAGAAGTGCAACAAACTGCTCTGGAATCTCAATATTTTCGATCTCTTCTTCTCTATTTTCTGCGCCACCTCCCGCTGAAGCGTTGACATCATTAAAGTAGCGAACCATGTAAAATCTATTGGTCGCTTCAACAAGACTCTCAGGGGATTGCCCATATAAGATCCAGTTAATAGAGATGGAGCGAGATGCACAAAAGTCAAGGAGCTCATTAAAAGGTATCTTGTTTCTTTTTTTCATGGTCGCAAAATTCATTTGTGATATTCCCAAAATATCAGCCACATCCTTATCAAATATCTTTTTTCCATTAAAACTAGAAGAAACTATACTCTTGATCTCTTCTACAATCTCTGCAAAACTATTCATGACAAACTCCTTTTTTTGCAAATTATAATCTTTTTTTGCCATAAAGTCAAAATAATTATGACAAATTGCAATACTTTTACAATAAAATTTAAAAATATGTAAAATAATCGAATAATTCTAGACATAAAGGGGACACAATGTCATTCATTATAAAAAATACAGAAAATCTCTTCGATCAGTTTGAAAAAAGTTTGGAGAGATGGGCAAATAAAATTTTTTAATGCCCTCTTGCGTACTTAGAGTTTGTTGTTAAAAAGAGAGATGTTTTTAATATTATCTACAAGCTTGTTGTAAAGGTTGAACTTTCCTAAGAGCTTACGCAATATATAGCGCTCTAAGATCGCCATAAGTGGGAAGAGTGCTACAAACACAATAAAGACCGATACTAAAATATAGACTACATACATCGTTCCAGAAGGGTTTCCACTAAAGAAAAGCCCCTCGGTATTGATACCAAAAAAGCCTACGATGAGATTAAGCGGTAAAAATATTCCAGAGAGTATTGTCAGCGCGTAGATATTGGAGTTCATCTTATCGCTTTTAAGAGAGTTGTAGTAGTTATAGAGTGTATCAAGTTTTGTTGAGTTCAAAGCAGCGACTCTTTGGTTTCTTTGGATGTGCTCCATTATATTGTTAAAGCCATTGTGAGGAAATCCCTCTTGAGACGCATACACTTCCATATAATCCTCAATCGCCTCATAAGCACGCTCTAGCATACGCTCCATACGTGTTATATCTTTTTTGAGATCAAACCAAACATCCAAAAATATTGGGGAGAGTTTACGCATATAAAGCTGATCTTCGAGATTATCTACCTCTTGGATGTACTTTAAAACAAGTGCTTCACTTTTTTTGAGTTCATGGTGAATCGAGTTATGGATATCTTCATGAAGTTTCTCATAAAGATCAAATGAATCATGCAAACGATCATAAATATAAAGGGAATTATTGTGGATAAGATAGGGGGTAGAAACACCAGAGAGTCCATCATCTTCAAGAAAAAAGAAGCGCATAATAAGCAGAGAATACTCAGGTGTATGGAAAAAATAGGAGGAGTGCTGTTTGTTTTTAATATCACTCAGATGCAAAGAGTGAATAGAAGATAGTATATCAGCACTCTTCATCTTCTACTCCTCCTCTTTTTCTCTTTGTGCAAGTTTACTTTTGTGATATCCGCTAAAGATAAAGACCAAAAAGATCACAAAGGCGATAACCATAATAATATCAACGATAGGGTTCATAAGGTCTCCTCAAAGTCACAAAAGTTTTGTCTAATAGCATCATACAAAACAATTCCTGTACTAATTGCAAGATTGAGACTTCTTCCCTCTTTTGTCATAGGGATTGTGATGGTTTGATCCTGATATTGTTGTAATATTGCTTCAGGGATCCCAGCTGTCTCACTCCCAAAAAAGATAAAGTCCCCTTTTTTAAAAGGCGCCTCAAAATAGGGTCTTTGCGTTTTTGTTGTTGCAAAATAGCCATTATCTGTAATGTCATTATTTGCAAAAAAATCTTCAAGACTCTCCCACACATGCAGATCAAGCTTCTCCCAATAATCAAGTCCAGCGCGTCTGACCGCTTTTTCATCGATATCAAAAGCGATAGGCTTAATAAGGTGCAAAGAAGCTCCAGCATTGACGCAAAGCCTTCCAATAGCACCTGTATTGTTTGGGATCTGCGGATGTACAAGAACTATATGAAACACAAGAACTCCATTAAAAGATCACCGTCTTATTTGCATATACAAAGATTCTATCTTCGAGTGCGAGTTTAAGAGCACGTGAGAGCACCACTTTTTCTACATCTTTTCCTGAGCGTTGCATATCTCTCCAGCTATAAGCGTGATTGACATGGATCACCTCTTGAGAGATAATTGGACCCTCATCGAGATTATTATTCACAAAGTGACTTGTTGCACCAATGATCTTCACACCTCTGTCATAAGCTTGTTTATAAGGATTAGCCCCGATAAACGCAGGTAAGAAAGAGTGGTGGATATTGATGATCTTATTCTCATACGCTTCGACAAAACGTGGTGTTAAGATTCTCATATATTTTGCAAGAACAATGTAGTCGATATCTTCAAAACTCCCAAGATATTCAAGCACCTTACTCTCATGTTCTGAGCGCCCTAGCCCCTCATGAGAGATAGTTTTATAGGGAATATTAAACTTGGATACTAAGGATTCAAGAGCGTCATAATTAGAAACTACAGCCAAGATATTCGCCTCAAGTTCACCCGCTTCATGACGGATCAAAATGTCTCCGAGTGCGTGCATCTCTTTTGTGACCATAAGGATGATGTTTTTTTTCTTTGGTTCGATCACATCCACATTGGCATGCTTTGGTAAGACCTCTACAATAGATCTCTCAAGCTCTCCAGCATCGATATCTCCATCCACAACACTTCGCATGAAAAATTTATTATTTTCTTTATCAACAAACTCATTGTTTGAGAGGATATTCAGATCATGTTTTACAAAAACGCTCGAGACTTTATGCACCAAGCCTTTTTCATCATTTGCGTCTATTAGGACTCTATATTGACTCACTTTTTGTTTCCTTTTTTAATCTTTCTACACGTTCATCGATCGTTGCTAGGCTGTATTCTAAAAAATTAAGCGTTAGATCTATTTTTGCTTCTATATTTGCATTATTGGGTGATTGGAATCCCTCAAAAAGTACCAAAAGTCTCTCTCTCATAGAGTTTAGAAACATCAGCTCATTGTCTGAGCTTTGCTCCTCTTGATAGACTTGCACTTCAGGTTTTACATCCTGCTTTTTAACCTCTACAAAAGATGATTTTTCTTTCACTTTAAAATCATTTTGTGTAGATATTACTTTCTCGTTTGAATCTTCCATCTCTGCTAAAGTTGATAATATTACATCTTTTAATTCCATGACTTTAACAACCACCTTTCAAATTCTTTAAACTCTACATCCGTATCCATCTTTACAAAAAAATCTTTCATCTGCGTATTGACATGAAGAAATTTTTTGCGCATTCCCGAGAGTCTACGAATTGCAATCTTTGCATCACTATTGGAAGGATCTTTTTTAAGAACCTCCTTATAGATATCCAGTGCCTCCTCTTTAAGGCCTTGGAGTTCGTAGATATTCGCGAGTGTTAGTGTTTGCATTTTGCAGCATAGTTTGCGATAATGGAACCCATCTCGCTTGTAGAACAGATCTCTTTTGCATCATATTGTGCTAAATCTTTTGTTCTGTACCCTTCACTCAGAGCTCTTTTGATCGCATCATCGATCTTATCTGCAGCTGCTACTTCACCCAAAGCATAACGAAGCATCATCGACGCAGATGCGATCGTTGCGATCGGGTTTGCAATTCCTTGTCCTGCAATATCAGGAGCTGAACCGTGAATTGGCTCATAAACACCAATCTTTGCACCCACAGAAGCAGATGGAAGTAAACCGATAGAACCAGAGAGCATACTTGCCTCATCACTTAAAATATCACCGAAGATATTTCCTGTGAGCATCACGTCAAATTGTTTTGGATCACGAATAAGTTGCATCGCTGCATTATCAACGTACATATGAGAGAGTTCTACTTCAGGGTACTCTTTTGCTACCTCTTCTACAACTTCACGCCAAAGCTGTGATACATCCAAAACATTCGCCTTGTCAATAGAGCAAACTCTTTTGCTTCTCTCCATAGCGATCTGGAATGCATTGTGAGCGATTCTCTCTATCTCTTGGCGTGTGTAGACCATAGTGTTCCAGCCCTTGTTTTCATCACGCCCTTTTGGCTCACCAAAATAGATACCACCGATAAGCTCACGTACTACCATAAGATCAACACCTTTGATTACTTCAGCTTTGAGTGAAGAAGCATTGACAAGCTCATCATATACAACAGCAGGACGAAGGTTTGCATACACGCCAAGCTCTTTTCTAAAACGCAAAAGCCCACTCTCTGGACGCTTTTCACGTGGAAGATTGTCCCACTTTTCTCCACCGATCGCACCAAAAAGAACTGCATCACTTGCAAGTGCTTTTTTGATCGTCTCAGCTGGAAGTGGATCGCCTGTAATATCATAAGCGCATCCACCCATAAGTGCTTCATCATAAGAGAAGTCAAACTCAAAACAAGAGGAAACTGCGTCTAAAACCTTTACCGCTTCATCGATGATCTCAGGACCTATTCCATCCCCTTTGATAAGTGCTATTTTATATGTTTTCATTATTTCCCTTTAATCTCATTTTGAGCAAATTGCATCAATCCACCTGCGTCGATAAGTTCTTGCATAAACTCAGGAATCGGAGTGAAACTATATGTCTTATTTGTTGTTTTGTTTGTGATCGTACCTTTATTCATATCAATAGAGACCATATCGCCCTCTTTGATCTCACTACTCTCTGGAAGTTCAAAGATAGGCAGTCCCATATTAAAAGCATTACGATAAAAAATTCTCGCAAAAGTAGGCGCGATAACAGCTGCTACGCCTGCAGCTTTGAGTGCGATTGGTGCGTGCTCGCGTGAGCTTCCACATCCAAAGTTCTCACCAGCGACAATCACATCGCCTCTACTCATTTTTGTTACAAATTCTGGATCTGCATCTTCCATAACATGTTTTGCAAGTTCTTCGGCAACTGATGTATTCAAATAGCGCGCTGCAATAATTAAATCTGTATCGATATCTTTCCCAAAATTCCAAGCTTTTCCGTCAATATTAGCTTTTTGCATAGTAAATCCTAAGGTGTATTTTCTAAATAATTTTGCGATTATAGCCAAAATGAGATTGGATTTCTATAAAGAGCTCTTCGCTTTGCTTCTCAATCACTTGAATATAATCTTAAGTAAACGTAGAGCCATGGTTCTTTTAAATACTTTTTAGCACTTAAAGACTATATTCTATGTATAAGAAATTCAAATTTCAAGAAAGGAAATAAAGAATATGAAAAATATGAAAACTGAAAAATATGAAAACCTTGAGAGCGAACTGACAAACCTCCCTGAGGTTCTCAAAACAAGTCTGCAAAATGATGTTTTGCAAATCAAAAGAGTTCTCAAAGAGTGTGAAAAGTTTCAAAATCTTTCCCAAAATCTTTGTGACCTTAAAGATGCCGAATATGTTATCTATTCAAAATATATGACAAAAGAGACACATGAGTCAGAATATTTTATCTTTGTAGATAAAACTGGAAATACAGTATGTCGTGCATCTGGAAAAGAACTCTCTTTATACAATATGATAGAGGATTGTGCCAATTTGGTTGAGAAAGAAAATAAAGAAGACTATATCAACTAAGAATAATTTTTTATTATAGTTTAAGAGGGATAGAGTTAGAGTAGTCAAGTATATTTATCACCCAAATAAAGGAGGAGTAAATGCAATACACACTCATGGATCTACCCTACCCAAAAGATGCTCTAGAACCGATGATATCTGCTAAAACACTTGAATATCATTATGGAAAACATCATGCGGGATATGTAGAAAAACTCAATACTCTTATCAAAGATACAGAGTATCAAACACAAAGCCTGATCGAACTCATCAAACACGCTGAGGGTGCGATCTTTAATAATGCTGCACAGGTCTATAACCACGACTTTTACTGGACAAATCTTTCCAATAAACCAACAAAACCATCACTCGAGCTAGAGTCTCATATTCGCTCAGAGTTTGGTTCTATGGAGGCTTTTGAAAAAGAGTTTCACACCAAAGCACTTGGACTCTTTGGCTCAGGTTGGGTTTGGCTTTGTATCGACAAACAAGAACACCTAAGTATCGTCGCTACATCCAATGCTGATAACCCTATCCGTTCTGGGCTTACTCCTTTGATGGTTTGTGATGTTTGGGAGCATGCTTATTATTTGGATTATCAAAATGCTCGCGCAGAGTATCTTGCAAATTTTTTCAAACTTCTCAATTGGGAGTTTATCTCTTTTAATTTTGCAAACCATCAAGAGCATGCTCAAAACTATTTTTCGCATGTATGTAAAGAAAATACTCCATACTGCGAATACCTCGATTCACTCGAAGAGATGGAAAAAGTAAGTACCTAAAGGAGGCAACAATGTTTTTCAAGAAGCAATCAAGTTTGACACAAACGTTTTACAAAGCTCTAACAATAGGAGTGCTGAGTCTCTGGGCACCACTTGGAGCGGTTGAATATGGCGGTGAGAAATCGTATCTTTTTGAGATACCTTATGAGGTATGTATCGTAGCTCCCCTTCCAAGTGAAGCGATAGAAAAAGGGATCACACCTGTAAGTACTCTAGAGGCAAAAAAGCTTTTTAATGAGGGAGCACATTTTTATGATGCTAGACGAGAAGCGCACTTTAAAGAAGCACGGATAAAAGATGCAAAACCAGTAGTCTTTGATGCTTCAAAAGCACAATATACTGTTTTGAATCTCCCTAAAGATAAAGAGGCAAAACTTGTCTTTTACTGCTACGGCGAATCGTGTGCGAGCTCTTATGAGGCTGCACTTGCTGTGAGAAACTATGGATATAAACATATCTATTGGTATTCAGATGGATTTAATGACTGGAGTAAAAAGGGACATCCAACGCAAGGAAAATAGCTTGATATGAAATAATATCAAGCTAGATCTACATCCCTATCTATCTCTTGAGGTTATTTGTGGTTTGGAGCATCTCATCACTTGTTGTGATCACTTTTGAGTTTGAGTCATACGCTCTTTGACCCGTAATAAGATCTGTAAGTTCCACAACAAGCTCCACATTACTTAGCTCCACAAAACCTTGACGCAAAACTCCAAGACCATCAAGACCAGGAGCACCCTCTACTGGCTGACCTGAACTGTCTGTTTCAATATAAAGGTTATCCCCCATAGAGTGAAGACCCGCTGGATTGATAAAGTTTGTCGTTGTGATCTGTCCGATCTGTGCAGCTTGAGCTTGTCCTGGTTGGATCACTGTTACTGTACCATCTGTACCGATACTGACATTGGTAGCATCAGGTGGGATCACCACTTCTGGTACGAGTCTATACCCATCACTATTCACGATCGCACCATTTTCATCTATCTTAAAAGCACCGTTTCTTGAATACACTTCTCGTCCATCAGGGAGCTCGAGTCTAAAGAAACCTTTTCCTGTGATAGCGATATCAAGCTCATTGTCCGTTTGTTTTAAACTTCCCTCAGAAAAGATCTTGTTAATCGCAGTTGGACGTACACCAAGACCCACTTCGATCCCTGTAGGACTCTTTGTCACATCACTTGTTGCCGTTCCCGCATACTTTTGTACATGATACATTAAGTCTGCAAACTCTGCACGAGATTTTTTAAACCCTATAGTGTTTACGTTTGAGATATTATTCGCCGTTGTATCGATCTGTGTCTGCATCGCCAACATTCCGGTAGAGGCAGTATAAAGTGATTGCATCATAATTTTATCCTTTAATTTATGCTAAGTTTTACGCTTTCTTCGCTAGTTTTTCAATCGCATCGCGATTCATATCGTTCATCTGTGTATCCATCGCTTTTTGATACATCCCAACAAGACGATTTGTCTCAATCATCTGTGTCATCATCTTTACAGCATTGACGTTACTCTTCTCTACAAATCCCTGTACAACCGCACCACTCTCATTTATTGGAGCCATGGTTGCGAGATCTTCATATTTATAAAGATTATCTCCCTCTTTTTTTAACAAAGCTGGATTATCAGGCTGAACCACAAAGAGTTTTGCCCCTTGAGCCAAATTAAGTGAGTTTGGCAGGTTTGTAAAGAGTTGGCCATTCTTATCTGCTTCGATGATATTTTGCTGTGGAGTAAAATTGATCCCATTTCCAGTGGTAAAATAATCATTTGGCAAAACTTCATAGCCTTGTTTTGTGATCAGTTTCCCCTCATCATTCATCGTAAAAGAACCATCACGAGTAAGGCGTACACCCTGAGGCGTCTTCACTGCAAAAAAGAGATTTTCTCTTGAGAGTGCAAAATCGAGTGGATTAGAAGTTTTTTGCATCATACCAACAGATTGATCTGTATATTCATCTACTATCTGCGGTGATTTTGTCATGGCTCTATTGATAAAAGCCGCTGCTTCTTTGGTATGGTTGTTGTTTGGAAGTTCATCTCTTGCTTCTTTATACATACGCATAAAGTCACCAACAACTACATTATCTTCTTTAAAGCCGACTGTATTTACATTGGCAAGGTTGTTGGCGATCGTTTCAAGTCGATTAAATTGTGTAACCATTCCAGCTGCCGAACTATAATATCCAGTTTGCATTGCTTTCCTTTTCAATGAGGATCATTTATAAAGCAGAAGTAGCAAAGAGTGTTCCAAAAATATTTTTCTACATCCAAGCTTTATTTTAAGTGTATTTGGGTATAATCCACTCTTTAAAAAATCTTAAACTTCAAAGGCATACTGCAATATGACTGCTAAAGAACTCAACAAAGCGATAGAAAGTTTTTTCACTGAAAACAAATCAAAAGATTGTCTTACCTACGAATCACTGATTGCTCTTTTTGAAAAACAACCAACTTCTGCTCAAGCAAAAAACATCTTTAAACTTATCCAAAAACACAAAGCGTGTATCTATACATCCTCAGAACATGCAAAGAAACTCAACGATAGAGAAGCGCAAGCAAGAAAAGATGCACAAAGAAAAATGCTTGAGAGCAACGACTCAGACAAATTTGACATCTTAAAAGAGCATGAGCTTTTAGAGTGGTCACGTTCAGATTCTCCTGTAAGGATGTATCTACGTGAAATGGGTCAAATTCCACTTCTTACAAAAGAAGAAGAGATCGAGATCTCTAAAAAGATCGAAGGGGGAGAGAGCATTATTATCGATGCTATCTGTTCGGTTCCTTACCTTATAGATTTTATTTTAGACTACAAAGAACCTTTGATCAATCGCGAAAGAAGAGTAAAAGAGTTATTTAAAAGCTTTGAAGACGAAAAAGAAGATGATAACGATGATAACGACGATGATGAGAATGAAAACGGCGAAGAAGCTGCACCCTCTATCAAAGACAAATCAAGAGTTGAAAAAGTAACAACAAGCTTTAAAGCACTTGAAAAAGCAAAAAAAGAGTGGATCAAGCTCGCTGATAAAATGCCTGATGATATTGAGGGCGAGCTCACAGAAGAGATCGTAATGTATTATCTTGGTGTGACTTTCAAAAAATCAGTTCTTAAAGAAAAACTCTTAGAACTTGGACCTACATCCAAGCTTATCAACGAACTTGTTCGTGCGATGGAGACTGCACTCAAAAGTGATGAGGGGTACGATAAAGAGCTCAAAAGACTTGAGTACAAACTTCCACTTTTCAATGCAACACTCAAAGCAAACCACAAGATCCTCATCAATAAGATCTGTGATCTCACCAAAGAAGATATTGCAAATATGGTTCCAGAGGCTACGATGGTGAGTACCTATATGGAGATCAAGAAGCTTGTGCAAACAAAAGAGGCTTCAAAAAACAGCTTTGATATGGAACCTGAAAAACTCGCAGATATTTTAGAGCAGATCAAACGTGGAAAGAATATTTCAGAGATCTCCAAAACAAAGATGGCAAAATCAAACCTTAGACTTGTTGTATCTATCGCAAAACGCTACACAAACCGTGGGTTGCCTTTCCTTGACCTTATTCAAGAGGGAAATATCGGTCTTATGAAAGCAGTTGATAAGTTTGAATACCAAAAAGGGTACAAGTTTTCAACCTATGCAACATGGTGGATTCGCCAAGCAATCAGCCGTGCTATTGCAGACCAAGCAAGAACGATCCGTATCCCGATCCATATGATCGAGACGATCAACCGTATCAACAAGATCATGCGTAAACACCTCCAAGAGCATGGAAAAGAGCCAGATGTTGAGACAATCGCAGCAGAGGTTGGTCTCTCAGTTGAGAAAGTAAAAAATGTGATCAAGATCACAAAAGAGCCAATCTCTCTTGAAGCACCTATTGGAAATGAAGATGATGGGCGTTTTGGTGACTTTATCGAAGATAAATCTTCTATCTCACCATCAGATGCTATCCTCAAAGATGACCTTCGTGTGCAGATCGAGCACGTTTTAGAGCAACTCAACGAAAGAGAAAAAGCGGTTATCAAACTCCGTTTTGGAATTATGGATGATGAGAGTGATAGAACACTCGAAGAGATCGGTAAAGAGCTGAGCGTGACACGCGAGCGTGTACGTCAAATCGAATCAAGTGCGATTAAAAAGCTAAAACATCCTAAAGTTGGAAGAAAACTCAAAAATTATATAGAAGAATAGGTCCTAGTGAAGATGACTTTTGAGCAACAATGGATTGAGTATGACTACAATCCATTTATCCTTTTTTCCGCTAATGGAAAAATAATTTCTCTCAATACTGAGGCCCAATTTCTTTTGGGCTCCTCCTCCCCTCATGAACTTTTTGAAATAGCAACGAGCTATGCTAATGTAACTTTTGGATTTAAAACCACTTTTTTAGAGCTTGAGATCGGGCGTTATAAATTTTTTGGTCTCACTGTTGGCTATGAAAATGATGATGAGATAGGTCTCAAACTCTACAAAGCACCTTCGTTTAAAGTAGCCAATCCAAAACCAAATGGGGAACTTGTCAATATCTACACACTCATTGATCTGTGTATCTCTACAAACTCTATAAGCTCTTCTGTAAAATTCACCAAAGACTTTGACCCAACGATCCCCGAGATCATTATCAACTCAAATGCGATGATCAAGATCCTCAACAAAGCATACGCTTGTTTTTATGAGAATAAAACGATCAATACAAAAGTCTATTTAAGAGTGGGAGAGCATGTGAAGTTTGAAGAGAAGAAATACCCGATCTTCTCAATCGAGATCGGTGCAGAAAATATCAATAAAAAGCTTGTCAACGATCTCAAGCATTTTACTGAGACCCATAATTTTTATATCGATGTACAAAAAGATGTAACCATCAATATTCCGATGATTACATCCTAAGCTTATGAGAGTGCGAAAATATTCTTCGCACTTATATACCCCAAAACGATCCCCACAAAAAGTGCCGCAAGATAGACAGAGATATCAAGCATCTCGTTGTTTTTGAGTGCAATAAATCCTAAGACCAAAAAGATATAAGGGATAATACGAAAAGCAGAAACGCTTCCTCTTGAGCCATGTTTCATACTATCAAGACTCAAGGTTTTTATCTTTTTCTTCTCCTCTTTAACGATCTCTTTAAAATCAAGCTCTTCTATCGGCGTTTCATTAAGCTCTTTGTTTTCAACATAGAGCTCATAAGGATCTTCTATTTTCTCCAAAAGATCCCTCTCATCTTGTGTGCCTTCTTTATGACTTTGAATCTGTTTGCTCACCATCTTTTTGTACGCATACATCGAACCCATTATCACAAAAAAACTACTCAAAAAAGCGATCTGAAAATTGATGAAAAAGGTAAATGAGAGGAAATAGGTACTGAGGATAAATATCTCCATACTCAAAAACAATCTAATAGTTTTTTTCACCGTAGTCCTCATCATCCTCTTCGTCTAACTTCTTTTTCACTGCATAGCGTGGTTGTTTTGCAAGCTCTTCAAACTCTTTGTATTGTTTGGAATAGGCTTTATAAACATTTAAAAATGCCGCTGCGATCCCTATGAAGACACCGACCCAAAAAAGCCAAGTGATCTCTGTCCAGCGCTCTAAAAGATAACCAATCCCAACACCCATAGCAACCGCTACAACCATAGAGATCCCAAGAGAGAGACTATCTGCTCCCTCTATGATCCCTTTATATTTTCCACCCTCTTCTTTTGTCTCATCAGCCATTTGCAATCTCCCTAAACACCTCTTCACTCGCAGCGATCGTCTCTTCTATCATTGCATCTGTGATCGCTGTAGAGATAAAGCCTGTCTCAAAAAGGGAGCATGCAAAATAAAAACCTCTTGCGAGCATTTTGGAGTGAAAGCTTGCAAAAACTGCCGCATCACTTGCAGATGCATCTGCAAAGTTTTTGACTGGTTTCTCAGAAAAGAAAAAGCCAAACATACTTCCACGCGTATCTATCTGCATAGAGATCCCATGCTGTGCTGCTGCACTTTTCATCCCCTCAACCAAACGTCTTCCTCGCTCTTCTAGCACAGCGATCACTCTTGCATTTTGCTTGAGTTTACTCAGAGCTGCAAGACCTGCCGCCATAGCAATAGGGTTTCCACTCAGTGTTCCAGCTTGATAGACAGGACCCTCTGGTGAGAGTTGTGCCATGATCTCTGCACGCGCGCCAAAAGCACCCACTGGCATCCCACCACCGATCACTTTTCCAAGAGTAATAATGTCAGGTTTCACTCCTGTAATTGATTCTGCACCATTGACACTTGCACGAAAACCACTCATCACTTCATCAAAGATCAATAAGGCTCCGTTTGCATCACATAGCGCGCGAAGCTCATGCAAGAACTCTTTATCCGCTGGAACAAGCCCCATATTTCCTGCAATTGGCTCAATGATCACACAAGCGATATCTTTTGAATCTGCAAAACATTTTTTGACACTCTCAATATTGTTGTATTCTGCGAGGAGCGTATGTTTTGTAAAATCCGCTGGTACACCTGGACTACTTGGGTTTCCAAAAGTTGCCGCACCACTTCCAGCTTGCACTAAAAGCGCGTCACTATGTCCATGATAACACCCAGTAAACTTTACAATATCATCACGCCCTGTAAATCCACGTGCTAGACGAATAGCACTCATTACCGCTTCTGTTCCACTGTTAACAAAACGAACTTTATCTACCGAATCAAAAAAGGAGATCACGAGCTTTGCCAATTCGCTCTCTGCTTGCGTAGGTGCTCCAAAGCTCAGACCATGTTTGACCGCTTCTATAACCGCAGCTTCAATGCTCTCATCTCTGTGACCAAAGAGGAGTGGACCCCAACTTTGCACATAATCAACATATTTGTTCCCATCGATATCTTCCATGTAGGCACCCTGCCCCTCAGAGATAAACAAAGGGATCCCCCCTACGCTTTTAAATGCTCTAACAGGCGAGTTTACGCCTCCAGGGATGAGTCCCTGTGCTTCTTGAAATGCTTTTTGTGATGCTTCTGTACCCATAATAAACCTTCATTAATATTTGGTGAATTATAGCAAACTAGTATTAATATAGATTTGATATAATCCACACAAATTTATTACAATGGAAAAACTTGGGTCGTTCATCTTTTGCTTTTTTTGTAGCACTTCTTATTCACCTTCTTTTGTTCCTGCTTTATTGGATACTCTTACAGAATGCACCCAAAAAAGAGGAGCCAATAAAAGAGGAAGAAAAGATAAAAATATCTCTTAAAGAGATGCCTATCAAGAAAAAAGAGAGCGGCGTGATAGAAAAAAAGGTTGCGCCAACACCCAAAGCTCCGCCGATGCCAAAAGGCTCCCAACTCAAAGAGATAGTCAAAGCGCCACCTGTGACCTATAAAAAGCCAGAGGTGCAAAAGCCAACAAAGCTCAATCCACCCAAAGAGCCAAAAGTTGCACCAAAACCACCACGAAAACCCAAACAAGAGATTGCGCAAAAACCCTTTATAGAGCTTGAAAAACGTGAAGAGTCTCAAGATATTAATAGCTCTAAAGAAGAGATCAAAGAGCCAAAGAAAGAGCAAAAGCCCAAAGATCCACTCTATGCACTTCTCTCACAAGACAGAAGTGATGAGGAGAAAAAAGAGCCCCAAAAACAAACACAAAGTGGCAATAGTATCAATCAAAACATCAAAGAGCTTTATGGAGAGGAGTTTGGAAAGTTATCAGCGGGGCAACAGCAATATATACTCGACAATCAAGAGATCATGCGCCGTATCACCCAACAAGTGCTCAACCGCGTTGCGCGTGTGAACCTCTCAGCAGATCTCAATGTCAACCGTAGCAATGTGATCGAGTTTTATCTACATCCCAACGGAGATATGAGTGATTTTAAGTTTCTTCATAAAAGTGGCTATTATGTGCTCGATGACACAACCAAAGAGACAATAGAGTATGCCTACAGCCGCTATCCACGACCAAGTGAAAAAACTCTCATTCGTTATAACGTATATTATAATCTTGCGAGATATTAAGAGTCACTGCCTGCTAAAAGTGCAAGTGCTCCTTTGTAGATCGGCTCATCGATAAAGCCATACTCCTCATCTACAAAGCCAGTGATCCCCTCCTCGCGATGCATCTCAAAGAGTTTGATGATGATCTTGGCACGCCTGATCTCCTCTTCTTTATCAACAAACATAGCATTGGCAAGCTTTGCTTGATCTGGAGAGATACACCCTTTGGCATCATATCCCATCTCTTTTTCTAGAGCGATCCACTCTGAGAACTTCTCAAGATCTTTAAACTCTTGATATACAAAAGAGACAGGTTTGACTCCCATAGCTTTGGATGTAACCAAAAAATGGCTTAGGATGTAGCGCATTGTAGGATTGTTTTTCTCTATCATAGAGTGGGAAAATTTCATATCAGCAAATAGATCGAGTACGCCAAGATAAAACGCTTTGACTCTTTTATCTACTTTGAGGCTTGCAAGGTTATTCCATGACTGTGCCGTCTCGATCGAGAGGTGAAGTTCGATCTCATCTTTGAGCAGATGCAAGACACTCTGCACCTCTTTTTTAGTTCGTATCTTGGGAACACGTATCGCATCTGGCATAAATTGGTTGAGATAGGCTATCTCATCATAACCACCCTCATCAAGAGGGTTGACACGTACGATAAGTTTTTTATCACACTCTTTGAGATTTGCTAAGAAGATAGCGCACAAAACAAGGGCAAAAGGCTTTTCCTCTGCGCTTACTCCATCTTCAAGGTTAAGTATGATCGCATCTGCTTCTAGGGAGCTAATCTTAGAGAGGTGTTTGATATTATTGCATGAGAGCATCAAAGCAGAGCGAAACTTTTGATCTGTATTGAGCGAGCGAAAAGTTGGCGTAGCCAAAGCATCAAGAGCCTCTAAATCTCTTGATTCATAAAGAGAGTGGAGTGTTTGTAAAAAAATAGGATCCATATTTTATTTTTTCTCTTTCATCTCTTGGAGATAAAAATAGAGTGATTGCACCTCTTTTTTTGTCAAAAAATAGCGAGGCATACCGTTTTTTCTCATCTCTAGTGCACGATAAAAATTATCAAAGCTCATCTTATTTATTGCTGGTGCATCAAAGACTTTTTGCTCTTTTTTTTCCATATACTTAGCCACTATTTTGCCCTCCCCTTTTTCTCCGTGACAGTGATGACATCCTATGCCACGTGGGTTTTTATACAGCTGTGAAGCATACTCCATAGGTGTAATAAAACTTGAGGCACAATAAAGTGGAAGAGAAAAAACAAACAACAACAGATATTTCATTGGTAAGCGACCTTTTATCATAAAAACGATATATTATCAAAAAAATAATTTATGAGGTTTAAATGCAAATTCTCGATGGTAAAGCACTCTCCCAAAAAATAGAACAAAACGTTACGGCTGGCGTCAAAGAATTTAAAGCCAAAAGTGGATCTGTTCCAGGTTTGGCTGTTATCCTTGTAGGGCAAGACCCAGCAAGTGCGGCTTATGTTGCGATGAAGAAAAAAGCGTGTGATAGAGTAGGATTTTACTCTGTAACACACGAAATGCCAGAAGATATCTCTCAAGAAGCGATTGAAAAAACAATTACGATGATGAATGAAAATCCTAATATCGATGGTATTTTGATCCAACTTCCCCTCCCACCGCAAATAGATACAACAAAAATACTCGAACTCGTAGATCCAAGCAAGGATGTAGATGGTTTTCACCCTTACAATGTTGGGCGCTTGGTGACAAACCTTGATGGTTTTGTGCCATGTACCCCTCTTGGTGTAATGGAACTTTTAGCAGAATATAATATTGAGCTTCAAGGAAAGAATTGTGTGGTCGTAGGTGCTTCAAATATCGTAGGAAAGCCAATGGCAAGCCTTTTACTCAACGCAAACGCAACAGTTGAGATATGTCATATCTTTACAGATGATCTTAAAAAACACACACAAAATGCAGATATCATCTTAGTAGGTGTGGGTGTGATCAACCTGATTAAAGAAGATATGGTCAAAGAGGGAGCAATCATCATCGATATCGGTATCAACCGTGCAGATAATGGCAAACTTGTTGGGGATGTAGACTTTGAAAATGTAAGCAAAAAATGCTCTTATATCACCCCTGTACCAGGTGGTGTAGGTCCAATGACCATCGCTATGCTTTTGAGCAATACCCTCAAAGCTGCACAGATCAATGCAAAAAAAAGAGGCTAGATGAAAAAAGCACTCCACAAAGCGTATAAGTTTTCAAACTCATGGACAGGAACGATCATCATCGTTTTATTTGTGATCTTTTTTATCGCGCAAGCATTTCGTATCCCATCTGGCTCCATGAAAGACTCTTTACTTATTGGCGATCACCTTTTTGCTAAGAAATTTGCTTATGGTATCGCTATGCCTCATATTCCCTTTCTAGAGCTCTCTATTATGCCGTGGAGTGATTCATTGCGTCTAATCGATGGGGATACTCCAGAACGTGGGGATGTAGTAATCTTTCGCTATCCACACAATACCAAGCAACACTTTGTTAAGCGCTGTGTGGCACTCCCAGGTGATGAGCTTTTTGTTTTAGAAAAGAATCTTTACATCCACCACAAAGAGGGTGATGCTTGGATCAAAGAAAACTTTGATGCAGAAGATATTATTGTTTTTGCAGATCAGCTTTGGGTAAAAAACCCTTATATGAAAGAGCATCCAGGGATCCATCATGATGCAAAGATCATCAACGATGGTAGACATCCACAACCGCTTTTTAACTTTGCTCCTATCCGTGTACAAGAGGATCATTATTTTATGATGGGTGATAACCGTGATCACTCTAATGATAGCCGTTTTTGGGGTTCTGTGCCGTATGAAAATATTGAGGGAACACCTTGGTTTATCTATTTTTCGATCAATGAGGATTGGGAGATTCGCTGGGATAGAGTTGGAAAAACGCCAACAGATCTTGAAGCACCTTACCATTTAGAGCGTGCAATAAAAGAGCGAAAAATACAAGACAAAGATGATTATGGAATCTATTGATCTGCTTAAAATTGCTGCGGCAGTTTTAGCGCTTGCTATCGCTATTATCGGGCATGAGATCATGCATGGATGGGTTGCCTATATGTATGGGGACAACACTGCTAAAAATGCAGGGCGTCTCTCTATTAATCCGCTGATCCATATCGATCTTGTGGGAACGATCATCGTTCCTGCAACCCTTTATTTTCTCCCTATGCTTTTAGGGGGTGAGAGTGGCTTCTTATTTGGTTGGGCAAAGCCAGTACCTATCAATATGCAAACAGTGATCAATAGAGGTGGATACAATGCAGGGATGCAAGTAGATCTCGCGGGGATCGTATATAACTTTACTCTCGCAGCGCTCGCTTCGATCGTGCTCGTGTCACTTGCTGCACCAACGACAGCTGATGGGCTTTTCTCTATTTTTCTCTATCTCTTTGTTGTTCAGCTTGTTATTATCAATGTGGTCTTAGGGGTGTTTAATCTCCTCCCTATTCCACAATTTGATGGGGCACATTTCTTATCCAACCTTGCTCTAAAATACAAGGTCAACTCTGTTGCGGAATTTTTTTACAAAAATGAAAAATATGGCATTATTATAGTTCTTATTATTTTAATGACACCGCTTAAAGACTATGTTTTGTTCCTGCCGGTACAAACAATTTTAAACTTACTCTTATCATAAAAGGAAAACAATGAAATTTTATATCGCGACGGATCATGCAGGTCTAGATCTCAAAGACTACACAGTAGAGCTTCTCAGAGAAAAAGGACACGAGGTGGTCGATCTTGGACCTTTTAGTAAAGATCGTGTAGATTATCCTGATTTTGCTATAAAGGTATGTGAATCTGTTCTTTCAGACTCTACATCCCAAGGTATCTTGATCTGTGGTTCAGGGATCGGGATGAGTATGGCGGCAAATCGTCACAGCGGTATCCGCGCGGCATTATGCCATGATGCTTATACAGCAACGGTTGCACGTGGACACAACGATGCAAATGTACTTTGCTTTGGAGAGAGAATCGTAGGGCGTGGCGTGGCTGAGTCTATTCTTGATGCTTGGATCGCTGGGAGTTTTGATGGTGGGCGACACACAAACAGAGTCGCAAAAATAGAAGCGCTCTAAAAATTTAGTCTATATTGTAAAAAAGGATTTGTTATGTTTTGGGAATGGTCACTTTTAACACTTTTATCAATTCTCTCGATCTACCTCTTTGTGAAGATGTTTTACTTTAAAAGCATCACCAACAAAGAGCAAAGAAGTAATGATCTTATGAAGCTCACTCTTCAAGAAGCAGAGATCTTGATTCGAAAATATCAGATTCAGCTCCAACGTGCTCTTGGGAATGTAGATATCTTAAGTGAAGAGCTTACTAAACTCAGAAATGAGCTCAAAGTGCTCAAACAAAGAAATACAAAACATAGACAAGAGACCGATAGACTCAATGGAAAAATCAAAGCTCTAGAGGGTCGTATAGACGCTCTACTCTAAAAAAGGATAAAACAATGCAACTTAGTGTAACGGAAAGAAAAATAATTGAAAACTCTATTCGTGATATCAAGGATTTTCCAAAACCTGGTATTGTATTTAAAGATATCACAACACTTTTAAATGATAAACAAGCATACGGTGTACTGATGAATCATCTCTACCATAAATATAAAAGCTACAATCTTGACTATGTTGCAGGAATCGATGCTCGCGGATTCATATTTGGTGCGGCTCTTGCTCAGATGCTAGGGATCGGTTTTGTTCCTATCCGTAAAAAGGGAAAGCTTCCTTATACCACTATCAGTGAAAAATATGCACTAGAATACGGTGTAGATGAAATAGAGGTGCATCTTGATGCTTTTAGTGGTGTCAAAGATGCAAAGGTTCTTCTTATTGATGATCTCATTGCAACAGGAGGCACTGCCAATGCTGCTGCAAAACTAATCCACCAAGCAGGTGCTACTTGTGTAGAAGCATGTTTTGTGATCGGTCTTAGTTTTCTTCCTGGTATCGAGACACTCAAAGAGAAAACTGAGGTTTATACACTCGTGGAGGTTAACTAATGTACATCCCAAGCAAATCACAATTTGATCCTGATCAAAATGGTCACTTTGGTATCTTTGGTGGGCGCTATGTCCCCGAGACACTTATGCCAGCTCTTTTAAAACTTGAAGAGGAGTATAAATCTATCCGCTTTAACAAGGAGTTTTGGGAGGAGGTAGATGGCTATCTTAGAGACTATGTAGGTCGCCCTTCCCCTTTATATTTTGCAAAAAATATCTCTGATGAAGTGGGTGCAAAGGTCTATCTCAAACGTGAAGATCTCAACCACACAGGCGCACACAAGGTCAATAATGTGATCGCCCAAGGGCTTATGGCAAAACGTCTTGGATACAAAAAGATCATTGCAGAGACGGGTGCAGGACAACACGGGGTGGCAACAGCTACGATCTGTGCACTTTTAGATCTTGAGTGTGAAATCTTTATGGGAGCAAAGGATGTAGCACGCCAAGAGCTCAATGTGTTTCGTATGAAACTCCTAGGTGCAAAAGTAAACGCCGTACAGAGTGGAAGCAAAACTCTCAAAGATGCGATGAATGATGCGATCCGCCACTGGGTGACCAATACGCGTGATACTTTTTATATTATTGGAACCATTGCAGGACCACACCCTTATCCTATGATGGTGCGTGATTTTCAAGCGATCATCGGCTATGAAGCGCGCGCACAGATACTCGAAAAAGAGGGTCGCTTACCAGATCACGTTCTAGCGTGTATCGGTGGGGGAAGTAACGCGATTGGGATGTTCCAACACTTTTTAGAAGACAAAGAGGTAGAGTGTATCGGGATCGAAGCGGGAGGCTTAGGGATCGATAGCAAAAACGGTTGCTCGCTTCAAAAAGGTCGCCCAGGCATCCTTCATGGACAGATGAGTTATCTACTCCAAGATGGGGATGGACAGGTGCTCGAAGCCCACTCTATCTCAGCGGGGCTTGATTATCCAGGGATCGGACCAGAACACGCTTTTCACCATGACAACAAAACCATTTCGTATGATTTTGTTACAGATGATGAAGCGATGGATGCCTTTGTATGGCTCTCACGCAGAGAAGGGATCATCCCTGCTTTTGAGAGTGCTCACGCAGTTGCGTATCTTAAAAAGATGCCAAATATTAAAGACAAACTCATCATTATCAACCTCTCAGGTCGTGGAGATAAAGATATGATGCAAGCAAAAGAAATTTTACATTTTAACGACTAAAGAGGACAACACAGATGCAAATAAAATTAATACAACAAAATATTGAGTCTATCAAAGCTGATATTCTCATAGAGTTCTTTACATCCCAAACACTCAAAAGTGCTGAAGATCTCAAGCTTTTAGAGAGAGCTGGCTTCAAAGCAGAACAAGATAGCATCTGTTTTTTACATGAAAAAGGGAAACTTATCTGTGGCGTGGATGCCCTTGATGCAGATTCACTACGCTCTGCGAGTGCTGCTGCGATCAAAGCACTCAGCACCTCTGCGTACAAAACGCTTGCACTCTCACTCATAAGTACAGAGACGATCCCTGCTTTAGTAGAGGGGTTTATCCTTGGTGGCTACCAATTTGAACTTTACAAATCCAAGCCAAAAGAGACTCCGCTCGAATCGATCACCCTTACATCCCAAGCAGATGATTTTAGCGTACAAGAGAAGATATTCAACGAGTCACTTATTGTTGCCAATGCGACATGTTTTACACGTGATATTGTCAATACTGCACCCCAAGAGCTCAATCCTGAGACACTTGCTCTCTTAGCAAAAAAACTCTCAGACGAGAACTCTTTAGGATGTACTATTTTAAATGAAGCAGATCTCAAAGAGCAAAACATGCACGCGATGCTAGCAGTTGGTCGTGCTTCGATTCATGAGAGCCAACTCATCCACCTCGCTTATAAACCAAAAAATCCAAAAAAGATCATCTCTTTGGTTGGAAAAGGTCTTACATACGATAGTGGTGGTCTCAGCCTCAAACCTGCAACATCAATGGTAACGATGAAGATGGACAAAGCAGGAGCTTGTGCAGTTCTTGGGATCATAAAAGCTGCAAGTGAACTTGGCTTGGATGTAGAGATCCACGCTTTTATCGGAGCTGTTGAAAATATGATCGGTGGCAACGCTTATAAACCTGATGATATCCTCGTCTCACGAAGCAAAACGACGATCGAGGTGAGAAACACAGATGCAGAGGGTCGTTTAGTACTTGCTGATGTGCTTGATTACGCACAAGAGAAAGTAGAGGCTGATTATATCTTTGATTTTGCAACACTCACAGGTGCATGTATGGTAGCCCTTGGTCAGTACACTACTGGGGTGATGGGGCATTCAAACAAGCTCAAACACCACTTCTTTGAAGCGGCGAACAACTCAGGGGAGCTCGTAGGTACATTGCCATTTAACAGACACCTCAAAAAACTCCTCAAAAGTGATATAGCAGATATCAGTAATACCTCTTCAAAACCTTATGGTGGGGCTATTACAGCGGGTCTATTCTTAGATACTTTCATCAAAGAGGACAATAAAGACAAATGGCTTCACTTTGATATCGCAGGTTCTGCATATACAGATGCTCCGTGGGATTGTAACGTGTATGGCGCAACGGGAGCGGGTGTCAGACTTATGAGCAACTTCTTAAAATCTCTATGACAAAAGAGCGTGAAGGGGAACTCTTTACCGTCGGTCTCTCAGTCTTAGAGTCTCTCTTTCCTATACTCAGCATCATCACCATCTCTTTGGTGGGTGCTTTGCACACCTATGCATTTTCACTCTTTATCGCCCTGCTCTTTTTTTTGGTCTTGATGTGGAAGAAAAATCTTTTTATCGAACTCAAAAACACAAGTGCCTATAGAGACCTCTTGCTTACAAGCTTTTATATCACTCTTCTTTTTGTTTTGGTTTTTATAGGTCTGCGCTACACCACAGCGGGAAATATGTCGGTAATCATTTTCTTACAGCTTCTTTTTTCCTATCTTTATTTTAATATCTTTGGCAAAGAGAAGATGGACCTTTTACATACTCTTGGTGCTTTGATCATGGGAATAGGCGCACTCATCATCCTCTTTCCTGATGATATGCAGCTCAACAAAGGGGATCTTTTGATCTTCATCGCCGCAGCTGTTGCCCCTATTGCAAACTACTACTCCAAGCGTGCGCGCAAACATTATACATCCGAGACTATCTTAGGATTTCGCACCCTCATAGCCCTTCCTGTGATCGCTTTGCTTGCTTTTATCTTTGAGCCAAGTTTTACTTTAGGGGATTTTTACGCGGCACTTCCCTATCTTCTTGTGATAGGACTTGTCATATTTGGCGTCTCCAAAGTACTTTGGATGGAAGCACTGCACCGCATCTCTATCACCAAAATGAGTGCGATTGTGGCACTTGTGCCTGTGATGACACTCTTTTTTGCATGGTTGTTTTTAGATGAATTACCACAAGGAAGACAGATGCTTGGTATTTTACCTGTGCTCTTTGGTGGCTATCTTTTGACCAAACCACTCAAGATCAAAGAAGCAAAATACAAGTAAAACTTTGTTATGATTGCGCGAATATAACAAACAACTCTAAAGGTAAATAATGGGATTAAGTATCGGTCTAGTGGGACTTCCAAACGTCGGAAAATCAACAACTTTTAATGCACTCACAAAAGCACAAAATGCAGAAGCAGCAAACTACCCTTTTTGTACAATCGAGCCAAACAAGGCAGTCGTGCCTGTGCCAGATAAAAGATTAGCCGAACTTGCAAAAATTGTAAATCCTGAACGTATTCAATACTCTACGCTTGACTTTGTAGATATCGCAGGACTTGTAAAGGGAGCTTCCAAAGGGGAAGGTCTTGGAAACAAGTTTTTATCCAACATCCGTGAAACAGAGGTTATTCTTCAAATTGTAAGATGTTTTGATGATGAGAACATTGTTCATAATGAGGGAAATATTGACCCTCTTAGAGATGTTGAGATCATCGAAGGGGAACTTATCTTAGCAGATATCGAAGTGCTCTCTAACCGTATCGAAAGACTCAAAAAACAAGCAAAATCAGATAAGAGCGCACAAGGGATACTCACTATTGCCGAAGAGCTCTTAGAGTTTTTAGGTGATGGAAAACTTGCGCGCAACTTCGATAAAGCTGAGAGCGATGAGTACCAACAGCTCAACCGCGAGGTAAGATTTCTTACAAATAAAGAGATCATGTATGGAGCCAACGTAGATGAAGATGGGCTCTTAGAAGACAACGAGTATGTTGTAGCCCTGCGCAAACATGCAGAAGAAAACGGATGTGAGCTTATCAAACTTTGTGCAAAGGTTGAAGAGGAGCTTATAGGGCTTGATGATGCTGAAGCAGCAGAGTTTTTAGATGAGCTAGGGGTTCAAGAGTCTGGTCTAGAGCAGATCATCCATAAAGGTTTTGATAAACTTGGTCTTATGAGCTACTTTACAGCAGGTGTCAAAGAGGTTCGTGCATGGACGATTCGCAAAAATTCAACTGCTCCAAAAGCAGCCGCTGCAATCCACAACGACTTTGAAAAAGGGTTTATCCGCGCAGAGGTGATCTCTTATGAAGATTTTGTCAACCTTGGTGGAGAAGCAAAAGCAAAAGAAGCAGGAAAGATGAGACTAGAGGGTAAAGAGTACATCGTTCAAGATGGCGATATTATGCACTTCAGGTTTAACGTTTAGATTTATCAAGAGGAGTTTATATGAAGTTACAGCTAAAATATGTTGGTCCAAAACCTATCATTTCCCATCATGGTGTTACGTTTGATAATAACAAGGTAGATAAGTTTGATTACCTTAATATCGTGCTTCAACTCCTCAATGCTCTAGATCATGAGTATATACAAGAGAAGACATATACCTATGATACAACTACCAAAAGACTTGACAACAAAGCGCTCATAGAAGAGCTTTACAAATACTGTCCTGATATAGATTCAGTTGTAGATGATAGAGAGCATATGATTGAAGAAGATATTGCCAAAGATCTCCAGGATGCAAAAGAGAACACTGTACTCTCTGCTATTGATAAGCAAACTCTTGAGAACAACATAACGATCATGCACGACTATCTTGTGCAACGCGCTATTAATAAAAGTGTCTATTATTATGCGATAGAGCAGCTTGCAAACCTTGTGCGTAAAAATAATTTAGAATACATTATCGTTCCAATGTATGAAAAGTTTGTTCATATCCTCCACTCTCTTCAAGGGGTTCTCAAAAAACAAAAATATCCTCTTGAGACCAAGCTTGACATCTACCAAGAAGAGGGAAAACTCTTAGCAAAACTCGAGATCATTCGTAATTAACTTTGAGCTTCTATGCTTTTTTTAAAAGCAAGAAGCGCAAAAGCAAAGAAAAACATCCCAATAAAAAAGATCGCCAGTAAACTCCTCCACACTACATCCAAACCTGCCCCACGAAAAAGAATCGCTTGAGAAAGCTCTACAAAATGTGTTGTAGGGGAGAGATACATAAGATACTGCAATGCTTGTGGCATACTCTCATAGGGTGTCATCCCACCTGAGAGCATCATCAGTGGCAAAACAACGAGAATAAGCATCATCCCAAACTGTGGCATAGAGCTGGTGATGGTACCCATGAATATCCCAATAGAGCTTGTTGCAAAAAGCATCAATGCCCCACAAAGCAAAAAAAGCCAAACCGAGCCCACAAGCGGTACATCCAAAGCAAGTTCGACCACCACCAAAAGAGCAAAGGCAACCCCAGATAAGATCACCACTATCGTAGAGAATATCTTTGCAAGAAGTATCTCAGAACTTTGCAGTGGCATCACCATGAGATGATCGATCGTACCATGTTCACGCTCACGCATCAATGCAGCACCCGCAAGTAAAATAGAAAGTAGCATCAAATTACTAATCACCTCATTGATACTTCCAAACCAACTTCCTTCTAGATTGGGATTGTATTTATAGCTAGGGATTAGCTCTATTGGAGCTTGGGATGTAGGTGTTTTTTTGTAGCGCGCGAACTCCTCTGAGATGATACGTGAGATATAGCCCGCACCGATTCCCGCTTGAGACATACGTGTTGCATCTATATTGAGCTGTATCTGAGGGGTTTGTGATTGGGCGAGATCTTTTTGCATATCTTCTGGCAAGACCACGATAAAAGTATAGATCCCCCCATCCATCAAAGTATCGATTGCATCATAAGAGATGATCTGTGGAGTCATAAAGCGAGGCTCATAAAAAGCATCGATCACCCTTTGTGAAAGCACAGAGCGATCCTCATCCACAAAAGCGATAGGCACATTTTTCAGCTCCATCGATGCCGCTCCTGCAGCCAAATAGATAGCAAAACTAAAAGAGTAGATGATGAAAAAAAACATCATCTTATCGCGATAAAGGGTCAAAAGCTCTTTGAGTGTGAGTTTATAGATTCGGTAGAGATTTGGCATCTATTGCTCCTGCTTTTTGAGGGTGAGTAGACTCAAAGCCGCGATACAAAGTGCCCCTAAAAAAAGAGCAAAAAGATCAAAACTATGCCCTGCAAAACCGATATCTTTACTAAATGTTCCACGGCTAATATTGATAAAATAGGTCGCAGGAAAGATGCTTCCTATAAAATATGCCACCCCATCTAAAGAACTTACAGGATTTATCATACCTGAAAAACTAATCGTAGGTAGCAAGGTGGCGATAGCTGTACCTCCAAGAGCTGCTATCTGTGTCTTAGTAAAAACAGACATTAAAAAACCTAGACCTGTAGTAGCAAATATATACAATAATGCCCCTAGTGTCAACAAAACAAGATCACCCTTTATTGGGACACCAAACACAAACACTGCCAAAAGAATAAGACCAAAAAAGCTTAACATACTCATCACAACATAAGGGAGCTGCTTGCCGAGCATAAATTCCAAGCGCGAGACAGGCGTGGCATAAAAATTGGTGATCGAGCCCAACTCTTTTTCACGAACAACACTCAGCGCCATCAAGATCGATGGGATGAAGATGAGCAACATAGGGATAACAGCAGACACTATTGCATAAAGGCTTTTGAAATCTTGATTATAGCGATAGCGCATCTGGATATCTACAAGAGTAGCAGTTGCTCCATACACTTTAGATTGCAGATAGCTTGTGTGAAGTCCAAGCAGATACCCATGGATCGTCTCTGCACGAAAAGACATCGTTCCATCGATCCATGCAGCTACTTCTACATCCAAGCCCTTATGAATATCTCTTCCAAAATCTGGTGGTATCTCCAAAGCGATACTAATTTCACCGCGACGCATCAACTCTTCCATCTGTGCATAAGAACTAAGTTCCTCTTGCTCTAGAAAATAGCGAGATCCTGAAATAAACTCCACATACTCTCTACTTTGCGGAGACTTATCATTATCAAGAACTGAAAACTTCAGATCCTCTACATCCATAGATATTCCATAGCCCATCACAAACATGAGTATTACCATTCCTAAAAGTGCGAACACTAAACGAACAGGGTCACGTACTAGCTCTAAAGACTCTCGAACGGCATAGCCAACAAAGCGTGTCATGACAAAGCCTTCTTGTACTGATTCAGATCTCTTCTCGCGAACAAAAGGTTCCTCTACGTAGGTCTCTTTTTCATCTATCGCTTCACTAAGGTACGCAATAAACGCGTCTTCAAGATTCTCTTTTTGCTTGGAGCTGGTAAGTGCACTTGGTGTATCACTTGCAAGCACTTTTCCTTGATGCATCAAAGAGATACGATCACATCTCTCCCCCTCATTCATAAAGTGCGTAGAGATAAAAATGGTCACCCCATCATTGTGTGCAAGATCAAGTAAAAGCTGCCAAAAAGCGTCTCGCGAGATAGGATCTACCCCTGAGGTTGGCTCATCGAGGATCAGCATCTTTGGCTTGTGGATCACAGCAACAGCCAGAGAGAGGCGTTGCTTGATCCCAAGGGGGAGATCACCAGCGAGTGAGGCGCTGAATTGTATGAGAGAAAACCTCTCTAGCACCTCCTCTACTCTTTGCTCCTTTTGCTCTGAGGCAACACCATAAAGCTCTGCGTGCAAACGCAAGTTTTGTAAGATGCTGAGTTCATTGTAAAGCGAAAAGGATTGTGTCATATACCCTACATCTTTTCGCATCTGCAAGGAGTTTTCTTTGATGGTTTTTCCAAAAAGGTCAACCTCCCCTGCACTTGGCTCTAACAAGCCTGTGAGCATCTTCATCGTCGTGGTCTTGCCACATCCATTCGAGCCTAAAAAGCCAAAGATCTCCCCTTGTTTAATAGAAAAGCTCACATCATCGACCGCTCTAAAATTTCCAAAGTTCATTGTGAGATGGCGTGCTTCTATGGCAACAGCTTCATCTTTTTTGACTTTCTTTGCTACCTCATGCAAACCATTATGTTTGAGCCTTTTTGCCTCGGGTAAAAGTGCGATAAATGCTGCATCTATATCTTTTGAATGGGTCTGACTTAAGAGCTCTTTGGGAGTTGTAAAGCTCAAGATCTTTCCCTCATCCATAGCGATGGTATAATCAAAGAGCTGTGCTTCTTGCATATACGCAGTAGCAACAATGACGCTCATATTTTTTTGCACAGCTTTGATCTTGTCTACAAGCTCCCAAAACTCCCGTCTTGAGAGTGGATCGACCCCCGTTGTAGGTTCATCAAGGATCAAAAGTTCAGGATCGTGGATCAGCGCGCAACAAAGCCCCAGTTTTTGCTTCATCCCTCCAGAGAGTTTGCCAACAGCTCTGTCTTGAAACTCATAGAGCCCCGTGGCTTTGAGCAAAAGCTCTATACGCTTTTGTCTTTGCTCTTTAGAGAGACCAAAAAGGCGGGCAAAAAAGAGAAGATTTTCATAAATAGAGAGTGACATATAAAGATTTTTTCCAAGTCCTTGAGGCATATAAGCTATACGTGAACGCATTCTTTGACGAAAGAGCTCTTCTCGCATATCCCCATCAAAAAGTACTAAGGAACCCTCTTGAATCTTTTTGACACCCGCTATGAGAGCAAGTAATGTTGATTTTCCAACACCATCAGGACCAATAACACCCACAGTCATTCCAGCAGGGATCTCTAAAGAGATATCCTCTAAAGCAATGCTGTTTTTGTACTTATAAGAGAGCGATTCTATCTTGAGAAGAGAGTTCATATTATTTCATATTAGAAGAGTGGGCTTTGTAGCTTTTTGGTAGTTTACTCAGTGCCTCAGGCCAAAGGGGATCTGCTACCATTGGGATGTAGACAATGCCAGGCAAACCTGTTTTGACCCTATGGATGTGCTCTTCTAAGAGTGTCGTATCGATATTTACTTTCACTCGAAACATCAGCTTTGCACGCTCATCTTGCGTCTCGATCTGTTTGGGTGTGAATTGGGCTTGAGGTGAAACAAATGTGACCTTTGCAGGGATCACCACATCAGGAAGTGCATCAAGAACGATGCGAGCCTCCGAGCCAAAGTCGATCTTACCCGCTTGGGATGTAGGAAGATAGATGCTCATATAAGTATCAAGCAGATCGAGCAAGACCAAAAGGTTTTGCCCACCCCCTACCACTTCGCCATCTTGAGCGAGTTTATAGAGTACTCTCCCTTTTACAGGAGCATAAAGGGTACTCTCATCAATAGTGACCTGTAAAATTGCTGCTTGTGCTTTTGCAACATTGATCGCTTCGTTTGCTTGAGCGACACTCGCTTGTGCTGCTTTATATGCAGCTGAGACAGATTTATAGTTGGTCTCCTCTTGTTCGTAGCTCAGCTCTGAGATAGCTTGCTTTTTACGCAGTGTTTGTGCTCTTTGAAAGTTTCTGTGCGCGAGATCACGCTCACTCTTTTTTTGTTCTAAAAGAGCAAGTGCGTGGTTTTTATTCTCTTGGGCTTGTTTTATTTGTGCACAGGTTAGTTGCAATTGCGCTTCGAGCTCTTTTGTATCTAGCTGTGCTAGCTTTTGCCCTTTTTCTACAATATCACCCTCTTGGACATAAAGAGCCTCTACTCTCCCAGATATCTTTGGGCTCACCATCACCTCTGTAGATGCGATGCGACCATTTCCATACGCGAAATCTTCAGAGACAAGAGATTTATTGTTACTTGCTTCAAAATATTTATACACCCAAACCAAAACCGCTGCTACAAGTAAAAATAAAACAAACTTCAAAACTTTTTGCAATCTTTTATCCTTCTACACTTTTTTTTCGATTGTAGCATAAGCAGACTTAAAAAAGCTTTCTAAAAAGGAGTGTTATTTTGCGTCGTGTAGGAGTTGTTGTACCATAGAATGCTTGAGTCTTTGCAGCGCTGCATCGTATTTTTCAAGGGTACTATTTTCTATATTTTCTAACTTTTTTTCTTGAGAGTAGAGAGCTAAGAGAAGATTGTCGCGTATCTCATCCTCAAGAGTTTCATCTTCGAGTTTATGTCGCAAATCTGTCACTTTGACCTGAAACTTACTCAACTCAAGATTTTTGAAATTATACGCCGAACGCACCTTGCTTAAAAGGTGTTCTACATCCTGTATCGCGATCATTTTCTTGTGCACTACAAGTATGGTATCAAAGACCTCTTGCACGATTTTAAGACTTTGCTTAGAGTGGATCGCCGTTTGTGCGAGCTCGATAAAAGTATCGACGATCTCTTGATAGATAAGGGTGTTATAGTTTTGCATATAAGAGTCTATAATGGCGTACATAAAGCTCGCTTTGGAGCCTATATCTTTTCTCACTTCCTCTTTATCAAGGTAGAGTACATCCACAGCAAAGCTCATATATTCGTTGACGATCTCTTTAAACAAAGCAGGCTTGATCGCCCTCATATCAAAATCATCCAAAGATTTAAAGTAAAGAAAATTTACTTTCTCTTTGATCGTATCGCGCACGAGTGTTTTGCTGAGTATCTCCATCACCTCTTGTCTATCTTGGGATGTAGTGACATGCAACACTTCCCACTCGAACAAAGAGACATCTTCAAAGATTTTCTGGAGATACTCGTACTTTTCTTTTTTTGTTTTAAACATCTATTTCAATTTTGCTATATTTTGTCCAAATTTTACGTTCTCGCCCTCTTTAACTCGGAGCTCTAACATATCTTTTTGTGCAAGGATCACAATAGTGGAACCCATCTCAAAACATCCAAAGTCATCCCCTTTATCAAGGTAGAGATTTTCATATTTATAGACACTGCTTTGGTGTGCATCTGCGTTTGTTTTGATCCCTTTTTCAAAAGAGACCTGCATCACACCTACATTGAGTGCTCCAACAAGAACAACATAAAACTGCTTTTTCTCTTTGGTCTCACACAAAAGTACAACACGCTCATTTTCGATAAAGAGGTTCAGGCGCTTTTTGAGTGAGGGGATATTTACAGGATAGAGTTTTCCTGGAATATGTACCGCCTTTAAAACACGCAAGTTTGTTGGGATGTGGTAGCGATGGTAGTCTTTTGGAGAGAGATAAAAGTTGATAAATGAGCCATTGTGGATCACCTCTTTCTCCTCTTTGCTAAAGTGCTCCCCTAAGAGTGCATCACTTTTGTATCGCATCCCTTTGATCTGCAGCGCATAATCCTCTTTAAGCTCACCACACTCTGTAATAAGTGAGTCACACGGTGAAATAAAATCTTCTCCATCGAGTGAAAACTCTCTCTCTTGTCGTAACTTACGTGTAAAAAGAGCATTGAGGCTTTTATAGGTACTAGGGTGATGAAACTCGCTCATATCCAGCCCCATAAGAGATACATAAGAGTTGTTGACTATTTTTTGAAACCATTTTGGAAACTGCTTGGAAGCAAATTTTCCAAAGATCTGTGAAAGAAGTGAAGTTGTATGTCGTGTCATTTTTGTCCTTAAAAAATAATAGTTTTATTGTATTTTGCGTTTTGCAATCTCTTCGATGAGAACTGTAGCATAAGAACCCTTTGGAAGAGTAAAATTAAGCTCGTATTGCGCCTCTATAGGCTTAAATCTGCCCTCTACATCCGTAGGGTAAACCCAGCCATAACGTCTCGCACCATCTGCTTCGATCGTATCATCAAACTCTTTTTCTATGGTTCTGGCGATCCCTGATGAGAGTTTTACTTTTTTGCCACATAAAAGCCCTGTGACCGAGATGTCACGCGTATTAAAACGCTGCAGATCGTACTCGCTTTCATCATAGTCAAAAAGACGCCCATGTGGATAGTGTTCCATAATATCGCCACTTATGAGTTTAAATGGATGTGTTTGCGCTTTGAGTTTTGCGATCTCTTCTTGTGGCATATTCAAAAGTGTTTCGAGCTCTTCTGCCTTAAAGTTTTGCACCAAAGTATTGATCTCAAGTCTTCGACTCAACCAAAGGTTAAAAAGATGGCTTTGATACGCACTAATAAGAAATTTTCTTATTTTCGGGTTTCTCTCTTTTTTCTCCCCTTTTGCTATCTGCTCCCCAAGTATATGATTATCTCCATCGTTTCCAAATCTCTGGTATCCAAAAAAGTTTGGCATCCCAAGTTCAGCGATATTTTTAAGCGCTTCATCTATCTTTTGCGCAGATGTTGGGTTGACCTTTTTGAGTTTAATAAAAAAGCGATTGCCTTGGAGGTGCCCTATACGAATCTTATTATTATGATAGGTTTTAGAGAGAATCTTGATCCCCTCATGCTCAAAATTCTCTAGCTTTGCTTCATGACTTTTGTGAAGTGAAATATACTGCTTTGTCATGGCATGCTTGTCTTTGAGCCCCGCATAGCCAATATCTTTATTTTTGATATTGAGATACTTTGCCAAGATCCCCACAAGTTCAAGTGTAGAGAGCTCTTTTTTGCGTACAAAAAGTACCAAATGTTCCCCCTCCCCTGAAAATTCATAGAGTGGAATCTCTTCGACCACGAAATCTCTTGGTGTTTGTTTGAAGTGAAAGTCGATGCTAGAGTGTCCGAGTGAATAAAATCTATCCATATTTTTTTACCTTTAAAAATGATGCGATTTGCATCTGTTTGTATATTTTTTTCTTTTTGCTTCTGCAAAAATCTTTAGTTTTGTGCGGCTTTGCTTTGCACGACGCAGCACTTTGAGTCTGTCCCTTTTTGAAAATGCCACGAGCATCTCATACTCTTCGCCACTACAAGCGATTCGCTTGGGTATCTTTTGATAAAAATGAAAACCAATCTTATTGACACTTGCAAACTTATCAAGATCACTAAAGAGCCCATCAGAGATATCCATCCCTGCAATAAGGTGTTTGTGCGTGAGTGTGACAAATTTTTGTCTGAGTTTGATATCTACAAACTTAGATTGTTTGTGGATCTTTCCTAGATTCAAAAGCTTTTGAAGCTCTTTTTTTGCCTTGCCAATCTCTCCAGTATAGGCGAGAAGGTCCCCTTTTTTTATACCACTTCTAAATAAAGGTTTCTTTGTCTCAGAGATGATCGTCACAGTGATGTCGAGCTTTGTATTTGAGATCGTATCGCCACCAATGATCGCTACGCCATACTCTTTTGCCACATCTTCAAAACCAGCAACAAGCTCTCGCATCTGCGCTTTTGTAATGCTCTTTGGCATCGCAACCGCCAAGAGCGCATATTTTGGCACTGCATTCATAGCGATCGCATCAGAGATATTGACCAGCATCGACTTTCGAGCGATCTGATAGTGGCTTATCCAGCTCTTCTTATAATGTATGTTTTCAAAAAAAGCATCTTTGGAATAGACAAAAGAGTCTATAAAAGCCCCATCATCCCCAATGTGCAAATCTTGAAATTGCGATATAAAATAGTTTTCTAAATTCAATAACACTTCTTAAATATTAATATAATTCAATACATCCAAACAATTAAGTATGGATTAATTGTCTTGCATATAAAATAACATACGATTATACCATTTATAATATTATTTTAGGAATACAGATGAAAAAATCTATCAACAAAATCTTTGCAAATCTCTCAAACCTCCTCTCTCTTTTGACTCTACTTCTTTTGGCTTCAACTTTTTTAATTATTGAGCAAAACTTTTCTTTTGAAAAGACACGTATCTTAAAAGAGCAAAAAGAGGTGATCGCTTCACTAACCCATCTAGAAAAAGATGATATTAACACAGCACAGATTCAGTTTAATGGTAAGAGTACGCATCTTCATCTTCTTATTAATAATTTGCGCTCTCTTTATGATTATGACCTTACAGGCAACTATATCCTTGGTACTAAAGAGGAGTACTTCTCAGATCTGCAAACATTATCAGGGCTTATTGTTGCATTTAACGACAAAGCTAAAGTGTACTACACCAAAGAGCAGTTCACAGCTCAAGAGGAAGAGGAAAAACAAAAAGATCTGCAACAAGCTTTTTATGATGTCAATGCACATATCAATATTTTACTTCTTAAAGATCTTGAATATAACCAACACAAAGCAGAGATTCTCCAATACATTATCAGCGCAACATTTATCATAATGCTTGTGACGCTTCTATGGTATAGAAAAAGACTCAAAATCATCTATCAAGATATCTTCTTTTTATACTCCATCGAGGGAAATAAGAAAGACTACACTATTTTCTCAGAAGAAGTCGATGCGATCGCTCTACGTATGAAGAGAAAACCATCTGTCTCAGACAACCCTGCTATGATCGATCCACTCACAGAGATCAATAATAATAAAGGGCTCTTTACATCCTATGCTGAAAAAAAAGGGATGAAAGATGGAAACTTCACCTCTGTCACAATTTTTGAGATAGATAACTTCTCAAAAAGCAATAGAGCTTTTTCCCAAGAGTTCGCACAATCTGTACTTAAAAAAGTAGCTTTTACGATCTCTTTACACCAACAAGCTACGGATGTAGTAGCACGTACTGATTACAACCAATTTACCATCGTCTTCTCTCGTCCTAGTAAAGAGCAGTCGTTTAAAGATGTAGATATCATTAGACAAAGTATCTCTGAGCTCAACTTTAAAAATGATCAAAGAGAAGATGTCAAGATCACGGTCACAGGTGGATTTTTCATCAAGCCAAACAGCACACCTCTTGAAGAAGCGATTAAGCAAACCAAAGAGATACTCCATTATGCACAACAACATGGAACAAATAAGATCGCTCAAAAAAGAGATATGGCAGAGCATGAGCTCTAAAATGTTCTAAAAAGTTACACCCTCCTCTAAGATTTGAGATTTTATGTCTCAAATCGTAACAATCTCAAACTTCATCTCCACAAAGTAATTATTTAACCTTTCCAAAGATTTTTCACGGTACAATCAGCATTATTTAATATCTTTAACGAAGGAAAGCTAATGAGTATTCCTATTTATACTTACGATGCAGTAGTCGTTGGTGCAGGTCTTGCGGGCTGTGCGGCGGCTAGAGAATTACAAAACGCGGGCAAAAAAGTTGCTGTTATTACAAAGCTCCACCCTTTAAGAAGTCACTCCGGTGCAGCTCAAGGTGGAATCAATGCAGCATTTAGCGACGAGGACAGTGTAGAACTTCATGAGTTCGATACAGTAAAAGGGTCTGACTATCTAGCAGATCAAGATGCTGTTGAGTTTATGTGTCAAAAAGCACCAGAGACGATCCGTTGGGCTGAGAGAATGGGAGCTGCTTTTAGTAGAACAGCTGATGGTAAAATTGCTCAGCGCCCTTTTGGTGGACAGTCTTCTCCTCGTGCATGTTACGCAAAAGATAGAACAGGTCTTACATTATTACAGACTATTTATGAGCAAGCGCATCGTGTAGGTGTAAAGTTTTGGGATGAGTGGTATGCAGCTGACATCATCTATAAAGATGGAAAAGTCTCAGGTGTAGTCGCTTTTAATATTCGTGATATGCAAGTAGCGATTTTTAATGCAAAATCGGTGATGTTCGCAACAGGTGGTTATGCAAGAAGCTACAAGATCAACTCAAATGCACACGCTAATACAGGAGATGGTCTCTCTATCGTAGCACGTCATGGTCTCCCACTCGAAGATATGGAGTTTGTTCAATTTCACCCATCTGGGCTTTCAGGAAACGGTGTACTTATCTCTGAAGCTGCTCGTGGTGAGGGTGGACGCCTTTACAATTCAGAGGGTGAGCGTTTTATGGAAAAATATGCTCCAAACGCTATGGAACTCGCAAGCCGTGACGTTGTTTCGCGCGCTATCCTTAATGAGATTCGTGAGGGTCGCGGTGTAGGTCCTAGAAAAGATGCAGTCTATATTGACCTTACACATTTAGGAAAAGACCTTATTATGGAAAGACTCCCAGAGCTTCGTGATCTTGCTATCACATTCTTGGGTCTTGATATGATCAAAGAGCCTATCCTTATCTCTGCAACTGCACACTACTCTATGGGTGGTATCCCAGTAGATATCCCAGGTCATGTTCGTAAAAATAACGAAGAGATCGTAGAAGGCTTTTATGCTGCGGGTGAGTGTTCTTGTGTATCTGTCCATGGTGCAAATCGCCTTGGTGCGAACTCTGTACTCGAAGCACTTCTCTTTGGACGTTTTGTGGGGAAAACTATGGTTGATGAGATCGATTCTATCGCTCTTGCTCCAGCAAGTGCTGAAGATGCAAAAGCAACACTCGATGAGATCAACTTTGTATTAAATAATAATGGAACAGAGAGCATTACACAGCTTCGTGAAGAACTTCAGCAGTCTATGACAGCAAATGCAGGTGCATTTAGAACAAAAGAGACACTTGAGACTGCGATCAAAGATATTAAAGAACTTCGTCAAAGATTTAAAAATATCCGCATTAAAGATAAATCAAAAGTGTTCAATACAGAGCTTCAAGAAGCGATCGAGTTTGGACATATGTTAGATTATTCACTCTTTATTGTTGAGAGTGCTATTGCACGTAACGAGAGTCGTGGTGCACACTTTAGAGAAGATTTTGATACACGTGATGATGAAAACTTCCTCAAACACACAATGGCGTATATGGACAAAGAGGGCAATATTACGCTCGATTACATGGATGTTAAACTTGGCAAACATGAACTCAAAGCAAGAAATTACTAAGGGGAACTTATGAGTACACATACAATTACTACACAAAAAGTAAACTTTAAAGTATTTCGTTTTAATGCTGATGAGGATTATCTTCCATATTACACTGATATTGAAATGGAAGTTACATCCGAAGAGGTAGTACTAGATATTTTAAATAGAATCAAATGGGATCACGATGGAAGTTTCTCTTATCGTCGTAGCTGCCGCCATGGTATCTGTGGGGCATGTGCTATCAAGGTAAATGGTCGCTCAACACTCGCTTGTAAAGAGCGTATGAATGATATGATCGAACTCTTTGGTAATGAGCTTACTATCGAACCACTCAGCATCAAACGTGCTGTGAAAGATATGATCATCGATAAGGGTGACTTCTGGGAAAAACACGATGCGGTAGAGCCGTATCTTATCTCTGATGTTGAAGAACATCCAGAGAGTGAGCACCTTGTATCACCAGAACAAGCAGATGCACTTTTAGAAGCTGATCTTTGTATTCAATGTGGTGCGTGTCACTATGCATGTCCAGTTGTTGAGATCAACGATGAGTTCTTTGGTCCTGCGGCATTTGCAGCGGCATATCGCTTTAGTGCGGATGTACGTGATGAATCACCAACAAGACTTGAAGTAGCAAATGAAGAGAAACAAGGTGTATGGGATTGTGTCAAATGTTTTGAGTGTGCTGAGGCATGTCCAAAAGAGATCAACCCAATCGAGAAGATCACCAAGCTTCACCAGATGCTCTTTAGCGCAGGTAAAGCAAAATCAAATGTGGCTACACGCCACGCTGTAGGGTTCAAACACTCTATCGCTAAAAACGGTGTCTTGGATGAGGGTGGCTTAGTGCTTTACTCTGAGGGTCCAGCGATCGTTAAACACCTTCCAGTGGCATTTAAAATGTTTACAAAAGGGAAAATTGTTCCACCATGGGGCATCACAAAATCAGAAAATTTAGATGAGATTAAAGCACTTGTAAAATCATCATCAACAGCAAAGTTCTAGGAGTAGCCAGATGAATAAATTAAAATACGCACTTTTTACAGGCTGTACTGCAAAACAAAGTACACCTGAGCAAATGATGTCAACGATGGCTGTTGCAGACAAACTTGGAATTGAGCTCGTTGAACTTACAGAAGCTTCTTGTTGTGGAGCTTCTCACTTACAAGATTATGATGAGTTTTTATCTTTAGTACTCAATGCAAGAAACATCGCATATGCTGAAAAACACGGGCTTACAATGGTCACTATCTGTAATACATGTCAGCTCAACACGGCTATGACAAAACACAAGCTTGATCAAGATGAAGCACTCAAAGCAAAAGTAAACGAGAAGCTCGCAGAGGTTGGTTTAGAGTATAAAGGAACATCACAGATCACGCATTTTCTTTATGCCCTCATTGATGACTTTGGTCTTGATAAGATCAAAGAGATGGTAGTAACACCACTGAGCCAGTTCAATATCGCACCGTTTTATGGATGCCATAATATCCGCCCATCAGAGCTTCAAAATGAAACGCATAAGACTCCAGAAAGTGCTTACCGCCCTACTTCACTCGATGATCTTATCATCGCGTGTGGTGGTGAAAATGTAGAGTATGAAGAGAAAAACAAATGTTGTGGTTTCCACGCTGAGCTTCAAGCACCGCATACGGCTGCTACACTCACAGGAAACGCAATAGCAGGAGCTATGGATAACAATGCAGACTGGATGGTCACACCATGTCCTCTTTGTCACCTTAAGCTCGATACACAAACAGCTCACGCATCTCATGCTATCGGTCGTGAAGTGTCACTTCCAGTACTTCACATGCAACAGATGCTAGGTTTGGCGCTTGGATGTAGCGCACAAGAGCTAGGTCTCAAACACCACGTAACGAAGGTTGATTTCGTTTAATCGACTTTACTACTCTAGCATTACGCTAGAGTAACTCTCCCCCTCCTCCACTATTTTAAAACTTACAGGAAATTCAGATGTCAGACACAATCGAAATAATCTCATGGAATGTCAACGGTATACGCGCTGTAGCCAACAAAGAAGCACTCAAGTGGATCGATGAGCGAGATAGTGATATCGTATGCCTCCAAGAGATAAAAGCGCTTGAAGAGCAGATACCCACTGGAATGTTTGAAAAAGAGTATCTTGAGTGCCATGTGAACCCTGCACAAAAAAAAGGCTACAGCGG
>JAVETX010000052.1:0-16332 GCA_034005845.1 Sulfurimonas sp. | reverse complement strand
AAATGCCTATAATAGGAGACTTTATAATACAATGGGTAACTTTAGAAAACTTAACAAATTCTTTAAAATAAGGTTCGAATCCCTGAGGGTCCACCACTTTTATTTTATTCTTTCCCTAAACAAAATATTTTCTTCAACATCTTTTTTAAGAAAACAATCAGTATCATATGAATATTTACACTCCAATGAGGAATATCCCTATGCGTCATTCTCAGTTTTTTTTCACTCTTCTACTTCTACTCTTTACATTCCTTTTTAGCGGGTGTATAGGCAAATTTCATGATATCGCTCAAAGCGGTTCAGTTACCGATCTTAAACAGGAGATCAAAACGCAAGAAGATAAACAAGAAGCACTTGCTTGGGCAGCAACTTATGGAAATAGTGCACAAGTAGAGTACCTTTTAAAAGAAGGAGTTGATGTAAATTATAAAGTAAACCATAAATTTAGACTTTATCCTGTAATTGTTCGAGCAGCCGGTACAAATAATCTTCAAATAGTTAAGCTATTAGTAGCACATGGAGCGAGAATAAACTTGCAAGATGACTACGGTTGGACAGCTGTTTCATCCGCAGCACACAATGGTTACGCTGATATGTTACGCTATTTGGTCGATAAAGGTGGGGATTTATACGCTACAAACTATGATGGAAAAAGTGCAATAAGTATTTTACAACAACGCGGGCAGACAGAGCTTATCCAAGAACTTCTTCATATACAGCAAAAAGAGAAGCTCGAAAAACAAGCTTAGCTAGAAAGAGAAAAGAAATTTGCAGAGATAGAAAAACAAAAAGAACAAGTCACGCTCTACATCCAAGAGCAAAAATTTGAAGAGCTTAAAGCGTATGTAGAGCAGTATCCTAGTACTGCCAATCTCATTCCTCAACCTGAACTGCGTCTAGCTCTTACGGGTCCAAAAGACTTAAAAGTTGGAGATATTAGAAGTCTGGTGCAAAAAGGGATGGATGAGAAGATTATCCTCTCTCTCATCAAACGGGTAAAAGTTCCCTATAAAGAGTTTACTCTCAAAGAGATTGACCTAATTATCGAAATGGGATTGAGCCCCACTATTATCTCTACGATGATCGATGTTACAACGGAGCTTTTAAAAGATGAAGAGCGTAAAAAAGAGCAAGAATTTTTTCTCAAAGAGCAAGCAAAAATCTCTAAGCAAGGGCAAACAAGCCAAGTGATCTACCAACAAGCACCTAGCCAAGGGCAAGGTAAAGATGCTGTGGATGTACTCACTGAAGAAGCAGCAAAACAAGGGATCAAAATGTTACTTGACCATCTCTTTTAATAGATCTTAGAGTTTGCATTTTGTCATATTTTTGCACTTTCATTTTTATCTGTGCAATAATCACCCCATATTTCTTGAACAGGACAAAGAGATGAAACACAGCTATTTAGATTTTTTAAAGAGTACGAGCCTCCACTTGAAGATATGGTTTCATAAGATGAAGAAAAAAAGTTTAAAGGTTTAAATGATGGATGGAAAGATTATGGTTACATACAAAATACTCTGTGATGGGGATCTCGATCTTGAGATAGCGCTCAAAGATCTGCTTGCCAATGAAAAGATAGCACGGGTGATCAAGTCTGAGTTTGCAAAGGGGTATCGCAATATCTCTTTGCATGCCTCTGAAAATACAAAGGTCTCTCTTGCAACGACCAAAGAGCTTCACAGCGTCGAGGTGAGCAAAAACGATTTTGCTGACCTTTTGTCCCTTGCCGAAGAGGATGCCAACAACAAAAAGCTTCTCAAAAAAGAGTGTGCACGTGTAGAGTTGGTCGATATAGAAACCTGCTAAAGATCCCCTTTACTTTTTTGTTTCTATTTGATGCTATGATACCTCCAACAACAAACAAGGAGAACTTAGAAGTATGGTAAAAATATTTGTTATTACAAGAGATTCTCTTCTCTTCATCCTCTTAGTTTCGAGTACATCCCATGCTCTTGAGATATCAGCGACCCACCCTACACAAAAAGCTCTCCAACAACGTGATGTGTCACAAAAAGCTTGGGATGTCGAGAAAGCCTTGATCGCCAAAGGCTTAGAAAAAGATGCAGCAAAACAAAAAAGCAAAAAGCTTTTGAGCGCATCCCCTCTGCTAACATACAAACTTACACAGCTTGTATCGCACAAAGAGCTTCAACTCTCTTCACAAACGCTTTTAGAACAACTTACACACTATGCGCTCTATGAGAAACCTTGCAGACTAGACACCTATGATGGGATGTATGGCTTCGTTCAAAAAATAAAACCAAATCTCAATCACAAACAAAAAGAGGCTTTAAGGCTATTGACGCTTTAAAAGTTCCAAAAACTGCTCTGCATTGAGGGGCTGACTTTTGTAGTATCCCTGATACATCGTACACCCTTTTTCTTTGAGAAACTCCATCTGAGCGCTCTCTTCCACACCCTCAGCCAAAACATCATACCCAAGAGCCTTCCCCATCTCGATGATCGCAATAACGATCGCCATATCATCTTTTTCATAGGGAATATCATCGATAAAACTTTTATCGATTTTGAGCACATCGATAGGAAAGCGCTTGAGATACGAAAGCGATGAATACCCAGTACCAAAATCATCGATCGCGAGACGGATCCCTTTGGCACGCAAAGTATGGAGCATCTTTACGATCTCCTCTTCACGCTGCATCAAAGCACTCTCTGTGATCTCAAGCTCCAAACGATTGGCATCATAGCCACTCAAAGCAAGAGCATTTTCTACCATCAAAGGGATATCTTGAAACTTCACTTGATTGGCAGAAACATTCACCGCCATTGTGAGCCTATGCCCCATATCAAGCCAAAGTTTCGCTTGTTTGCACGCTTGGTTAAGCACCCACTCCCCTATGGATGTAATGAGTCCGCTCTCCTCAGCGATAGGGATAAACACCTCAGGGGAGATCTTCCCCTCTGTAGGGTGATTCCATCGCAAAAGTGCTTCAGCCCCGACAATTTTACCAGTTCCCAAGTGTACCTGAGGCTGATAATAGACCTCAAGCTCATTTCTCTCGATCGCACTACGCAATTGATTCTCATACGATATTTTCTCTTTTGCATGAAAGGTCATCTCATCGGTATAGTAACGACACGAACCGATCGCCTCATTTTTTGCCTTATAAAGTGCACTATCAGCATATTGCAGCAGCTCTTCTACTGTTTGTGCATCTTTTGGAGCGATCACGATCCCCGCACTCGCACCAATATGGATCTGAAGCTCTTGGCTCAAAGTGTATACGGCACTGAGTGAGTCCAAAAGCTCGTGAGTAAAGGTCATCGCTGCACTTGGGTCTTTGATATGCTCCAAGATGATCGCAAATTCATCACCGCCAAGCCTCCCCACGATATCACCCTGGCGCGCTCGAGATAAAAAGCGCTGTGCCACTTGCTTGAGAAGCTCGTCACCCACAGTATGCCCATAGCTATCGTTGATATCTTTAAAGCGATCCAAATCAAAGATCACCAAAGCGATGCTATGTTCATTTCGCAGGGCATTTGAGAGAGACTTTTTCAAGTGTGTTTTAAAAAGATTACGGTTTGGAAGATTGGTCAAAAGGTCGTAGTTCGCTACCTTTTCAAGCTCCTTTTCACGCTCTCTTCTTTGTGTCGCATCATGTGCTATTCCAAGGATCCCAATGATCGCTCCGCTTGTATCGCGCATCGGTGTCTTTGTCGTATCAAAGAGCCCCTCATACGATCCATCTGCAAAACGTAGATACTCCTCATTTTCGCTCGACCCTCCAAGCATTAGCGCTTTTTTATCATGTTCTAAAAAACACTGTGCCAATTTTGCATCGACAAAATCAAAATCAGTTTTGCCAACGATCTCCTCCTCACTCGCTCCAAAGAACTTCTCAAACATAGGGTTACAAGCGAGATATTTTCCATCTACATCTTTGAGCCACACCAGATCAGGAAGCGTATCCACCACTGTACGCAAAAAGATCGTTTTATTTTTAAACTCCTCTTGAAGCGCTTGGAGTCGCTGTTCATTTGCACTCTTATTCTCAATCGTTTTGAGTAAAAAATCAAAATGCTCCCCATAGATCGCTTTGAGAATATTTTGTCTTGAGATCACCCCAAGAAGCTGCTTTTGTTCATCGACCACAACGAGATGGTGCACACCATGACTCTCCATAAGCGATACAGCATCGTGGATCAAGATCTCCTCTTTGACCATCTGCATCGAAGAGCTCGCAATATCTTTGACAAGAGGGTTGCTCACCTCTGTGTGAATCGTACAAAAATGGCTAATATCACGTTGTGTAATCTGCCCTTGAGGTACCCCATTCTCAACAACAATAGCGTAGTCACTTTTAAGTGAACTCATCTTTTTTGCAACTTCGCTCAGCGCCTCATTTTTGTGCACCACCAAGTAAACTTTGCTGATATAGTTTTTGATATTAGAGATCGCATCAAGGTCTTTAAAGCCCATATTACGAAGAAAATCTCCTTCGCTGGCAACACCTTTGTACTTTCCTTGCTCATCGATCACTATCACATGGCGATAATTCTTCTCTTGCATATACATATACGCATTATGCAGCTCCGTTGCCTCATCTAAAACAAAAAGATTGGTGCTCATGATCGATCGTAGCGGGCTTTTTTTATCGAGTGCTCGAGAGATGATCTTGAGTGTGTCATACTCGGTAAAGATCCCCAAAGGCTTATGCACATCATCGATAACCACTACAGAGCTAATAGCATTTTCTTTCATATATTCCAGGGCATACTGTACGCTGTGATCTTCCCTTAGAGGCTCTACATCCGTACTTATTATCGTTGCTAATGTCATAATTATCAATAAACCTTATACATTTATAATTTTAAAGAGATGATAATAGCTTAATCATTATGAAAATTCAATGGAGTGATCATAAACCACAGGCTCTTTTGGTGTCATGGCAGTGTTACATTTCTCGTGCTATAATCTTGCTATGAATGATACAAATAAACTTATCGCCCAAATACTTGAACAAACACAAAAGATAATTCTCGGTAAAGAGAAGCAAGTCAAGCTCTCTTTGAGCGCTTTTTTATCAGGAACGCACCTACTTATCGAAGATATCCCAGGGGTGGGGAAAACCACACTCGCCAAGACTCTTGCACATGTGCTTGGGCTTGAGTATTCACGCGTACAGTTCACAAGCGATCTGCTCCCCTCAGATATCATCGGTGTCAATTTTTACGATACAAAAGATGCCTCTTTTCGCTTCAAAAAAGGTCCCCTCTTTTCACAGTTCTTACTCGCTGATGAGATCAACCGCGCCTCTTCAAAAACCCAAAGTGCCTTGCTTGAAGCGATGGAAGAGCGTCAAGTGAGTGTCGATGGGATCACCTATGAGCTTCCTCATCCTTTTTTTGTGATCGCGACTAAAAATCCAAACGAAGAGATAGGAACCTATGAGCTTCCCTCCTCTCAGCTTGACCGTTTTTCCCTTACCTTTTCGCTTGGATATCCTAGCTATGAGGCAGAGCGTGAGATACTTCAAGCACAACAAAAAGTCTCGATCACTTCCCTTACATCCCTTCTTCCAGAGGAGATCAAGCTTTTACAAGAGAGTTATGCATCTGTTCATGTGAGTGAAGCTATTTTGGATCTCACCCAAGAGATCTTAAAATTTACTCGAGAGAGCGGGCTGTACAAAACAGGTCTCTCTCCGCGCGCTGCCTTGACACTGTTGCACATCGCAAAAGCGTGGGCACTGATCGCTTCGCGTGACTTTGTGATCCCTTCTGATCTTTTAGAGGTCTTGCCACATATCACCTACCATCGTCTCGAAGCACTCGGTGAGCGAAAATCGCCCCAAGAGATTGTAGATGAAATTACTCAAAACCTTCATATCGATACATAGGAGCGTCACGGTACGCCCTACAAAGTATTTTTTTCTCCTTTTGCTTGCGATCGTGAGCTTGTTTATCCAAGCCTATATGCACAACTACAATATTGTGTATATCATGATGTTCTTCTTGGTCGCTGTAGCAGGAACATCCACACTCTTTGGAATGCGCAACCTCTACCCACTCGAGCTCTTTTTTCTCTCCCATGAGCGTTTTTTTGCCCATGAGAATGCACGCTTTACACTCAGCGCACACAACAAGGCAGAGTATGCGCTTTATGATCTGCATTTTCTCTACAAAGACTCCCCACTTACGCTCAGATCACTCCCGCCCCAAGGCTCTGAGCACCTAAGCTTTATCACACGTTTTGAGAAAAGAGGCAAACACACGCTAGAAAAGATCCATCTCGAATCACTCTTTCCCCTGATCCATGAGAGAAAATTTAGAGATATTTCTTTAGATATACAACTACTCGTTTATCCACATCCCAAGGGGAAATCGCTCCTAAAACACCTCGCGATGCAGAAGAAGAACAATGGAGACCTTACCGACTTCGAGGGGATCAAAAACTTTTTACAAGGGGAGAGTATCTCTTCGATCCACTGGGCTTCTTTGGCAAAAAATGACACCTTGATGCGTAAAGTCTTTCTCTTTGAAGAGAAACAAGAAAAGCTACATTTTAGCCTCCAAGAGCTTCGTGGAGATGAAGAGACAAAGCTTTCTCAACTCACGCTGTGGGTCTTAGAGTGTGAACAGCTTGGTTTTGCTTTTACCCTTGATTTGGGATCTAAGATCTTTGATTCACAAAAGGAGGAGATCGATGCTATCCTTAGCGCGCTTGCTCTCTACTAAGACCCCATCCACCCAAGGGCTCTTAGATATTGCACTCATCCTCTCTCTCGTGCCACATCTCTTTGCGCTCAAAGCTTTTATAATCATCTATTTGCTCATTGCTCTGTTTTTTATCCGAAAAAAACAGCCGGCAAAGCACGATACAGTGATCCTCTTTAGTATCGGTGCAGTGCTTATTGTGATCTCGTTTTTCAACACCTATAACTTTTCAGATTTTTCCCGTATGCAGTTTTTTGTCTCTTTGGTGAGCTCGTTACTTATTCTCGCTGTGACGCTCCAAAGAGTCACAAAACAGATCAACTTTTATCTCAAAGCCTCCCCTGCGATGCTGATGCTGCTAAGTTTTTTCTTTTTTGACACCATAGCGATGCTCTTTTACTCCCTTTTTGTCCTTTTTGTTTTTGTGCTTTTGAGTATCTGGAGTCGTATGGATGCCCCTTTGAGTGAGCTTATCAAGTTTAACTCTGCACTTTTTGTGCTTTCTCTGCCCGCTGTTGTGGTTTTATTTATCGCCTTTCCTCGTATCTCTTTTGAAAAAGCAGACTTTGGTTTTCGCGCAGAGGGGTATAGCTCGAGTGAGTATGATGGCTCGATGTATGTGAGTGATAAGCCCTTCATCCCCTCAAACAAAGTAGTGATGGAGGTGTTTTTTCAAGAGCAAATGCCCAAAGAGGAGCAACTCTATTTTCGTGGCTCGGTTCTTTATCCAAAGGATGCAAACACTTGGGAGTATCAAGCACAGCGCCAAAGAGATGACATTCTCAAAGATCCAAAAGAGCTTCTTCGCTACAACGTGATCTTTTATCCCCATGGAAAAAAGTGGCTCTATCCTTTGGATCTTCCTACAAAAGAGGAGTTTAAACGTACAAATCTTCAAGGAGACTACACGCTTCAAGCCAGCAAAGATGTCTATGAAAAACAGCGCTATGTATTTGAATCAGCACTTGAGTACACACTTCTTTCATCTACCCCACAAGAGGCTTTAGATCTAAACCAAAGTGCGTATCCAAAAACATCTAAGGTACTCCACTCACTCAAAGTTCAAAAGATCGCTCTAGAACAAAAGGCATATGCCCTGCTTCGTTTCTTTCAAGACCAAGACCTCGCCTATACCATAGCACCTAAAGATCTTGATCTTGAGCATCTCGTTGATTCTTTTTTATTTGAGGCAAAAGAGGGCTACTGCACCCATTTTGCCTCTTCTTTTGCCATCGCCGCGAGGATCGTTGGGATCCCTTCACGTGTAGTAAGTGGCTACAAGGCGGATTATTCAAGCCGTGTGGAGAACTACCTCATCATCAAACAAAAAGACGCCCACGCTTGGGTGGAGCTCTATCTCCCAAACAAAGGCTGGGTACGTTTTGAGCCTACATCCACAGCTTCACGTAACCTAGACACCCTCCAAGAGAGCGACAAACTCCAAGAGAACAAGCTCTTCAACAAACTCAACCTGCACTATATGTATGTGAAATATCTCATTAGCAACTGGGTACTCGGCTTTGACAGACTCAAACAGCTCGCTATCTTAGAGTCGCTCCTCAGCGATACACTCTATCTCTTAAAATTCATTCTCTCCATCGGAGCACTCATCACATTTTCTTTGCTTCTTTTTTATCTCTTACGCGCAACGCCACGCAAAGATAGATTGATGCGAACGATGGAGAAGCTTTTGAGATTCTTAGAAAAAAGGGGAATAGTAAAACAAAAAGCAGAAGCGATGGATCTTTTTCTAAAACGAGCCGAGGAGCGCCTCAACATCCCACTCCAAGAGATCAACACCTTGTATCACAGGCTCAAATACGCCAAAACTCCAGACCCCACCTCTTTGCAAAAACTCAAAGAGGAGATAGCGCGACTAAGCGCTCATAACACCTCTGCATCACAGGAGTAGCGATCTGATATTTTTGCGCTTCTTTGCAAATATAGCCACTGAGGGCTTCAAGCTCTGTTTGTTTGTGGTTTTGAAAATCTAAGTGCATCGAAGTGCTCGCATCATAAGGGAGGCTCGCAGCAGTATCCAGAGCTTTTTGCACCTCAGCGCTTATATCAATCCCCTTAGATTTTGCCACACTATTGATCTCTTCTAAAAGGCTCTGCACCTCTTGTAGATTTTCTTGCATAAGCGCACCGATACTTTTGTCATAATAGCTTGTCAGTGTGGCAAAAGCGGAGATAAAGAGGTACTTTTTCCAGAGTGCTTCTTGGATATTTTCTGGTGTTTTATAGCGAAGATCTGCCTCATCAAAAAGTGCTGAGAGGGTTGCTACAGCCTCTTTTTCTGCACCAAACACAGCGGCAAAGATCTTCCCTTTTTTGCGCACAACACCCTCAGACTCAAGATGAGAGAGGATGTAGACACAGCCATCAAGCACGCGTGCATCTGAGAGAGCGCGCAGTGTATCGCCATTGGCAACACCGTTTGAAAAGCTCAGTAAAATACTCTTGGGATGTAGAGTGTGCTCTAGTGCTTTGTAAGCCTGCACAAGATCATAACTCTTGACACAAAAAAGTACTACATCAAAACTCCCCTCAGCCTCATGCAATTCTCTTACATCCAAAGGTGTAGTCCAAGTCTGCTCATCTTCTACGATACGCAAGCCATCTTTTTTGATCGCTTCGAGATGCGCACCTCGTGCAAACCCAACTACATCGTAAGATGTTTTTGCCAAAGATGCGGCGATATATCCACCCACACCCCCTAAACCTACCACAGCTACTCTCATATTTTTCTCCTTTATTTCCTTCGTTATTATATACTATGCTTTGAAGAAAAGCTCTTTGTACGGACTAAAGTCCGTGTTACAAAACGCCTAATACAGGCTTTAGCCTGCAAACAAACCCGTAACACAGGCTTTAGCCTGTAAGAGGAAATAGTAAGGAACTCATGCCACGCATCAACAGCAAAAAATTCTATATCGCATCACTCAAAAAACACGGCATCACCCCACAAGGTCTGCACTGGTTTGGCAAAGAATCCCAAGAGAAGCGCTTTGATATACTCCTAGAGATGCTTCCACCAAGACTTGAAGAGTTTTCACTCGCCGATGCGGGCTGTGGTTTTGGTGACTTTTACCACTACATCCAAAGCAAATCTCTCAGACCCAAAAACTACATCGGGATCGATTCTATCAAAGAGATGTGTATGATTACATCCGAGCGTACAGGGCAGCAAACGCTTCATGCTGATATCTGCAAAGAGGCTCTGCCTAAAGCTGATTATTATATCTGTAGTGGCGCGATGAATATTTTGAGTGAATTTGAGACCTATCTTTTTATCAAAAACTGCTACGATGCCTCCAAAAAAGCCTTTCTCTTCAACATCCTCCACGGCGAGATAAAGAGTAAAATGTACAACTACGTCACAAAACAAAAATTACAAAAGATCGCTGAGGAGTTAGGGGTTGCAAAGGTGGAGTTTCAAGAAGAGTATATGGAAGGTGATATCAGCGTAGCATTTTTCAAATAAGCACGGAGCCAATGGCTTGCCTTTGTCAAAGAGTAGCTTGGGATATATAGTTTTAACTGTACTCTTGTGCCATCCAAGCCGATCAAGTGCGACTCAGCGTGGAGCATACTATTGGTTAGCATGCCTAAAAGTCGCACATTTGTAAAATTAAATCTTATTAAAATTTATATCCTACGCTCATATAATATTGCATACTATTCTCCACATCCAATGAAATGTTATATCCTGGTACAGAAGCACTTCCATCTACATTTGTTTTTGAATATTTCGCTCCAATCTCAAACTCAAATTCATCTGCAAAGTCATATATGAGACCAGCCTGAAGCCCATAGACAAAACCGTTATGATCTATACTTATTCCGCGACCTGACCACTCATTTCTGCTGTAACCCATATGAGCACCCACAAATGGAACAAAATCACCATCGTTATAAAAGACATAGTCATATGATAATGCAAGATAATTACCATCTGTTCCACCATCTTCATTGACAAAAGCCAAAGTGGCACCAAGACGACCAAAATCAAAGTATTTGCCAAGTCTTAGGGCTTGATACGTTGTGCTGATATCACCATCAGCACTCACACCATTCACTGTACTTGTAGCATCACTTTTTAAGATACCTATCTCAATCCCAACACCCGACTCTCCAACTTTTGCAGCTTGAAGACCAGCCACAAGCAAACTACTCGTAACTAAACCTAATAAAATTTTATTTTTCATTGCTACCCTTTATTTTCAAATTGACAAAACTATACTCATATTGACCTTTATTAAAACTTACCATATGACCATTAATATTCAATTTGACCAAAAGGCAACATTTTTCATGGAAGTTTGGGAAAAAATCAACTATTTACTTGAAGAAAAAAAGATGACCAAACAAGAGTTTGCTGCTAAAATCATTGCACTAGAACCTAAACTCAAACGCACTTCTGAAACACCTTCTACTCAAACTATTTTAGGTTATCTGTATGGCAAACGTGAAATCAAAATCGAACTCATCCCCTATATAGCGGAAGTTTTAGGTGTAGATGAGGGGGAACTTTTTCGCTTTGATATCGAATATGCTACAGAATATAATATCCGTTACTCCAAAGATGCACGAGAGATTTTAGATCTTTTACAGTACATCCCAAAGCCCACTTTAGAACATATCAAAACTGTTTTTCGTCGTTTTAAAAAAGAGCATGAAGGTGTACTCAAAGAGATCTGATAATTCTTTATTTCGTGTTATAATTACTCAAATAAAGAAGGAAAGCGTATGCAATCATTAACAATCAACATTCAAAATGATTCTCTTGTAGAAAAAGTTGTATGGCTTTTAGAGCACTTTAAAAATGACGGTGTTGAGATTGTTGCTCAAGAAGATATTGAAGATCTCAAGCTTCTCAAAGCTACTCGCAAAGAAGAAAGTGTATCTCTTGAAGAGTACTTAAAAAATGAAAGTTGAGCTTCGTAAAAGTGCTATAAAAGATCTTAAAAAAATAAATGATCCAGAAAAAACAAAACTTCATAATAAAATAGTGCAATTACAAGACTTTCCTAATCTTTCAAATATAAAAAAGCTTACAAATTTTGAGCCTGCCTACAGACTAAGAGTGGCAGATTATCGTATCTTATTTGATGTAGTCGATGACACCATTTTTATTGGTCGCGTTTTACATAGACAAAATAGCTACTCTTAAATTCATGAGTTAAACATGTGCGCGATATTTGGTATTTTAGGCGAGTACGATTCTTCACACGCTCGTTATGCTCTCTCACGTCTTGCACATCGTGGGCCAGATTATTGCGGTGTAGTTGAGAGAAAAAATCTCTTTTTTGCCCATCAGCGCTTAAGTATCATCGACACCCATTCGCGTGCGCACCAGCCCCTTTGCCACCAAGATATTTTGCTCTCTTTCAATGGCGAGATTTACAATCACAAAGAGCTTCGCGCAGAGCTTGATTATCCTTTTGAGACATCGAGTGATACCGAGGTGATCTTAGCGGCGTATCTTAAATGGGGTGAGGGTTTTGTACAACATTTGCGTGGGATGTTTGCTATCGCGCTCCTTGATGGGGAGCGACTCTACCTCTTTCGCGATCGCTTAGGCAAAAAGCCTCTGTTTTATATGCAAGATACTACGAGCTTCTTTTTTGCTTCTGAGATCAAAGGGCTCACCCCTTTTCTTAAAAATACCAAACTCAATCAAGATGCGCTTATGTCGTATCTCAGCTTTCTCGCTCCTACGCCACCTCATACTTTTTTTGCTGGGATAAACAAACTCGGCGCGGGAGAGTATCTTATCTATGAAAACGGTATCGCTCAAGTGAAGCGTTACTTTGATCTGCTCGATGCACCCTCAAATATCATCCAAACAAAAAGCGAAGCGATCGCACTCTTAGAGCCACTTTTACAAGAATCAATCGAAATGCGTCTTGCTTCGGATGTAGAGGTCGCATCGCTTCTCTCAGGCGGTATTGATAGTGCCACGATCAACTACTACGCCAAAGCTCACGGTACAAAGCTACACACCTACACACTCGGCTACAAAGAGTTTGCTAAATATGATGAGCGCTCCAATGCAAGTGAGAGTGCAAAGCTTTTGGGGGTGCAAAATACCCATATAGAGATAAATGAACAAATGTTCATTCAAGCCTCAGAAGCGGTCTTTGAAATGCTCGATGAACCACTCAATGACCCCGCTGCGATCCCCTTATATCTGCTCTTTGAGCATATCAAAAAAGATGGCTACAAGGTGGTGATGAGTGGAGAGGGAAGCGATGAGCTCTTTTTGGGGTATCGCCAATATTTTGAGTATCTTGATATCCAAAAAGCCGCAACCCTTGCACACAAAAACTGGCTCAAAAAATATTTTCATTCCAACTTTTCAATGAATAGAGAGTGGGAGTGGTACAAGCGCATCTTTGATGAGAGCCTTCTTTTTCGCACTTCGGGAGAGAAGTTTACCGACTTGCAAAAAAACCGCCTGATGCGACGTAATGTCAGAGACAACGAATCGCTCCAATACCTCGCACCCTACCACAAACGTTTTGAAGACTCAGCCCACACCGACGAGAGCCTTTGGTATAGCTACAGCGATCTCAATCTCTTTCAGGCAGAACACTTTCTCACCAAGCTTGATCGTGTGAGTATGGCGCACTCTATCGAATCACGTACCCCTTTTTTAGACCACAAACTCGCCCTCGCCCTCTTTAGTATTGACCCAAGACTCCGCTATGAAGAGGGAGTTACAAAATCTTTGCTCAAAGAGATGATGCGCGGTAAACTCGATGAAAAGATCCTCAAACGTAAGAAAAAAGGGTTTTCTAACCCCTATATGGAGTACCTTATCAGCTCAGGCAAGATCTCGCTCATCGTAGAGGTGAACAAACAAACGGGGCTTTTTCATGAAAAAGAGCTCCAAAGCTATATCGATACAGCCGCGCGTGGGAGTTTTAAACAGCATCTTTGGGGGCTTTATGTTCTCAGTGTTTGGCTCAAAAAGTATTTTTGAAACTTATTTGAGATTTATCTTTGGTATAATTTTTTCCCATAGAGAAAAACAAAAATTGGACAAATATGAGCAAATGTAATTCCGTAGAATGGTCAAGCCTCTATATCATTGGAGATGAAAAAATTGATGCCGAGCACAAACGACTCTTTGAACTTGCTTCTGCAGTGCAAACATATAAAAATGACAAAGTAGCGATCAGAGGGGCGATCGATCAGCTCGTGCGCTACACGAAGGTTCACTTTGCCAATGAAGAGCGCTATATGGAGTCGATCCGCTACACCTATTTAGATGCGCATAAAAAGATCCATAAAGAGATCGTAACCTCTTTGCAAGTTATTCTTGAGAAGTTCAAAGAGATGAGCACAGAGGAGTTGCACGCAAAGGTTTTAGACTTTGTCAAAAATTCTCTTGTATACCATATCATGGTAGAAGATAAAAAAGTACAACACTTTCAAGCCGACAAGCTTGGGCTTCGCAAACTTTTTGCATGGAAAAATGAGTATATGCTCCATAATGTACAGATCGATGAAGACCATCACAAACTCTTTGAGATCGCGCTCAGAGCTCTCGAGCACAACGCAGCTCAAGATAAAAAACAGCACATCCGACAGACGATCATAGAGCTCAATAATTATATGAAAGAGCATTTTGAGAGAGAAGAGAGCTATATGGAATCGATCTCTTATCCAAAGATAGAGGAGCACAAAGCGCTTCATGCAAGGATCATCGATCAGATCAACGACCTTATCAAAAAACTTCCAACACTCTCTTTATCACAGTTTGAAAAAGAGCTTCTTGCTTCTATCGATATCTGGCTGGTCAATCACATCGTCAATGAAGATCACAAGATCATCTGTTTTGAAAGGGGACTACATATTTTGTAGTTTTCTCGCACTCAAAAAGAGATAATCTTTGCCTGTGACGATCACGCGGTATTTTTTTTGTTGGAGATATTTTTTGCAAAAGTGGATATCTTTGAGCACTAAACTCATCTCAGAAAAAGGGTAGTTTGGCGCTTTGGCACCATAGATCATCTCCCCATCGATCCAGCGACAGTTTGGAAACCCTAAGATGATCGCAGCCCCTTTTTCAAGGTGGTTTTGATAGATCTGCATAAACTTTTCATTAAAATTCAGCGAAGAGCTCTGCAGAGTCCCTATAGAGATCAGCAGATCGAACTTTCCAAGATTAAGTGCATCAAGATCATTGATATCGTGGGTAAAAAGCGCTACGTTTGAGTCAGGTAGTTGCTCTTTGGCATACGCGATCGCCGAAGCGCTATAGTCTATGCCTACAAACTCTTTAGAGCCAAAACTCTGGGCTTCTAACATATCGCGAATAAGTGTAAATTCATCCCCTTTATTGATCCCAAGATTGAGGATTCTTTGCTTAGAAGAGAGCCCCACAAACTCTAAAGCGTGCTGATAATGGTATAAAAAAGAGAACTGAGATGTTTTGTCTATCTGAAAAAACTCACTTTGTGTGCCATATTTCTCTTCACTCTGCTGCGCCTTATGAAAAGAGCTTTGAGTGTCGAGCTTTTCAAAACGCAACAGTACTTTCTCTTTTTCTGCACAAAGCAGGGGTGTGTGCATCTTCATCAAAAAAAGTTGTGCAAGATCGACAAAAGATTTGTAGCCGATACGCGCTACATCACTCTCTAAAAGCTCAAGCTCTAAAATCGCACCACTTGCACAAGGAGTCGATCGAAAATACTCTAATATCTCTTGGGATGTACGCAAACCTTAGGCTTTTCTTTCGCTCATAAGCACAAGCTCAAGGCTTCCGCTTACATAGTTTGCAAAAAATGTCACAGCGCTGAGATCTTTTTCATCAAAGTCACGACGAAACTTATTAAGAAGCTGGATCACACCGATCACTTCACGCTTGGAATCAAAGATAGGTACAGTTAAGATATTTTTGGTCACATAGCCACTTTTTTTGTCGATATTTGGCAAGAATCTTGGATCATCATAAGGGCTATTGACCATCTGTGGTTCTTTTTTTTGGTAGGTATCTCCCACAATCCCTGAGTCCAATGAGATCACAATGCGACCGATCCCATCACTCAGACGCGTCCACAACATCCGATCCTCTTTATCTACGATAAAAATAGAGCATCGATCTGCACTCACGAGTCTCTTTGCCTCTTGTGCTATGAGTTCGAGGGACTCTTCAATATCCTCCAAAGCCATCAACTTTTTACCAAACTCAGCTATCTCATGTAGTTTTTCCATATAGTTACACCCTTTTTTCTATTTTTTTTCTAATTCATATAAGTTTACTAGTTCTAAAAATCCACTAATATAGTGTGCAAAAAAGATCATAAATTTTACATCCTCATTATCAAAACCGCCCTCTTTGTTAAGCAACTGAAGGATCCCGATGATCTCTCGTTTAGAGTTAAAAACAGGAGCTGTAATGAGATTTTTTGTGTTGTATCCTGTCTCTTTATCTACATCTGAGAGAAAGTTTGGATCAGAATACGCATCATTGGCAACGACAGGTTTTTTGGCTTTGAGTGTGTGTCCGACGATCCCTCTGTCTCTTGGCACTACGATCTTTTCCACTCCATCAGCGAGTGTCGTCCAAAGCTCATTTTTCTCAAGATCATTGATAAAGATGGAGCATCTATCGGCACCTAGATCGGAAGAGCA
>JAVETX010000051.1:0-16907 GCA_034005845.1 Sulfurimonas sp. | reverse complement strand
TCAACCCTTTTGTTCATGGTGGAATACTCCATCGCCGTGACAAGCAATCTCACCTCGATCAAGCAGCAGAGCTTGGCGTAGAAGCGATCGATCTTGTATGTGTGAATCTTTATCCATTTAAAGAAACGATCGAGCGTACAGATGATTTTGATGATATTATAGAAAATATCGACATCGGTGGACCTGCGATGGTGCGCTCTGCTGCTAAAAACTTTGATAGTGTTCTAATAGTTACGGATGTTGCAGATTATGACTCTGTGATCGATGCGATTGAGAATGAAAAGAATACCAAAGAGTTCCGTCGTGGATTTATGATCAAAGCGTATGAGCATACAGCTGCGTATGACTCTATGATCGCAAACTATATGAATGAGCGTTTTAACGAAGGTTTTGGCGCGAAACAGTTTGTGGTTGGAAAAAAAGTGATGGATACGCGTTATGGGGAAAACCCACACCAAAAAGGTGCACTCTATGAGTTTGATACACACTATAGCGATCACTTTAAAACACTCAAAGGGGAAGCGAGCTTTAACAATCTCAATGACCTTAGTGGTGCGGTGAAAATTGCTTCAGCATTTGGAGAAGCAAATGCGGTATGTATCACAAAACACGGAAATCCATGTGGTTTTGCTATCAAAGATGATCTTGTAGAGGCATACACTGAGGCACTCAAATGTGACCCTGTTTCTGCTTTTGGTGGTGTCGTGGCTGTCAATGGTGTGGTGACAAAAGAGCTAGCCCTCAAGATGAATGAGATCTTTTTAGAGGTGATCATCGCGGGACGTATCACAGAGGAAGCTCAAGAGGTGTTCGCGAGCAAAAAACGTATCAAACTTTTTGAGATGGGGTCTGACAAACTTGTTTTAGCAAATGACAAGAAAGACTTCAAACATATTGATGGTGGCTTTGTCTATCAAGATGCAGATAAAGTAAGTGACGATGAGGTGCGCAACGCAAAACTTGTGAGCCAAAAAGCTGCTACATCCCAAGAGCTCAAAGATATGGAGATCGCATATAAAGTAGCATCTCTTACAAAATCTAATTGTGTGGTGTATGTGAAAAACTCTGCAATGGTAGCAGTTGGAATGGGGATGACAAGCCGCGTGGATGCAAGCCAATGTGCACTTAAAAAAGCAAAAGAGATGGGGCTTGATGTCAAAGGTGCAGCGCTTGCTTCTGAAGCGTTCTTTCCATTTAGAGATTCGATTGACGCCGCAGCTGCAGCGGGTGTGAGTGCGGTGATCGAGCCAGGTGGATCGATTCGTGATGAGGAGATCATAGAGGCTGCCAATGAGTTTGGGATGAGTCTATACTTCTCAGAAGTACGCCACTTCCTCCACTAAGATAAAAATAGCAACGCTTCTTCTGCGTTGCTGCGCTCGTTACGCACATGAGTGCGCTTCCTCGCTTGCGCCTTGAATAAACGTCACTCTTTTTATCTTCATCTTTCAATTTTTTACCGCTTAGGGTTGATTGACATTGACTCAACTCTTGTGATATAATACTGCTTAATTAACAAACTTTATAATTTTTAGGAAACAACAATGAGCAAATCTTTATATGAAACTTTAGAGATCTCTGAGGGTGCGAGTGAAGCAGAGATAAAAAAAGCGTATAGAAAACTAGCAAGACAATATCACCCAGATGTAAACAAAGATAAGGGTGCAGAAGATAAATTTAAAGAGATCAATGCTGCGTATGAGATTCTGAGTGACAAAGAGAAAAAAGCGCAGTACGATCAGTTTGGTGATGGGATGTTTGGGGGTCAGAATTTTCATGACTTTACACGCTCTCATGGGGGTGCTGGTGCATCGGATCTCGATGAGATATTACGCCAGATGTTTTCTGGTGGCGGAGGTTTTGGCGGTTTTGGCGGAGGCGGCTTTGGTGGCGGTGGTTTTTCTCGCCAACAACAGGTCAACCTCGATATCGAATCCAACGTAACTATCCCTTTTAGTGTTTCTATTTTAGGAGGGTCGCACTCTGTTTCAGTCAATGGGGAACGTTTTGATATCAAGATCCCAGCAGGTGTGAAAAGCGGGGAGAAGATGCGGGTTAAAGGCAAAGGTCATGTTCAAGGGGGCGTGGCAGGAGATCTCTTTTTAAAGATCACTGTCGCTTCTAGTCCTGAGTATGAACGAGAGGGGGACGATCTTGTCAAAAGTTTTGATGTTCCTTTATATGCTGCACTCTTTGGAGAGAAGATAAGCATCAAGACCTTAGAAAAAGAGATCAAGCTTAAAGTTCCGCAAAACACAAAAAATGGGCAACGTTTTCGTGTCAAAGAGATGGGTGCAATGAACCGTAAAACAAAAGTGCGTGGGGATCTTTATCTCAAAGCAAATATCGTTTTACCAAAAGTGGAAGATCTTGATGAAAAACTTGTAGCAATGATGCAAGAGAAATTACCCAAAGAATAAAAGGAGGCTAGGATGATACACCAATACGATGAACCGGTTTATTTGATCAGTATAGTTGCAAAGATTTTAGATATACATCCACAGACCTTGCGTCAGTATGAGAGAGAAAATCTGATCTCTCCATCACGTTCCAATGGGCGTATTCGTTTGTATTCACAAAGAGATATCGATAAGATAAAATTGATTTTAAGACTTACGCGTGAGCTTGGTGTGAATCTCGCAGGTGTAGATATTATCCTTAGACTCAAAGACAATGTAGATGAGATGGAGCAAGAGATAGCATCGCTTCGACACGAGGTCGCAAGATCAAAAAACTCCCACTCAGTTTCTCCAGATAAAGCGCTTGTCACCAAAAAGAGCATCTATGAGATGGTGATCTTTAAAAAGTAAAAAGACTACTCTTTGAGTCTTTTTATTTTTGCCCCCACATTTTGAAGCTTTTTCTCCAAAGAATCATAGCCACGATCGAGATGGTAGATTCTATGGATGTTGGTCGTTCCCTCAGCTACGAGTGCTGCAAGCACAAGCGCGCTTGATGCACGAAGATCAGTTGCCATTACATCCGTTCCACTCAGTTCTGTTTTGCCATTGACAGTGGCGATATTTCCATTAAGAGAGATATTTGCTCCCATACGTTGGAGTTCGCTCACATGCATAAAACGATTTTCAAACAAACGCTCTTCTATGATAGAGGTGCCCTCAGCTTGTGTTGCAAGTGCTAAAAATTGCGCTTGCATATCGGTAGGAAAAGCAGGGTACTCTTGAGTCGTGATCTTGACCGCTTTTATCTTTTTGGATGGATGGATCGTGATGCTGTCTTCTGTGATATCAAATTTTGAGCCCATCTCTTCGAGCTTGGAGATCACAGCGCCTAAATGGCTTGCTTTTACTTTCTCTAATGTGAGCTCAGAGCGTGTGATCGCTGCTGCACAAAGGTAGGTACCCGCTTCGATTCTATCAGGAATAATGCTGAATTCTTGGATATCTAAGAGCTCTTTATTTGTTCCATGAATAGTGAGAATAGCTGTACCAATCCCCTCGATCTTGACGCCACTTGCATTGAGGATCTCGCATAACTGTACCACTTCTGGCTCTCTAGCTGCATTGGTGAGAACTGTCTTTCCTTTTGCTAAGGCTGCTGCCATCACGATGTTGGCTGTTCCTGTGACGGTGATCTTATCAAAGCTGATCTCACACCCTTTGAGCCCTTTGGGTGCACTTGCTTGGATATAGCCTGCTTCGATATTGATCTTTGCGCCCATCTGCTCTAATGCTTTGAGATGAAGATCTACTGGACGCTGACCAATAGCACACCCCCCTGGAAGAGAGACCTCACAATGCCCAAAACGAGCGAGGATCGGACCGAGGACAAGAATAGATGCACGCATGGTTTTGACGATATCATAGGTTGCTTTTGTCTCAGTAAGCTTGGATGTATCTACAAGCACATTTTTTTTGTTAAAAGTACACTCGGCTCCGAGATTTGAGAGAAGTTTGAGGAGGGTTTTTATATCAACCACATCGGGCATATTTTTGATGCTGACTTGGTTTTTAGCAAGAATTGTCATCGCTATAAGTGGCAGAGATGCGTTCTTTGCGCCTGAAATCGTGATGCGTCCGTTTAGGTTTTTAATACCTTGTATTTGTAAATAATCCATAGATCTCTTTGATAAAATTGTTTAAGTTGTGACATTATACCAAAGTCTATGAATAGTATTCTTTTGCTATACTTTTGCCAAAGGAAAAAACACTATGAGTTCAGCACTTGATAGACTAAAAAACTTGACAAGTAAAATCTCGAGCTATGAGATGGCTCGCAAAGAGAATAAAATCATTTTACAAGAGCTTTTTTTCGAACTTGGTATCGATAAAAAAGTGCAAAGTTTTGAAGAACTTTTTGAATTCAAAGCGATCAATCTCTCGGGTGCATCCTTGCAAAGTGAAAATCTAGGGGAGGTAAGAGAGGGAAAATACCTCCAGATCCTAGCTATCGCTTATGATAAAGATGCAACGATCAAGAGTAAGAATATCTCTCTTGCATACTTTGGAAAGGCACAAAATGTAGAGAGCTCTCTTAAAGATAAAGTGGTGGAATTTATTATCCGTTATCGCTTTGAAAAAAGTTTTATCACGCTTGAACATTACCATGGGATGTTAGAGGGATTTAAAAACTAGATGGCGCGATTTTATTTTTTGTTATGGCTGCGATGGGCGAGTGTGCTGAGTGTAAAAAGTGTGCTTTTGGGTGCTTTTCTAGCAGCACTTTTTGTCTTTGGGCTTTATATCAAACAAGATATGCCAGCTCTTAGCCAAGAGGTGCAGATCGCTTTGTGGGATCTTTTTAGCTTTAGTTCTGCCTTTACTTGGAGTTTTGCTTTTTTACTTTTGCTCTTTCGCCGGCTCAAATTTATCTTCAATACCTGTATCAATGGATATCAGCTCGAGCTCTTGACATGCAAAGGGGATGAGAAGATCGATCCTATAGGGTATGGGGATATGCTCAAAGTGTGGCGAAAATGGCTGATGCTTCTTATTTGGCTCGTTGGGATATGTATGATACTTGGAATTATTTTGACCAGATTCTTTACATCCCATGAAGGTGTTTTTGAGTGGTTTAGTATCTATTGGCTTTATGCTTTTATCCTCGTGAGTGCCTCTTTTTCTTTTGTGCTTCTTGGAAGTTGGTGTAAAAAAATAAGGCTGACTCGATGCTCATAGCTTTGGATGTAGAAACTACAGGTCTTTTAGAGAGTGATGTGATCTGCTCCCTTGGGTTTGTGGGTTTTGGCGACGATGGCTTAGAAGAGATCACCCATTACACTTTAGCCAATGAGGGAAAAAAGATACCGCCAAAAGCTTCGAGTATTCACCATATCACCAATGAGATGATCAAAGATGCTCCAGCTCTCAAAGCAACAGAGGCGTATCAGTTTTTGCAAACTCATAATACAAAAGAGACAGTATTTATAGGGCATTCTATAGGTTTTGATCTTGGGATGTTGTATTGTGCAGGCTTTGAGTTTGTCGGGCAGAGCATTGATACGCTTCGTTGTGCCCGTCATCTTATCAAAGAGTGTGAGTCGTACAGCTTGCAGTTTTTGCGTTATGAGCTCAAACTCTATAAGGTTAAAACACAGTTCTTTGCTCACCACGCACTTGGGGATGCCTTACTTGTAAAGCTTTTGTATGAGTATCTTTTAGAGCTAGCACCACACGAAAAGCTTTTAGAACTCAGTACTCAAAAGGTACTTTTAGAAAAGTTTGAGTTTGGCAAATATTCTGGGCGTTATATTGAAGAGATCAGTATGATCGATCGAGCCTATTTGGAGTGGATGATCCATACTATTGTGGATTTAGACGAAGATTTGCGATATAGTATCGATTATTATTTACAGGGGTAGTTATGAAAGTAGCCGTTGAGTGTAGATCACCGTTACTGCAAAAGTCATTAGAACTTTTTTTATTTCGTTATTTGAGTTCAAAAAAACATTGTGACATTGTTGTGCGCGATGAACCATGTTTAGAGGATTCTCGATGTTTTTATATCTCAAGCAAAGAGGATGCGGATCTTAAAAAGCCTTTTTCAAAATCGCAACTGATCCTCGCCTTGGAGAAAAAATACAAAGGCGCCAAGCTTGTTTTGGATGTAAAAGATCAGCTCAGTGAAGTGCGTGAAGAGTCTTTGGATTTTGAGATCTTAGAAAAACGTATAGAGTCCCTAACACGAGAGTACCAAGAAAATATTTTAAACGCTGTGAGAGCATTTTATGAAAAGTAAAACAATTATCAAAAAAATAGTAGCCGGAAAGTTTAAAGGCAAAAGCCTAAAGCTTCCCTCAAAAGAAACAACTCGAAGTTCAAAAAACATTGTCCTAGAATCTTTTTTTAATACACTTCAGTTTGAGATCATAGATTCCAATTTTGTTGAGGTGTTCTCAGGCAGTGGCTCGATCGGGCTTGAAGCGCTGAGTCGTGGAGCTAAAAAGATCATCTTTATGGAAAAAGATAGAGACGCTCTTCGTGTTCTTAGAGAAAATATCGCTGTGACAGATCCCTCCTCATGTGAAGTGCTCAGTGGAGATAGCTTTGTGAACATCAAAAGTGTGATAGCACAGCTTAAAAGAGCGAATGAAGATGCGTATTTTTATATCGATCCCCCTTTTAGCATACGTGAGGGGATGGAAGATATCTACGATCAGATGATTGCCATGATCCGCTCTTTGCCCCAAGAGATCGTCAAACGCATCATCATCGAGCACATGAGTGGCTTAGAACTTGCAGATAGGATAGGGGAGTTTAGCAAGTTGAAATCAAAGAAATTTGGAAATACTACCCTCACGTACTACGGAGTCGATGAGTTGGAATAAATCTTGCTATATCTTTGCTTAAGAATGCCAAGGATACGCAATGAAAAAACTCATACTCTTTTTACTCATCACTTCTACTATTTATGCTACAAAAGTAACCGATGTCTCCAACATCGTCGGTGTACGCGATAACCAACTTATTGGCTATTCTCTTGTTGTTGGTCTTAAAAAAACAGGGGATGGAACCACTTCACGATTTACTCTACAATCGATCTCCAATATGCTTCGTGCAATGAACATCGATATGAGTCCACTCGATATCAAGTCTAAAAACGTCGCAGCTGTTGTTGTTACAGCAAACCTCAAACCTTTTGCTCGCCAAGGGGATAAGTTTAATGTCAACGTCTCTTCGATCGGGGATGCAAAGTCTTTAGAGGGTGGAACACTTCTTATGACACCGCTCAAGGGAGTCGATGGCAAGATCTACGCACTTGCGCAAGGAAGTATCAGTATCGGTGGAAAAAATGAAAGGGGAGCAGGAAGTGAGTCACATCCAACCTCTGGACTCGTTTATGATGGAGGGCTTGTGGAGCGTGAGATCAATATTGATCTTTACAACCAAGAGTTCACAACCCTCTCTTTAAAAGAGTCAAATTTTCAAAATGCAGTTGCGGTACAAAATGCAGTGAATGATTTTTATAATACACAAGTCGCTGTTGCTCTTGATTCACGTACTATTAGACTTAAGCGACCACAAAATAGATCTATGATCGAGTTTTTGGCTGAGGTGCAACATGTCGATATTGATTACAATCCTATTAGCAAAATCATCATCAACGAAAGAACAGGAACAATCATTGCTGGAGTAGGGATACAAGTCAAGCCTATTGTGATGACCCACGGGGATATTACGATAAAGATTCAAGAACAACTTGAGCTTGACCAACCTGCTGGTTCGGTGATAGTAGATGAAGATATGGTGATCGGGCTCAATGAAAATGAGCTTTACACCAAAAAGGGGACAACAACGGTTGCCAACCTTGTACGCTCTTTGCAAAAGCTGGGAGCTACACCAAAAGATATCATATCTATACTCGAAGCGATGAAAAGTGCAGGGAGTATCTCAGCAGACCTGGAGGTGATTTAGATGAGTTTTTATGGAACAAACTCTTTGGACTTATCGGCTACATCCATAGCACAACAACATGTTGTACCAAAGATAGATCCAAAAGCAGAGGATGCAGCATTACGCGAGCAAACAGATGCTTTTGAATCGGTGATACTAAAGATGATGCTTGATAATGCGATGAAAGATGAGAAGAATCTTTTTTCACAGCAAAATGATCCAGGGGATAAGATCTATAAGTCGATGTATAGAGACGAACTGGCAAAATCAAGTGCAGGTAGCTTTGGTTTTTCACAGATGCTTTATGATTATTTGAGTCAAAAATCTTAAAGAACTTTTACTTTGTGTCGATATAGTTGTACATGAAAAAACTAGCAAGATAGTTTATAAGGAAGAGGTATGATTTCACAAGTGAATGGTTCAGCTATTGGTCGTGCATACGCGAACAATGCAGTGGAACAAAAAGAAAACCAAAAAACAGAGAAACAAACAAATGTTTCAAAACAAGGTGATATGAGCAAGATTGAACAGATCAAAGAATCTATTGAGTCTGGTAATTATCAAATCAACTTACAGGCTTTATCTGAAAAAATTGCCCAAGAGTTGCTATAAATATTATTTTATAAGTAGGGGTTACTATGTTGTCTTATCATCTGAAAAGTGCGTTAAATGATTTACGAGATCTTATCGAAATAACAAAACAAGATATGGCTGATATCAAAGAAGCTAAACATGATCCACAATTTGACAGACTTTCATTAAAAGATGAAAAGATCAAAAGTTTTGAGACAAAAAAAGCGATGATCGATTATGAGATCTCAAAACTCATGACAACACAGCCTGATAAAGAACTCCCAGAACTTTTAAATGAAGAGCAACATCAAATGCTCAGCGAACTCAAAGAACTCCTTACAACACTTCGCGATGTGAATAAACAATACGCAAAGCTTGTACTCTCTGTAAGTAATCTTTACAACACTTTCTTAGAAAAACTTGTTCCTACAGAGATGCAAGGCTATAACAAAGTGGCATCGAAAAACCCATCTATTTTAGAAGTGAGAGTTTAGATGGCTTCTATATTCAATGCACTTCATATTGGTTACTCAGGGCTTAATGCCTCCCAAGTGGGGATCAATACAACTTCGCACAATATTACCAATGCAGAGAGTGAGGGGTATACGCGTCAAAGAGTAGTAACAGCTGCTGCAACTCCAACGACCATGGCTCCAGGAAATGTGGGAAATGGAACAGAGGTTACAACAGTAAAGCGTATCTTTGATAATTTTGTCTTTGATCGTTACTCTGCTACTGCTTCAAGCAAAGAGTTTAGTGATTTTGAAAAAAAGACACTCGAAGAGCTCTCTACCTATTTTCCAGAGATCGATGAAGTAGGGATCAAGGCTGATCTTAAAGAGTATTACAATCTATGGCAGACATTTTCAGATAATCCTGATAATGATTCTATTAAGCTCGCTCTTGTGAAACAAACAGAGACCTTAGCAAACCATATATCTCAAACGCAAGATCAGGTCTTACGCCTCCAATCACAGATAAATGATCAGCTCAAAGTCAATATAGACGAAGTGAACTCTATCGCAAAAGAGCTCGCTGAGCTTAATAAAGCGATAGATATAGCAGAAGCAGGTGAAGGGTATGATGCCAATGACTTGCGCGATAAGAGAAATGTTTTAGAGCTAAGTCTCTCACGTCTTGTGGGTGCGAATACATCCTATGGACAATTAGAGTCAAATATACAAATAGATAGCTCTTCAAATACAAAAACAGGAAGCTATACTGTAAGTATCAATGGTTTTAATATCGTCGATGGTGCTACATATCACCCGATTCATATCACAAAAGAGGGAAATCCAAACGGATTTTATGAGATGTCGTATGAGAGGCAAGATGGCACACTCATCCCTATGGAAGAGGTGATACGTGGCGGAAAAGTGGGTGCTATTTTAGAGCTCCGTGGAAAAACACTTGCGGCTGATAGTGCTGAACCCTCTGATGGTGTTTTACAAGATACAATTTCTCAACTCAATGCTTTTGCAAAAGGTTTGATAGAATCAACCAATAATCTTTATGCGCAGGGTCCTAAAACATATATGGAGTCAAATCCGATCAATGTCAACCCTACATCTTCGCTATTTAACTCTGAACTCAATCTCAAAGAGGGTTCTTTTGAGGTAGTCGTTTATGATATAGATGGAAACGAAGTGGGTGCACGCGAGATCAAGATCAATATCGCTACAACAATGACAGGTGCAGTAGGTTCAAACTCTATTGAGGGGCAACTGGGCGCACAGATCGATGATAATAATGATGGTAATGCCAATAATGATGTGGATGATTTCTTTGTCAATGGTTTTGGTTACACGCCAAATGAGACAGGTGGCTATACTCTTTCTTTAAATATGGATCCTGCTTCACAATCTAAAGGATATACCTTCTCTATTCGGGATGTATTGAAAAATGACAGCTTTGATAGCGGAACTAATTTTGCGGGTGCTCTAGGTTTGAGTCGTTTTTTTGATGGAAACAATGCAAGTTCTATGCGTGTCAATGCTGATATCCAAGCTGATCCTGATTCTCTTCGTGCCGGTGTGAGTAATCTCTCTGGAGATAATACAGTTGCTTTGGATATGGTACAAAGCCAGTATGAAAAGTACAGCTTTAAAGTGGGTAGAGATACCTTTAATACTACATCCTATGGGATGTTTGATGTTATCTCAACTGGGGTTGGGACAGTTACAAACGCAGCTATATTTAAAAACAATACAGTCACAGCGCAGTTTAATGCAACAGAGTTTGAATATGCGTCGATCTCTAAGGTGAGTATAGATGAAGAGATGACCAATCTTATCAAATATCAAACCTCTTATGGTGCTGCAGCAAAGATCATTACAACTATTGATCAAATGATGCAAACCCTTCTTGGACTTAAAACATAAAAGGCTTTTTGTGGCTTTGCCTCTTGTAAGTACCGCGATACTTTTTCTTGTATTTTGTTTCTCTTTTGTGGGCTCATACTTTTATGGCTTGAGTCCCTACAGCTTAGATAGTACTGCGATACTCCAAGCTCCCTCTTTAGAGCATCTCTTGGGCACCGATAGATTAGGAAGAGATATTTTAGCGCGCCTTATGGAGGGTGGAAAAGTCTCTTTAATTATTGGTGTGGGGAGTGCACTCATCGCCTCTTTGATCGGTTTGATACTCGGTGTGATCGCTGGCTATTTTCGAGGACTAGTTGATAAGACATTTGTTGTGGTGGTGGATCTCTTTTTAACCTTTCCTACATTTTTTCTTCTTCTTGCTCTTGTGAGTTATGTGAACGCTTCTGCCTTGATCCTTATTATAATTATCTCTATTACGGGATGGATGACAACGGCACGTTTGATCCGTTCACAGAGTTTTAGTATTACATCCCAAGCTTATATCAAGATCCTCAATATCGCTAAAGTGAACAGATGGAAGATCTTGTTTAAATATTACGCACCGCTTCTTGCCCCTATCTATTTTGTGAGTTTTACTTTTGGAGTGGGTGGTGCTATACTTGCAGAGTCTGGTCTGAGTTTTTTGGGGCTTGGGATTGTCGCACCACAAATGAGTTGGGGAACGATCCTCAGTGGCGGCAAGGATGTCGTAGAGATCGCTTGGTGGGTGAGTTTTTTCCCGGGGCTTATGATCTTTCTCGTCACTTTTTCTTTGATCAATATCTCCAACTATTTGCAACAACTCACAAATAAAAAACAGATTCAAAACTAAGGAAAACAGATGCAAGAGAGCAAAGTAGGGTACACTTTTATCGTCTTAGCAAGTGTAGTGATCGTTTTTGCAGGTATCAAGAGTGCCTCAGAGATCATTGTCCCCTTTTTACTCTCTTTGTTTTTAGCGATCATTTTAGCTCCCCTATATAATTTTTTTAGAAAGAAAAAGCTTCCAGAGAGTCTCTCTATCCTCTTGGTTATTACTGTCTTTTTACTTTTTATTTTTTTAGTGATGAGCCTTATTGGTTCTTCTGCCCGTGAGTTTAGCTCTAAGATTGATTTTTATGCACAGCAACTCACTGCATACCAGCTGCAACTCTTAGATATGAGTGCACAGTATGGGATAGAGTTACCAAAAGAAGAGTTTGTATCGATGGTGGATACGAAATATATTATGAACTTTGCAAGAACGATCTTCGATAGTTTGGCATCGGTTTTTACAAATGGTTTTGTGATTGTTTTGACTGTTATATTTATGATCTTAGAGGGGACACACTTCACACAAAAACTTCATGTCTCAGATTCAAAAAAACAAACGCTACAGCAAGTAAAAGAGATCTTTTCTAAAATCAAAGAGTATATGGTACTCAAAGCGATAATCTCTTTGATCACAGCGCTTGTGATATGGGTTTCTTTGCTTCTTATAGGAACAGACTACGCATTTCTTTGGGCATTTCTTGCTTTTTTACTCAACTTTATTCCAAATATTGGTTCCATTATCGCAGCAGTTCCTGCTGTGCTTTTGACGATCATTCAGCTTGGAAGCTTTTCTGCTATGCTCGTTGCTATTTTGTATACAACGATCAATGTTGTGATCGGCTCTATTATTGAACCAAAAGTGATGGGCAGAGGCTTGGGACTCTCCACACTTGTTGTGTTCTTATCTTTACTCTTTTGGGGATGGCTCTTGGGTCCTATTGGGATGTTACTCTCTGTGCCACTAACAATTATGGCAAAGATCATTTTAGACTCAAATCAAAGTACAAAATGGATAGCGACACTTTTGGGTGATGGAAGTAATCTTACATCCAAAGAGAAATAGCTTGGGATGTAAGTGTCATTCTTTTGCTATAATTCGCAATTCTAAAAGGGATACAAACAATGATTTTAATGATAGATAATTATGATAGTTTTACATATAATATTGTGCAGTACTGCAGAGAGCTTGGTGCTGACCTTAAAATAATACGCAACGACGAGATGAGTGTTGAAGAGATCGAAGCACTCAGCCCTGAAAAGATCATCATCTCCCCTGGTCCTGCATCCCCTGATGAAGCGGGTGTGACGCTTGCAGTGATCGATCACTTTAAGGATAAGCTTCCCATTTTAGGGATATGTTTGGGGCATCAAAGTATTGCTCAGGTATTTGGAGGGGATGTGGTACGTGCGAAGAATATGATGCACGGAAAAACTTCTAAAATGGAGCAAGTAACAGAGTGTGCAATTTTTAAAGATTTGCCAAAAGAGTTTACTGCAACGAGATATCACTCTCTTATCGTTTCAAAAGAGAATCTTCCACAAGTGATAGAACCAACAGCGTACAGTCAAGATGATCATGAGATCATGGCGCTTAAAATAAAAGATAAAGATATTTATGGTGTTCAGTTTCACCCTGAATCAATTATGAGCGAATATGGACATGAAATTATCGGGAACTTTTTAAAATTATGAATTATAGAATCATCTTTTTCCTCTTATTAGGATTAGATGCAACTATACTTTTGTTTCAAACCTCAGAACTTTCCATCTCTTATTATGAAGCAAAGCTTCTCTATGGGGATTTCTCTTTACTGCAAGCTCTTGTACAAATTTCCCTCTATTATTTTGGCAATAATGACTTTGCCTTGCGACTCCCTATGATCGTTTTGCATCTTTTGAGTGCGATCTTACTCTTTGAAATATCCAAAGAATATCTCAAAGAGAACAAAAATAGACTGTGGCTCCTTGGAATTTTTATGCTTTTACCTGGAGTCGTGAGCTCCTCTTTGATCGTCAATGAAGCTGGACTAGTTATCTTTGGGCTCTTTTTATTTATATATCTCTATTCACGAGTGCCACGATCTTTGCTTTATATACTTTTGTTTATTTATGCCCTGGTGAGTGGTGGATTTATGTATCTCTTCTTGGCGCTTATGTTTTATGGGGCGCATAAAAGGGAGAAGGTTTTTTTTGGATATAACCTTGTGTTGTTTGCACTCTCGATGTATCTGTATGGCATCGACACGCATGGTTCTCCTGAGGGACATTTCTTAGATAGTATGGCGCTCTATGCGGCGATTTTTACCCCGATTATCTTCATCTATATTTTTTATGTACTTTATAGAAGATATCTAACAAAAGAGATCGATCTTGTTTGGTTCTTAGGCGCGACTGCTTTAGTCCTCTCTCTTGTACTCTCTTTTCGGCAAAAAGTTGAGATAGAGCACTTTGCTCCATATTTGATAGCAACGCTTCCACTAGTGGCAAAAACTTTTGGCTCCTCGTATCGTGTACGCTTAAAACAGTTTCGTAAAAAATACAAGACAATATTTATCATCTCACTTCTCTTTTTACTTGCGAATAGTTCTTTAGTACTCTTCAATAAGTATCTCTATGCATTTCTAGAAAATCCAAAAAAACACTTTGCATACAATATGCATATAGCCAAAGAACTCGCACGTGATCTTCAAGCAAAAAAGATCCCTTGTGTTGACACAGACAGAAAAATGTCGCTGCGATTACACTTTTATGGTATTTCAAAATGTAACGACTTTATCTTGACTGATAAGGTAGAATTGAGCTCAAAAGTACCAAATGTAACAATAAGTTACAAAAATCAGCCTGTATATTTGGCTGATGTTACAAAAGTAAACAAAATTTAAATCTATCACTCTCTAACTCTGTTCAAATAGTAGTAATTGAAGAAGATATGATAAAATCTTCCCAAACATTAAGATAGGGAGTGGCAATGGCTCAAAAAGCGATAAGAGAATTTGACGCAAAGTCAATTTTGGCTAAGCATTGGGATAAGTATTTTCCAAATTTTACTTATGCATATGAAACTGTTCTAGTTCAAAATGGATCAGAACTTCAAGCAGCTGCAAAAGATAAAAAATGGTTAAATGAGAAAGCATTGGTTGCAAAACCTGATATGCTCTTTGGAAAAAGAGGAAAAAATGGTTTGGTTCTTTTTAGAGACCAAAAGCCAGGTGATGTTTCTTTAAACAAAGCAGTGTCGTGGATAGATGAAAAATCTAGTTCTGCACAATCTGTTTATTTCTCATTTGATGGGGATACTCCAACTGGTGAAGCAAAAACTGATATGCTTACTCATTTTGTTGTTGAACCTTTTACTCCACATACTCAAGAGGAAGAATACTACATTTCAGCAACATGTGTTGGTGATGATGACATGCTTTATATGTCAGCTGAAGGTGGAATGGAAGTTGAAGAGGGTTGGGATGAAAAAGTAACGGAAGTAGCTTTTTCAATCACTGACACAGAAGAGGAGATCGCAGCAAAGATCCGTGCAAATGTACCTGCGGATGTAGCAGCTGCTGATAAAGAGGCTTTTGCAGAATTTGCTATCGGTTTTTTCAAAGCATATAGAGAGTTAAACTTTGCATATCTTGAGATCAACCCTTTTGTGCTTCAAGGGAGCAAAATAGAGCTTTTAGATATGGTTGCAAAACTTGATGATACTGCTGGATTTATGATGAGAGAAGAGTGGGGCGATGTTGATTATCCAACCTCTTTTGGAATGGAAGAGAAGTCACCTGAAGTTTTAGCGATCGAAGACGCAGATAGTAAATCGGGTGCTTCATTAAAACTTACAATCCTTAAGCCAGAGGCGAGAATCTGGACGATGGTAGCAGGTGGTGGTGCTTCTGTTGTGTATGCAGATACTATTGCTGACTTTGCAGGAATCGATGATTTGGCAAACTATGGAGAATACTCCGGTGGTCCAACAACGAGTGAGACGAAGTTTTATGCTGAGACACTCTTGGATCTTATGACACGCCAAAAAGATGCACAAGGAAGAGATAAGATCCTTATCATCGGTGGAGCAATTGCGAACTTTACAGATGTTGCAAAAACTTTTACAGGTATTATTCAAGCCTTTGATAACTATGCAGACAAGATGAAAGAAGTAGGAATCAAGATCTATGTTCGCCGTGGTGGACCAAACTACGAAAAAGGGCTTAAAGATATCAAAGAAGCAGCTGATCGTTTAGGTTTATACATTGAAGTATATGGTCCAGAAACTCACGTAACTGACATCGTGCGTATGGCATTAGAGAAGTAAGGAGAAGAGATGGCACAATTATTTACTAGAGATACACAAGCGATTTTTTGGAACAACAATAAAACAGCGATCCAAAGAATGCTTGATTATGATTACACAATCAAAAGAGATAAACCTTCTGTAGCTGCTATCGTAGCACCTACAAGTGGAAATAAATTTGAGAAGTTTTTCTATGGTCCAGATGAGATCATGATCCCACTTTTCAAAAACACAGCAGATGCAAAAGCTGCACAGCCACAAGCGGATGTACTTTTAAACTTTGCATCATTTAGAACAGCGTACGACGTAACAATGGAAGCTCTTGAGATCGGTGGATTTTCATCTATTATGATCACAGCTGAGGGGATCCCTGAGAGACTTGCACGTAAAATGAACGCAACTGCAAGAGAAGCAAATGTAACAGTAATCGGGCCAGCAACTGTTGGTGGTATCGCTCCTGGTGCATTTAAAATTGCAAACGTTGGTGGTACGATCGAGAATATCGTAAACTCAAAACTTCACCGTGCAGGTTCTTGTGGACTCGTAACACGTTCGGGTGGTCTATTTAATGAGCTCTCTAACATTATTGCTATCAATGCAGATGGTATTGCTGAAGGTGTAGCGATCGGTGGAGATAGATTTGTTGGATCAGTATTTATCGACAATCTTTTAAGAATGGAAGAAAACCCAGAAGTAAAATATATGCTTTTACTTGGTGAAGTTGGTGGTACTGAAGAGTACAAAGTGATCGAAGCAGTAAAATCTGGCAAGATCAAAAAGCCAATCATTGCATGGTGTATCGGTACGATCGCAAAATACTATGATAGCGGTGTTCAGTTCGGTCATGCGGGTGCATCTGCAAATGCTGAGCGCGAAACTGCAGAAGCAAAAAATAAAGCGATGGCTGAGGCTGGTATCTTTGTACCAAGTTCATTCAATGACTTACCAAACAAAATTGCTGAAGTATATAATGACTTAAAAGCAAAAGGTGTTATTGGTGAGATCGCTGAGCCTGAGATG
>JAVETX010000050.1:0-17047 GCA_034005845.1 Sulfurimonas sp. | reverse complement strand
TTGGCCACCTATGCTACAATAATGCAAGAATATTTTTTACCTTCTCAACTGGCCAAGTGTTTATGCGCGCGGGTGGCCAAGTGTATGCGTGTGTACAATTTATATAAATTATTTATTAAATACATTATTTTTGTCGTAATGTGTCGTAAAAAGTGTATAATATTAAAAAAATATAAAATTAGATTATTTTGTCGCAATATGTCGTAATAAAAAGGTAATTGAATGAAAAAGCAACTTAACCAAACCCAAGAGATGATCCTTTCTATTGTCAATAAATATCAAGAGATTAAATCTTCTCAAATTATTGAACTTACCAATTTAAATGAAAGAAGTGTGCAAAGAGCATTAAAAAAGCTCTCAGAGCTTGGATATCTTGAAGCACTCGGAACGACAAGAGATAGAAGATACAGACGCATTTACAGCCAAGATGAAGCACCTTACCAGTATATAGTTTTTAACAGTGGTGAGAAAGCAGGAAAATTATCTTTTGGAAATGGTGAATATATTTTCAAATATGATGAAAACTATAAAAGTGAGTCTTTTGAAGGTTTAGCCAAAGGTAAAGAGAACAAAAGTGTAGAACTGTTTGCTTTTTTTGAAAACTTAATACCAGAATATGAGCGTAGAGAAAAACTTTTACGAGACAAGGAAGAACTTGGTCTTGTACTTGAAGAATTAAGCAATTCACATGGTGCTTTGGATTTTATACCTCTTGAACAGTTACATAAATATCAATCAACATACGGTAAAAGAGATAATTGGATCAGTGTAAAAAATGAGATTTTAGGAGAAAACGATTTTCCAAATCTGCTTGATTTTGAACTTTTAGTAGATGATGACATAATTGATGCCGAGTCAAATACAGAACATTCGGATCTCAGTGGTTTTCAGACAAAAGTAGATGTAGATATAGACTTTAAAAATAAACAAATAATAGAGTCTAAAAACGCTGAGTATCTTTTAAAACCTCGCAATAAACACAAGCATAACTATTTTCATATTGATGATGACGGTGTAAAAAGATACTATCCGTATTTGGCACTCAATGAACATCTTTTTATGAGTTTTGCAAAAAATGAACTTGGATTTAATGTTCCCTATACCGCTGTTGTCAAAGCCAAAGATATCGATTTTCATTACATCACAAAAAGATATGACCGCTACAAGGGACTGAAATATCCTCAAAAAGATTTTGCTCAGGTACTGAATGTTTTGAGTAAGGATAAATATAAGAGTGACTCTCAGGCCCTTTTTGAAGCTTTGGATAAAACATTGATGAATAAAGAGCAAAAAATGGAAGCTTTAAAATTTTATTTTTACTCTTATTTGATCAAACATGCTGATCTGCATCTCAAAAATATTGCTGCACTCAACATAGGAAACAGCAAATATATCCTCTCACCTCTGTATGATCTTATCTCGATAGGTATTTATAACGGTGATTCATACGATTTAGGTTTGGGAATTAGACAGCCTTTTAAAAAGCCAAAAAATTGGAGTATGGATGATTTTTATATCTTAGCCTCATTAGTAGGAATTTCATCCATCGCTTTTAAAAAAGAGGCTAGAAAAATTCTGAAAATTTTTATTGAAAAGCTACCAGAATATATAAAAAAAGTGGAACAATTTGAGCAAACACATCCTCTAAAAATGCAAAAAACGAGAAATACACATAGTAATATGGTTTTTTCACAAAGGGTTTTACATATGTACAATGAAAAGATTATACAATTGAAAAAACAGGGCATTATTCAAGAATTGGAGCTCATTGAAGAAGCGGGAGGCGTACTAAATGCAGAGAAAAAAGTTAATTCTACAAATGAATAAAAGGTTCGCTAAGTTATTTTTGAAGTTTTTTAAAGTAAGAGTAAATTTTGTGAAGTTCCCTAATATAAAGGGTGGTGCGGATGAGAGGACTTGAACCTCCACACCTTACGGCACCAGATCCTAAGTCTGGCGTGTATACCAATTTCACCACATCCGCATTGTATAAAATATAAGTGGTACGCCCTACACGATTCGAACGTGTGACCGATGCCTTAGAAGGGCATTGCTCTATCCAGCTGAGCTAAGGACGCATATTAAATAAATTTAATGGTGCGCCCGATAGGATTCGAACCTATAACCGTCGGATCCGAAGTCCGAAACTCTATCCAGTTGAGCCACGGACGCCACTATAAATTATTATTTTCAAGTGTTTTATTTAAATATTCATGGGGTGGGATACGAGATTCGAACTCGCGGCCCCCAGTGCCACAAACTAGTGCTCTAACCAACTGAGCTAATCCCACCATCAAATAAGTGTTGTAAAAAAAATGGTCGGGGTGAAAGGACTCGAACCTTCGGCCCCCTGGTCCCAAACCAGGTACTCTAACCATACTGAGCTACACCCCGACCTACACATTAAAAAGCTGGATTGCTGATTAATGAGAGCGAAATTATAGTCAATTACAAAAAGAATGTCAACACTTTTTTTGTAATTATTTTAATTTTCTGTATAATAAGTCAAATAAAGGGAAAAAACGCATTATGAAACTAGCAAGATTTAGTCGGATCGGATTTATATTAGCGGCAGCCGGAAGTGCTGTAGGGCTTGGAAATATCTGGAAGTTTCCATACATCACAGGGGAATATGGCGGGGGTGCTTTTGTTCTTATCTATCTTTTGACCGTGCTCTTCATCGGCTTTTCTATCATGATCGCTGAGATGCTTATCGGGTATATGGGGCGAAGCGATACGGTAAGCTCATTTGAAAAGCTCGCACCTAGACACAAAAATCTATGGAAGCTTGGTGGTTTTCAAGGGCTTGCCGGACTTTTTATCATGATCTTTTATTCGGTTGTCATTGGCTGGATCTTTCACTATATAGCCACTTCACTCTTTTATCTTCCAGCCTCTATTGGTGAAGCTGAGCTGCGCTTCTCGACCATGCTTCACAGCGATTTTTTCACACAGTTTTTTTACCATACCCTTGCATTTATTTTGATCACATACACCCTCTATCGTGGAATCAAAGGGGGAATTGAAAAGCTTAATATGGTGCTGATGCCCTCACTAATGCTTATCTTGCTTAGGATGTTTGCATATGCGGTGAGTTTAGATGCATTTTCACGCTCTGTGTCGTTTATGTTTTCAGCTGACTTCTCCAAGATCAATTCAGAAGCCTTTGTGACAGCTGTTGGGCACGCTTTTTTCACCCTCTCTCTAGGGATGGGTGCGATCATGACCTATTCTGCATCGATGCAAAAAAATGAAAATCTGGTCAAAAATGCTTTTTGGGTCGTGTTTTTGGATACATCCATAGCGATCGTAGCGGGTCTGATGCTCTTTACCTTTCTCTACCAATATGGTTCAGGTCCTGCCAAGGGCCCTGGTCTTGTATTTATCTCTTTGCCAGCTGCTTTTTATGAGATGGGGATCATCGGTAACTTTTTTGCCGTGCTCTTTTTTCTTGCACTCGCTTTTGCAGGGCTTACATCCGCAGTATCGCTCACAGAGCCTATGGTGCAGTACTTTATCGACCGGTTTCATTTTTCTAGGCTCAAAGCCTCTCTTGCAATGGGGCTTTTCTTTTATCTTATCGGGATCATTGCGCTATTATCGAACATAGAAGGGTTTCAAGAATCACTTACGTGGGGAGGAAAGAGCTTTTTTGACTGGGTCGATCATATCACCGCGGCTATTATGTTGCCACTTGGTGGGCTTGTAATGGCACTCTTTATAGGCTTTAGAGTAGAAAAATCGCGTGTTGAAGCGGTGCTCAAACATCAGCTGGGCTTTGCTTTTGAAGCGTGGTATTTTAGTCTTCGCTACATCACACCCATCGCCATGGTTTTTGTGATGTTAAATCTTTTGGGAGTTTTTAATTAATGGATCCGATCTTACAAGAGTGTCAAGAGCTTTTAGAGGCTCAAAATATCGATAGTAATTCAGAGATAGACTTTGATGTCAACGGAGAGGTGCACACTCTATCCTATGCGTATATTACAGATACATTTATGCAAGCTTCTGAGGAATCAAAGCTTGTGTTTTTACGAGCACTGCAAAAAGCGATAGAAGCTGAGAATATGGGTGTGAAGAAGTTTTTTGAAGGGATGGGGCAGCTTTTGCTAATGACCCATCTTTCTGAAAAATTTGATAACTAGTGTTTTTACAGGCTGAAGCCTGTGTTACAAAAGAGTTTTCCGTAACGCGGACTTCAGTCCGTTTTTAAAAGTTGCAACTCATTTTACAGGCTAAAGCCTGTATTACGAATCTGTAACACGGACTTCAGTCCGTACGAAAAACATCTAGCCTTTTAAAACTGAATCAAGCCATCCATCGGTGAACTCGCCGTTGCATAAGGACGTTTTGCAATGCGCCCTGCGAGATAACTCATACGCCCAGCTTGTACAGCATGTTTCATCGCTTGAGCCATCATCATCGGATCATTTGCTTGTGCGATCGCTGTATTGGTCAGAACACCCTCAGCTCCAAGCTCCATCGCATACGCTGCATCACTTGCACATCCGATCCCTGCATCGACGATCACAGGAACACTTACCGCTTCACGGATGAAAACTATATTATAAGGGTTTTGAATCCCTAAACCACTCCCAATAGGAGCAGCAAGAGGCATAATAGCGTGCGCGCCGGCGTCTTCGAGTCTTTTTGCCATGATCGGATCATCGGATGTATATGCCATGATAGTAAAACCCTCTTTTGAGAGCACTTCACACGCTTTGATCGTCTCTAAGACATCAGGATAAAGAGTCTTTTGCGTATCACCTATCACCTCAAGCTTGATAAGGTCGATCCCTGTAGCCTCGCGCGTGAGACGAAATGTGGTGATCGCCTCTTCTGCTGTCACACATCCTGCAGAGTTTGGTAAAAACTTCACATTTGTCCCTGCAAAAGTATCACGGAGATTCTCTTTGTCTGGGTCTGTGATATTAAGGCGACGCACCGCTACAGTGATAAGCTCACTTCCACTTGCAAGTGTCGCCTCTTTTGTTGTCTCAAAATCTTTGTATTTTCCACTTCCAACGATAAGACGACTTCCTAATTCATATTTTCCAATTTTTAATTTTGTATCCATTTTTATTCCTATTTTTGCTTAGACTTTTTTTGTAACCCATAAACTAGATTCCGGATCAAGTCCGGAATGACGGAGTATACACCTTGTCGTCATCCTGAACTTGATTCAGGATCTAAATTACGCCAGAAATTGATAATCTGAAAGTTTATAACATAGCCAATCTGTAATAAGCCTTACTCTTTATAAATCTTTGATCCCATCAATTAAATCATAAGGTGTCAAAGAAAAACTCGCACCTTTGAAGTTACATGCGAGTTTTGTGTGTGCGAGTGAAGCGTGAAGCGCTGCATCGAGTGGCGTATACCCTTGGGCTAAAAGTGCTCCGATTAGTCCACTAAGAACATCCCCACTTCCCCCTTTAGCCAAAACATTCGTGCCGTGTGGATTGATAAAAAACTGTTCCCCCTGTGCGATGATCACATTGGCACCCTTGAGTAAAAGGGTAACACTTGGAAAGTTTTTGCAAAAAAGCTCTGCGTAGTAAAAGCGCTCTTTTTGAAGTGTCGCCACATCGATAGCAGCAAGACCTGCAAGACGCAGTAAAGCAACAAATTCCTTGGGATGTGGAGTGATGACGAGCTCTTTTCTCTCTAAGATTTTTAAGATCAAAGGGGTATGAAAAAGATCTGCATCCGCGATGAGAGGAAGCTCATTATCTAAAAACTGATCGAGCTCAATATCACTAAACTCCTCTCCCATTCCCATTCCAAGAGCAAGAGCTGTCGCATTTGCAGGGATCTCATGACTATACATCAAGATCTCAGGCACACTAATATCTTCAAAGCCCACAAGAGTTACAAGCCCCGCACCAAAGCGACTCGCTGCCAAACCGCTCAAGATACTCGCCCCCTGCTTTTCACCACAAATGACACCTAGATGACCAAAACTTCCCTTATGGGTGTTTTGAGCATCTCTTTGTGGAAGTTTCATATCTTTTAGATCGAGTAAATGCCACTGTGTCTCACCCTCATAAACACTTCGAGATACGCCAAGATCAAGCACCTCTATGCGCCCCACTTTCTCTTTAGCTTCATCCAAAAACAAACGCTTTTTGAGCGCGCCCATAGTGAGAGTTACATCCGCTTCAAAACACCCCTCTGCACACACTCCATTTTTTTGAATCCCCGATGGAATGTCACAAGCGATCTTAAAAGCATCGAACCCATTGATACGTTTCATCAGTGCAAGCAGTTCAGGTGAAAACGTGCCATCAAAGCCAGTGCCTACAAGCCCATCAACCACAACATCACATTCACAAATACTCTCTACGATCGCTACATCCAAAGCTCTGGCTCGTTTTGCTTGAAGTTGTGCTAGGGGGGATTTTGGCTCTTTAGCATAAAAGAGCGAGACGCGGTAATCTTGGTGGAGAATGCGTGCACAGGCGATAAGATCAGCGCCGTTATTGCCACTTCCACACACAAAAAGAAGCGTAGAGTTTTTTTCAAAATGTGTTTTGATGTAGGTAGCGATCCCATTTGCTGCGTGCTCCATCAACAAATCTTCACTCAAGTAAAACTTTTCGTAACATCTTGTATCGAGTGAGCCTACCTCATCAAAGAGTTTTTGCATCTTTATTGCTCTTGGTACACATACTCATCAACATCCACTATCTTGCTTTTGATATCATTGAACAAGAGTGTATGGTAGTCGGTTCTATATTGATAGAAAAATCTATTTTTAGGCATCTTCTTGAGATCAGCCGTATTAAAATAGTTAAAGTTTGTACATTTTCCTAAAAACAAAAATGTAAATAAAAGTTTGATCTGCGGTCTCTCAAAGATAGTATGTGGCTGCGCTAAGAAAGTGAGACCATACTTTTTGATGTTTAAAAAGTTGAGCATATATAAAAGAAAATCTTCAAATTTCGTATAAAAACCATTGAGACTCTCAATATCGTGGAAAAAGTAGTAGTATCCATCGATGAGCTCTTGCTTTTGCAGGGTTTTTGTAAGGTTACTTCTTACATCTCTTTTTGTTCCAAAATGGTTTGGATCTACCGCCATATAGATATGTTTTTTTTCTGCGATCAGCGCATCAAAAGCGTTTTGAAACTCCTCATCATCTTCAAATCGGATGTAGTTAAAGTTCTCATCTTTGTAGCGAAGCTCTATCTCTTCTTCATGAGAGTTTGAAAAATCTAGGTAGAGCGTTGGCACACCGCTATCGATGACATAGTTTCTGATTTTACATGCAAGATTTGTCTTTCCAGCGCCCTCTTCAGCGAGGATAAGAGTGTTTGTTGTAAGCATTCTTGGTTCAATCTTGAGCGTATCAATACTGCTAAGGTATTTCCCTAATATATCTCTCATTTTTTATTCTCCAGAAATTTTTTTTATTATTATAGCTATATTGTGTAATTTAGCAAGCTTTTTGCCAAAGGCAAGCCATTGGCTCCTTTGTTTCATGCCACCCTCGTCATTTTGGACTTGATCCGAAATCTGGAAGCGATGGCTTGCCTTCGCTCTGGGCTGTCTTGAAAGTTGCTACATCCCAAGCCCTCTCTTTGCCAAAGGCAAGCCATTGGCTCCGTATTTTCGCCGTCTTTATTGCAACACTTTTCGTATCGCCTCGGGCATGATCTCATATTCTAGTGCTTTTATTTTTGCGACAAAGCTCTCGTAACTCTCCCCCTCTTGGCGCACAAAGCTCTTTTGCAAGATGATCTTTCCCCCATCAAGTTCACTATTGACCCAATGCACACTCACGCCACACTCCTTATCTCCACTCTCATAGCTCTGTTCTATCGCTTTTGCGCCCTTATATTTTGGAAGCAAAGAGGGGTGAAGGTTTATCGATTGCACTTGGGATGTAAACACCTCCGTGAGGATCCGCATAAAGCCACTCAGCACCACCAGATCAGGTTCATACGACTTTATTAAAGCTACTAACTCTGCGTCAAAAGCCTCACGCGAAGCAAAGCTAGTATGTTCGAGAATACGACACTCTACATCCAAAGCTTCGAGTTTTACGATCCCTGGGGCATCTTTTTTGTTCGTGATCCCACACACCACTTCACACTCTTTGTTGTGAAGTTCTTTGACAATATTTTGGGCATTACTACCCTCACCACTAAATAAAAGTACGATTTTTTTCATACGAAATTATAGCGAAGAAATATGAGATTCCGGATCGAGTCCGGAATGACGGTGGGGTGTTTTTTGTCGCCCTGAATTTGTGCTTTCGTCATCCTGAACTTGATTCAGGATCTAAGCTGTAAAAAAGTACTATGTAACCTTTTCGTAGCCAAGAATATCTACAATTTCAAAACTTACCTAAAGGCTACAAAGCATTGAAATATAAAGCACTCTTTATTTCAGATATCCACCTAGGAACAAGCTTTTCTCAAGCAGAAAAACTTCTCGAATTTCTTCGCGATTATGAATCTGACAAGCTCTATCTTGTAGGGGATATCATCGATGGCTGGTCGATCAAACGTAAATTCAAATGGTCGCAATCCAACTCCGATGTGATCCAAAAGATACTCAGAAAAGCACGTAAAGGGACCGATGTGATCTATATCACAGGAAACCATGATGAGTTTTTACGCCCTTTTATCCCTATCTTGATGGGGGAGCGACTCACCATCACCAATAGCCATGTCCATACAACGCACGATGGCAAACGCTACTATGTCACCCACGGTGATTTTTTTGATAGTATCACCATGACCAAAAAATGGGTCACTTACCTTGGGGATGTGGGCTATGATATGCTTTTGCACCTAAACAAATATATCAACAAACTCCGCAAACTCTTAGGAATAGGAAAATATTGGTCGCTCTCAAAATATGTCAAAGACAATGTCAAAAAATCGGTAAGTTTTATCACAGGGTTTGAAGATATCTTGGCAACGCATGCACAAAAAGAGGGTTTTGATGGTATCATTTGTGGACATATTCACAAAGCTGAAAACAAAATGATCGATGGGATTCACTACCTCAATTGTGGAGATTGGGTAGAAAATTGCACCGCCGTAGCAGAAAGAGAAGATGGGGTATGGGAGATAATTCAACTACAACCAAACCAGCACTAGAGATCGCACTCGCCCTCTCAGGAGGCGCTGCTCGTGGCTCGTTTCACTTAGGCTTTATCCAAGCGCTCCAAGAAAACGATGTACGCATCAAAGCGATCAGCGGAACAAGTGCAGGTGCCATTGTTGGTGGAGCGATCGCCTGTGGTGTAAAACCTCGGGATGTACTTGAAGTGATAAAGTCCAAGCCCTTTCGCCGTATCTTTCGCTTTAACTGGTTTCGAAGTAGCCTCTATCGCATCGATACACAATCACCCATTTTGCAAACGATCTTTCCTCTGGAAAAGCTTCAAGAGACACCGATCAAATTTTTTGTTTGTGTGAGTGATCTCAATAGCAATGAAGTGGTCTATTTTCAAAGGGGTGATGGCAGAAAACTCATTACCGCTTCATGTGCGCTTGTTCCCCTTTTTGCTCCCATTGAGTTTTACGACTCTTTGCTTGCCGATGGTGGGATCAAAGATATGCTCCCGACCACTCCTCTTTTAGAGTGTGGCTATCCCATCCTTGGGATCAATCTTGTCCCCAATATCTTGCCACAAAAGCGCACAATCTTCGCTCTGAGTCGCCATATTATTCATATCTTACTCTCATGTAAAGTTGCCGAACATATCAAGCATACACGCTGGTATGTCTCGCCCGATGCACTCGAAGAGATTCGGATGTTTTCGTTTAAAGATCTTGATAAAGGGTTTGAGCTGGGCTATCTTCATGGCAAAGCGTGGTGCGATGAAAATTTATAACTAATATAGGGTATAATTGCGCTATGAATTATAAGACAATCGCACAAGAAACACTCGACATCGAAGCACAAACACTTCTTTATGCTGCACAGAACATTCACCAAGACTTTGAACACGCTGTAGAGATCATTCTCAACTGTAAAGGCAAGCTCATTGTCACAGGTGTGGGCAAAAGTGGGCTCATTGGAGCAAAAATGGCTGCAACTTTTGCATCTACTGGTACACCTAGCTTCTTTTTACATCCCACCGAAGCACTTCATGGAGACCTCGGAATGATCGGCAAAGAGGATGTAGTTCTCGCGATCAGTTATAGTGGCGAGAGTGAAGAGCTTAGCTCCATACTCCCTCACATCCAAAGGTTTGAGACCCCTATTATCGGAATGACGCGTAACAGGGAATCGACACTTGCAAAATACAGCGATAGAGTGATCGATCTGCTTGTTAAAAAAGAGGCGTGTCCTTTGGATATCGCACCGACGAGTTCGACGACACTCACCCTCGCACTTGGGGATGCTCTGGCAGTTTGTTTGATGCGTGCGCGCAACTTTCAAAAGAGCGATTTTGCGTCCTACCACCCAGGTGGCGCCCTTGGAAAACGTCTCTTTATCAAGGTCTCAGACTTGATGAAACGCGACAACATCCCAATGGTGGGCAAAGACACAAGTGTCAAAGAGGCGATTATGGCGATCAGTGAGGGGCGCATTGGAACTGTCCTCATCACCGATGAGGAGCAAAGACTCCTTGCGATTATGAGTGATGGAGATATCCGTCGCGCACTTATGCGTGAGAATTTTTCTCTCGATGATGCTGTATTTGAATACGCAACGCACCATCCCATGAGCATTGACAATGAAGATATGCTCGCAAGCGAAGCGCTTGTCCTTATAGAAGAAAAAAAGATTCAGTTGCTTGTGGTGACTGATACAAATAAAAAAGTAAAAGGTGTCCTTCACATTCATACACTGATAGAAAAAGGGATTTCATGATCCGACTTAACAAATATATAGCACACCATTCAAGTTACTCTCGCCGTGAAGCGGACAAAGCGATCCAAAGTGGATACGTTCGCGTCAACGGTGTGATAGAGGAAAACCCAGCGACACAGATCGATGAAAACGATGTCGAGGTATTTATCAGTGGCAAAAAAGTTGCTCCGCGCGATAAATATACCGTGATCGTATACAACAAACCAAAAGGGGAACTCGTCACCAAGAGTGACCCTAAAGGGCGCCGCACTATCTATGATAGCTTAGAGAAAAAGTACAAGCACTTTATCCCTGTGGGCAGACTCGATTATGCAACAGAGGGGGTTTTGCTCCTCACCGATGCGTCAAAAATAGCAACGGCATTGATGACTTCAAACCTTGAGCGCATCTACAAGGTCAAGATCAAAGGGGAGATCACTCCTCAGATGGAAGAAGCGATGTTAAACGGGCTTGAGCTCAAAGATGCAACAGCAGGAGCGCATGAGAAAAGCAAGATCACTTCGATGACCTTCGCACCATTTTTAGGCTATAAGATCCAAAAAAATGCACATAATTATTCTACCCTCAAGATCGCGATCGCTGAGGGGCAAAACAGAGAGATCAGAAGATTTTTTGCCCACTTTGGAGCGGAGGTAGCAGATCTTAAACGTATCAGCTTTGCTGAGATCGAGCTCAATAATCTCCCTACGGGAAAAACAAGATTTTTAACGCGCAGTGAATATAGCGCACTGCATACATTTATCAAAGCGGAAGAGAAAAAAGCAAAAGAGAGAGGTCATAAATAGATGAAGACAATGAAGTTTCCAACAAGTCATAAAACGCAACTCATGGATATCAGCGAAGAGGTCAAAGAAGCGGTGATCACATCGGGGATCAAAGATGGGATCTGTGTGGTTTTTACACCCCATACTACAGCGAGTATCTTTTTATTTGAAAACCAAGACAAAGCACTTCGCCGAGATCTACTCAATGGTCTTAACCGTATCGCTCCAAGTGATGAGGAGTACCTTCATGTAGGAGAGAATGCAGCAGCCCATCTTAAAAGCTCACGTATGGGAAATTCGATCGCCATTCCAGTAGTCAATGCTCGCCCAATTTTAGGGCAATGGCAAGGGATCTTCTTTGGAGAGTTTGATGGGCCGCGCCAAGCGCGTGAGGTACATATCAAAGTCGTAGCGGGCTAAGTCTTGGCAGATTTTACCCATCTGCTTCGCCCCAAATCTTTTGATGCGATAGTGGGGCAAGAACACCTTACATCCCAAGATGCTCCCCTTCGCATTCTTTGTGAACAAGGCAATCTTGGACACTCTTTTATTTATGGTCCTGCTGGGTGTGGCAAAACATCTTTAGCACGCGTTATTGCTTCTGTTATGGAACTCCCCTTTTATGAATTTAACGCAACATCACTTAAAATAGAGCAGCTTCGCAAGATCTTTGAGCAATACAAAAATGCCCTGCAAAGACCACTTTTGTTTATCGATGAAGTGCACCGTTTGGCAAAGAACCAGCAAGAGGTGCTTTTGCCTGTAATGGAGAATAATAGTGTCTTAGTGATCGGTGCTTCGACTGAAAATCCATTTTACTCCCTCACCTCTGCGATCCGCTCACGCTCGATGCTCTTTGAGGTAAAACATATCAACAACGATGCACTTCATGCCCTTTTAGCCTCTACATCCCAAGCTCATAATATCACCATAGATAAAGAAGCAGCGGAGTATCTCGTGGCAAGTAGTGGTGGCGATGCACGCGCGATGCTCAAGCTCTTAGAGTTTGCAAGCAATCTCTCTTTGGATGTAGATCTCAAAACACTCAAATCGCTCCGCCCCCATGCGCTGAGTGCTGGAAGTAGCGAAGCGGGAGTGCATTATGATCTAGCAAGTGCGCTTATCAAATCAATTAGAGGGAGTGATGCCGATGCGGCAATCTATTATCTCGCACGTCTTATTGATGGCGGGGAGAGCGCTGATTTTATCGCACGAAGATTAGTGATACTCGCAAGTGAAGATATCGGCAATGCCAACCCTCAAGCACTCACACTCACCACATCCGCTCTCACATCTGTGAGTAAGATAGGCTATCCAGAAGCGCGTATCATTCTCGCACAAGCGGTGATCTACCTCTGTGCTTCTCCTAAGTCAAACTCTGCGTATATTGCGATTAACTCTGCCTTGCAAGCGGTCCATAATGGGGTGATGCTAGAAATTCCAAAAAATATACAGCACAATAAAGAGAACTATCTCTATCCTCACGATTTTGGTGGCTATGTAAAGCAACAATATTTAGAAAAACCATTGAAGTTTGTAGAGTTTAAAGAGATCGGTTATGAGAAAAAAATGAAAGAGTGGCTCGAAGCGATACGGGGGATGTAGGCTTTTATGACAACTCAGAGCGAAGGCAAGCCAGCGCTTCCAGATTCTGGATCAAGTCCAAAATGGCGGAAATGGCATAAAAACAAGGAGCCAAGGGCTTGCCTTTGGCAGAGAGTGGCTTGGGATGTAGGTTTTTTATGACAGCACTCTAGCGAAGGCAAGCCATCGCTTCCGAAAAAGCAAAGCGAAAGCGAGCCATCGATTCCAAAGAACAAGACCAAGGCAAGTAACTCTTAGTCGAAAAAACTTCCTGCACTTAGATAAAAGAGCACTGTTTTATCTGCATCTACAGTTGTCCCAAATGAATTTATTTCATTCACAAGAGGAATCTTCACCCCAAAGCCAAGCGGTACATTTTTTAAGAGACTCTGCGTATTCCACTCCAGCCATACATCCGCTGTTGTCAGTCCATTCATATCAGACTCGTTCTCTTTCATATTAAAATATGCAAACTTTACATTGGTACGAAATTTATCATTGAGTAAACATGGTCGAGACGCACCGAGCATTACATTGTAAGAGTCCCCAAGTACCTCTTCATCATTGAACGTATAGGATGCTAACGCATGCCCTCTAAAACCTGCACCGAGTTCTTTTGCAAAACTGTGAGAAAGAGTGTAGGCAGCTTTTCCTATTCCTAAGCCCTTCTCTTCATCTCCTGATGTACTCTTATAGCGTAAGGTTGTCAAATGCAAGCCGCTTGTACTTTCATAGCTTCCAAAGTGGTAGTTTGCCCCTACAGAAATATCGCCTATCCCTCTTTCTGTATCATAAAAATCGCTCTTAATTTGCACAAAAGGGATATTTGCTTCAAGCCCTATATTATCAGTGATGTTGTACCCTACTGGGATATTGAGAATCGAAACATCCCCATTGTGAATATACTGTGCCGAAGCCATCGCCGTGTGTGTTCCAAGGGCAAAATCAGTTCTTACAGTAGAAACCGTGATATCATTAACCGTTGACTGCTCTGCTACAATGACAGTATCTGTGTTCTCTTCTGAAAAGTGAGGCATATACGGCTCTGCTAAAAGTGCGACACTTGCAAAAACACTTGCAACAATAATTTTTTTCATCTTTTACTCCATTGCGATGTTTGATATTTTAATTGTAATCTGTATTCTCTTAAAAGAAACATATAAAAGATTTAGATTCTAGATCGGGGGTGGTATAAAAATAAGGAGCCAATGGCTTGCCTTTGGCAAAAAGTGGCTTGGGATGTAGTAACTTTCAGGCAGCCCAGAGCGAAGCCATCGCTTCCAAAGAGCAGAACGAAGGCAAGCGCTCAAGGGTGCGACTGAAAAGTCGCACATCCCAAAAATACTAAGGGTTCATATTACTTATATGATCTTTAATCGCATCGATTGCTACATCGTTATACGATTTCCAAGTGTAAACACTTCCCTTTTTATCATAAGCACCTTCCCACACTCTATCGCCTTCTCCATCAGGATTCGCTACAGCAAAAATAAGAATCTCTTCACCGTATTTAGAGCTGTCATACGGAGTGACTACAATCATCTCTTGATTGTTTACAGTTTTTCTCTCCCATGTTCCTGCATTGGTGCTAATTATACTTGTTTCATAATAATCAAATCCATCATTCGACGTAACTGTTTGTTTGGCTTCATAAAGCGTGCCACTGGTAGCTGTAGCATCACATACATATTCTTGCCATCCATTAGTTTCGCTTGGCTCTTGTATACTTGAAGGTGCAAAAGCGTATCCACCATACTCATCACCCATAAACCAACGATTACCACATTGTTTTTCTATCGCTTCATTTAATGTTTGAAAATAAGCAATTGGCTCATTTTGTGGTACTGAATAATCTCTTCTTGGCCCCCAAATAATATACGCATCTTCTCCAACTTCATATTTACTTATATACTCTTTTGCACCTGTTGGCATATCTACATCAATTGATAGTTCGCTATTTAATTCAAGAGTGTAAGAACCTGCAATGTCCGTAGAAGAGACAATACCAAATTTACCACCATCACCAGTCATCAAAGAGTTATCACTTTGTGTTGTAAAAGTAATTGTTTGTTGTCCCCACGTTCCATCACTTTTAAGTATATAATCAAGATCTTCTTCATTCGTCTCCCACACTCCAGCTACATATTCGTGTGTTGCCCAAGTCAAACTTCCATTTTCAAAGGTATCTTGCCATATCTCATAGGCTCTATAAGTGTTATTTCCGTCCCACTCCTCCCAGCTATCTATTTCATACATGCTAAAAGGAGCATTGATAGCTAAAAATGGTTTTGCAGCAAGTTCGGCTTGCTCTTGTGCTTCTTCAACTGCAGCGATCTCTTCAGCGATCTCAGCTAGTTTCGTATCAAGGTACGTTATAACCTGCTCTTTTGTCACCGTAAATGAACTTGGATTTGGGTTTACTATAGATTCAGCATTTTCTAACGCATCTTTCATTTGAGCATAGCTCATACTTAGTTTGAGCGGTCCTGTATAACTTCCACTAGAACCAAAATCATGACTAAAAAGATACAAAATAGCATCACCGTCTGTACCTAGCTTGTTTCCAAATGCTTTAGCTCTTGTCAATAGCGCTTCACTTACACTGACCAAAGCAGTACTACTGTCTATAGTAGATTCATTTTTTGTTGCAGAGATAGTTGCAGAGATAACTGTCGCAACTTCGCTAATTGTATCGGCAGTAAAACTTTCTGTATCATCAATAGCTTGTTTTACTAGGATAGATAAAGCTTTCGCTCCATCTACATCCGCACCACTTACTACATCCTTGATCGCAGTTCGAGAGCTCTCTACGATGTCACTTACATTAGATAGTGCTATTTGTGTATTTATAGTGCCTGCTAATGTAGCATATAAAGCACTTGCACTAATAGCTTTTACAGCATCGTCTTCTTCTTTGATGACCATTCTCTCAACTGCTTTTTGTACCTCTAGTGCACGACTGAGTGGTGCTGAGTTTCCAGCCACTGCTAGTGCAACAGGGTCACCTCCAACATCCGCTTCTTCAAGTCCCAAGATAGTTGCCACCTTTGTTTTTGCCTCTGCTATTTTTGCCTTATCACCACCACTTATCTCTGCAACCAAAGTTGTAAGTGGTGTAATATTTATAGAAGCTGTACCATCATTTGGAGACTTTAGCTTTCCTTTAAAATTCTCAGCCGTATCGCTGTCTTGCCCGTCATACACTAAAAGTGGTGCAGTTGCAAAGTTCTCATGCGCACGGTGTAGATCGGTAAGAGTAAGGGTAAAGCTTCCATCTGCATCAGTGAGTGTGTTAGGTTCACTTGGCTGACAAAAGCCATCTTGACTCAAATCTAAACACACTGTAGAGTAGCGTAAATATCCATCGACCGCTTTTCCATCTATGCTTGTTTGTGTTACATCACCACCACTATCACCACTACCAACTGGAGCAGTAGAATCACTACTACCACAACCTACAACAAACCCACCTAATAGTAATGCACTCGCTATACTACTTATCATTTTCGTTTTCATTTATTTCCCCTTGTTTGAATTTTGAACCATAAATAATAACTGCTTATAGCTTTAAGTTTTTTAAATTTTTAAGCTTAGTATTGATAGAGAAAAGTGAGAATTGCTTTGATTTTGTACGGACTGAAGTCCGTGTTACGGGGGTTATATTATGGGGTGCGACTGAGAAGTCGCACATCCGAGTTTGTTATTTAAGTGCTGCTTTTGATGAAGCTACAACTGCGCTAAACGCTGCTGCATCATTCATAGCCATATCAGCGAGAATTTTACGGTCAAGCTCGATGCCAGCTTTTTTGAGACCATTCATGAAGTTTGAGTAGTTCATTCCATTTAAACGACATGCTGCA
>JAVETX010000077.1:0-4054 GCA_034005845.1 Sulfurimonas sp. | reverse complement strand
AGAATCTTTAATGGTTTTCGTCATGTCTATCCACTTATAAGAATCGGTGATAAAGGGAGACGAGAGCATGTTGGAAGTGTAGAAATCTCTTTTTCTGCCTATGTTCTAGCGCGTGAATTTATGAATGCACACCATATAAAAGCAGCTTTTTTAATAGCTTCGGATGTAGTAAAAGAGAGGGTGTTTGAGTCTGAAAAGTCTAACTATGCTCCAAGTGAGATCGATGGCTTTTTGTATGAGAAAAATATTAAAGAGCAGTTTGAGAATATATTCGCTTATGTTGATCTTTCGCGCTTAGACACAGAGAATCTACAAATAGTGACCCAAAAGATCTTTAAAGGGGAGGTATTTTCTCTTCCTTCTCGTGATCTCAAAGCGATCTTTACCTTTGTCCCTTTTAAAAATCCTATCTCTACAAAGATCGCTTCGGTGATGATACTTGAGAACGATAACAGCTCTTTGGGCAGTTATACCAATCAGTTTTATATCTTGTTACTCACGGGAATAGGGGCAATACTCTTTGCCTTTTTATATGTGTATAAAGAGTTTATCTCCAAGCATAAATTTCGTGCGCTTTCACAAAAAACACAAAAGATCCTTGATGCTCAAGATGCTTTGGTGGTGATTACAGATGGTAAGGCGATCCTCGATGCGAACAAAAGGTTTTTGGAGTTCTTTGCGCTTGAAAGCTTAGAAGATATCGCCAAAGAGGAGCGCTGTATCTGTAACTATTTTGAAGCAAATGATAAGTTCTTTCACCTAGGAAAAGTGCGTCATCCAAAGTATTGGCTTGAGACACTCTCAGCGCTTCCAAACAAAGATCATATCGTCTCTATGCGCGATAGCAAAGGGATCGCTCACTCTTTTGTGATCAGTATGAGTCTTTTTGAGCAAAACTACATCCTTTCTTTTTCTGATATTAGTGAGACGATGCATGAGCACTTTAGTCTTGAGCAAAAAGCAACCCATGATACGCTCACAAATGCCTACAATAGAGAGTATTTTGAAAAAAATATCGATCCACTTATCGATGAGGCACAACGTGCAGAGCTAAGACTTGGAGTACTTATCTTTGATATCGACCACTTCAAAGATGTCAATGATACCTATGGGCATAATGTGGGCGATATCATCTTAAAGCAACTAGTAAAAACAGTCCATCATGCGATCCGCGCAGAGGATATGCTCATACGTTGGGGTGGAGAGGAGTTCTTGCTTCTTGCAAAAACACAATCGCTCGATACGCTTTATAAGCTTGCAGAACATATCCGAGCGACGATAGAGAGTAGTACTTTTGAAGAGGTGGGAACGATCACCTGTAGTTTTGGAGCGACACTCTATCAAGATCATGAGATGATCCAAGATACAGTAAGAAGAGCAGATGGTGCGCTTTATGAGGCAAAAAGAGCTGGAAGAAATAAAGTACTAACGAGTGAGTAGTTAGCTGTTATAACTCGCTATGACCCTATTGCGTCCACTCTCTTTTGCTTTGTAGAGGTTCTCATCGACTTGTTTGTAGATGCTGTTTTCATTGATCTCTTCTACAGATGCAAAATAAACAAGCCCAATAGAGATAGTGAGCACATCTGAGATAGAGCTAGAGCTATGTAAAATACCCAAATCTTCTATCTCTTCGCGGAGTTTTTGTGCAAATGCAAGTGCCTCTTCAAAGCTCTTTTCTGAATAGATCAGACCAAACTCTTCACCACCGAGCCTAAAAGCAAAGTCACTTCCCCTTTTGCTAAAGTGATTGAGAAGACGACCAATCTCTTTGAGTGCCATATCCCCTTTTTGGTGCCCATAGGTATCGTTGTAGTCTTTAAAAAAATCAACATCAAACATCAAAAAGGCGATAGGCTGTTTCTCTCTTTTGGCGCGAGAAAATTCACGAGTCAAGACATCATTGAAATGTCTGCGATTATAAAGGGATGTAAGCTCATCGGTGATAGAGAGTTTTTCGATGAGCTTGAGTTGCTCTTGGAGCTGCTTTTGTGTCTCGCGTCTGCCTCTTATCTCCTCTTGGAGCTTTGCGTTGGTGCGCACGATGATAAAAAGGACAGAGGAGAGAACGACCAAAAGTCCAAAGGTCCACAAAAGGGGCTTGCGATACTTTTGGCTTGATTCTTGTGCATAGTTTACCGAGACCCATTTGTTAAGGATCTCTTGGTGGGTTTTTGCATCAAGTGTGCTGATCGCCTTATTAAAGATACTTTGTAAAAGTGGTTCGTCGTTGCGTGTGCCGATCCCAAGCTCCCAGCGATCATCAAATTTTCCTGCGATCTTGAGTTCCCCTACATAGTTCTTTTGGATCTCATAGCCTGTGGTTGCGAGTGTGTCGATAAAGCCAAAGAGTTCACCATTTTTGACCTTCTCTAAGCCCTCAATGATATTTTTTACATCCACAATGTCTATGAGAGGATAGCGCTCACGTAGTATCTCTCCATAGGCGTACCCCTCAACGATCCCCACTTTTTTTCCCTCTAGATGCTCGATCTTTTCGACAAAGAGTTCATCAAGGCGTGTGGTGATCACCAGAGGGATCGAGAGGTAGTTTTGGGTAAAATCAAGATACTCGCGGCGCTCTTTGGTTGGCATCACTAAAGAGAAGATATCGCACTTTCTTGCTTTTCCATATTCAAGTGATTCTGCCCAAGTGCTTGTTGGGATCATCTTGATAGGGATCTCAAGCTTTTGTTCGAGGAGCTTGAAGTATTCCGCACTCATACCAATATGCTCCCCATCTGCATTACTTTCAAAAGGCATCCAATTGGGATCGATACAAAGGTGGATCTCCCCTTTTTGTGCGAGGTAATATTGCTCTTGTGTAGTGAGTTTGAGCTCTTGCTTGTAAGGCTCAAAGATATAGCTTCCAAGAGGTGCGGATTCTTTGATGAGCTTGTGCTTTTTATAAAGATCAAGAGTGTATTGCACACGCCCTGTATCAAAGGTGCCCAGAGGAATAGACTCGTGCCTAATGAACTGCTCAAGCACTTTGGCTTCATAAAGAAGATGTTCAAGAGATTTGTGAGAGCTGTATTTCTCGTAAATCATGCGCGCTACAAGTTCTTTGTTTTTGAGAGCATATTCCCACCCTTTGAGTGTTGCTTGCTTGAAGCGTTCTACTCTTTTTGGATGTTTTGCTGCCTCTTCTTGGCTTGTAAAGAGCATATCCCCATAGAGATCGAGTCCATAGTGAGCGGGGTTGATCACATTATAGGGTACACCCATCTCTTTGAGTAAAAAAGGTTCGTTGGCGATATATGCAGTGATAGCATCTATCTCCCCTTTGGCAAGCAAATAGATATCATCTTTGTTGCGAAGTCGCTCAAGAGTTGGTTGGACATTGACACTTTTGAGCATCGCAAGTATTGAAAAACCATCGGTGTCTTTGCCATAAAATCTGAGCTTTTTGCCATGGAGTTTATAAGGGGAGTTTAGGCCACTGCTTTTGAGTGTGATGAGCATATTTGGGGAGTGTTGCATAATAGGGGCGATGATCTTGATCGGGGAACCCTTTGCAAGATACAAAAAAAGCACAGCATCTGCCACACCAAACTGCGCTTCACCGCTGAGGACTTGTTCGATGTTATCATAGCGAATATCACGCTCTTTGATCTCTACATCCAAGCCTACATCTTTATAGTATCCCATCTCTTTTGCTACATAATAGCCAGCAAACTGGAACTGATGGAACCATTTGAGCTGGAGGGTTACCTTTTCATTTGAAAAAAGGTGAGTCGATGCTAATAAAAGGAGCGTGAGTAAATATTTCATGTGGGTATTATACTACACAAAAAAGAGACTACTCTTTAAAGATGTGATAGAGTATCATCCCCCAGGTAACCACAAATAAAAAAATAGATAAAAAAACGATAGAGCTTCCTACATCCTTAGCTCTTTTTGCCATATGATGATGATCGAGCGTGACAAGGTCGACCACTCTCTCAATAGCGCTATTGATGCTCTCAGCGATCAACATCCCAAGAAGGGATGTAAATAAAAAGAGCTTGTAGATAAGCTCAGTTTCTACCAAAACAATAAAAGGGGTGAGTAA
>JAVETX010000049.1:0-17223 GCA_034005845.1 Sulfurimonas sp. | reverse complement strand
GCTTTTCCTGTACGGTAGTGGATGTAAGGATTGGAGAGATAGATCCCATCCTCATTGAGATTGAGCTTCGTAAAATAGTGGCTTTTGTTGCTACCTATTTGTCGCGTGTCCGATTCGCGTCTACACACGATAGGGGTTTGCTGACGAAACTCTTCATCCACACCGTAGATAAGCTGGATGTAGCGGTATTGCTTTAGAATAGAAGAGGCTTCTCCGATGTAGTCTTTTGGCAAGCTATTTATCAGTGACTTGACAAAAGAATCGACACTGATCTTATGTTTACGATAAATATTTATAACTTCTCTCATTTTTTCCCTTTTGTATGCAATGAATAGGAGTTATTATAGTATAAAATGAGGAGAATTTAGTTTTTGAAAGGGTACAGGCTAAAGCCTGTGTTACGGGTGGGTCTTCACGTAACACGGGCTTTAGTCCCTCAAGTGCTACTTCACACTCTTAATGTCAGAACGAAGAGCCAGCTCTTTTGGATAGGGGTTGAGAAAGGTTTGCCCTAAAAGATACTCCACATCATACTTTGTCGCATAGATTTTGAGCGTACTCAGTGGAACAACCACAGGGATGATCTTGTGCGCATAATCTTCGATCTGCTCATGAAGCATCTCTTTTTCTTGGGATGTAAGAAATTTTTTTACAAAGCCCGCCATATGCTCAAGCACATTACGGATCTTGCCTACACTACTCTTTTTTGCGATCGCTGTTTTAAAGAGCAGCTCATACTCAGCGAGAATATCTTTAAACGCCTTGTGCTCATGATTGCCTACTATTTTCCCAAGCTGTCTGTAAAGAATATCATCTTTGCTTTGGAGCATAAACTTATTGTTTTGATGAAAAAGTACCAGATCTTTCATCGTAGCACTCACTTTAAAACGCTCAAAGGCATCATACGCAAACACCTGCATCACAAAGTTTTCTCGCAACCAAGGATCAAGCAAGCGCCCCTCCTCTTCCATTGGCAAAAGGGGAAACTCTTTGCGACACATCGAAGCGAACATTCCATCATCCTTGCCATCTGCAAAGCCGTTTTCTAAGTACACTTTTGCACTCATCATGCCACAACTAGGGCTCTTAGACTTAAAGATAATTCCCACTACATCCGAAGCTTTTACTTTTTCTAGATCATCTTGGGATGTAGCACGCAGTTGCTCTGTGAGATCTTCACCTGTTTTGTTTGAGATAATACGAAGATCTTTTGCATCATTGCGCACCACACGAATAGAGGGGCGTGGCGAGCCAAAAGCAAAATGCTCAGGGCAAAACGAGACAAACTCAGCATAACGACTCAGCTCATCCATCACAAACTCATCTCTTTTGTGCCCTTTATCAAAGCGCACCTTTTCCCCTAACAAACACGCTGAAACTGCTATTTTCATTTTTTATATCTTTTGCAATAAATTTTTTACATTGTGAGTAATATTACCATCAAATACCGCACTTACAACTGAAATCATATCAGGATGCAGTGCAGCCATCTCATGGATGTTTGCAGCGCTGATCCCACCTATGACACACACGGGGATCTCTAAGCTCTCTTTTGCCTTTGTAACGACACTTTTATTGACGATCCCTGAGTGGGGTTTTGTAGGGGAAGGAAAGAACGAACCAAAAGCGACATAGCTCGCCCCCTCCGCTTGTGTTTCAAGTGCTTTTTTGACACTTCCATAGCACGAAACACCGATGATCCCCTTAGGAAATATCTCTCGTACCTCACTCAGTGGCATATCATCTTTTCCTATATGCAGTCCATCTGCACCGATCTCTTTGACCTCGCTATCACTTGCGTTTTTATTGCGATATTGGAGTATCTTCACCCCCGCTTCGAGTGCTTCTCGCACTTGTGTGAGCACTGTATCATCTGGGGTAAGCACCTCATCTGTGATCGCATAGAGCCCTTGTAATTTTTTATCCATGATTCACTCCTACTTTGTGGTGTATCACCCCTGCACCGTGTCCGATATTTGGAGCATTTTGTATCGCTTGGTAAATAAAATTCTTTGCGATTTCGATCGCCTCTTCGAGTGTTTTTCCAAGGGCGATATTTGCCGCAATTGCACTTGAGTAGCTACATCCCGTGCCATGGAGATTTGTGGTGTCGATCGCAGGAGATTTAAAGATCGCTTTGCGCCCATCTTTAAAGAGCTGATCGATACTCACAGCTCCACCTGGCATCTCTAAGAGTTGGTGTTTGATTAAAACAGGGCAAGGAGCACTCTGCACTGCCACAAGAGAGGATGTATCGCCGTGTGTATAGCCAAAGAGCTCTTTTGCTTCATACATATTTGGAGTGATGAGTGTCGCATACTCAAAGAGCGTTTTCATCTCTTCGATCGCTTCAGGTTTTAAAAGGGGTGAGCCCGCTTTGGAGATAAAAACAGGGTCTAAAATGATAGGGATGTAAAGATCTTTTATCACCTCTGCGACCGCTTGGATGATTGTGACACTATAGAGCATCCCGATCTTGATAGCACTCACTTCGAAATCTTCAAGCACCGCCTCGATCTGCTTTTTGATAAACTCAGGGCTTAACACCTCCAAAGCGCGTACACCTGTGGTATTTTGCGCTGTAATAACGGTCAGGGCAGAAGCTCCAAAAACACCAAAAGCTTCAAAGGTCTTCAAATCAGCCTGAATCCCTGCACCACCACACGAATCGCTCCCAGCAATACTCAAAACTACTTTCATACAAGACTCCTTTTTCTATGAGTGATTATAGTGCAAAAAGCACAAGCTTCATAGGGAGTTTTTGTAGGTTGGTTCAAGCGAGCCCTACCCTTTATTTAAATTTTCCACTTTTGCATCTGTGCGAGTGCCACATCATATTCAAAATCTGCGATCGCTTCTTGAAAGCTCTGGATTGCTTCTTGTGAAATACGCGTTTGGAGTTTTTCATAAAGCTCTTCAAGGAGACTCTGCTCTAAGAGTGTTCCTTGGCGTAGTTTCTCTTTGATTGGTTCTAGGTCTAGAGGGGGATTTTGTTTTACTTTACTCCCATCTCTATACGCTAAAAGTACTCTATAGAGTTCCTCTTTTTCTATTGGTTTGCCTAGATGATCATTCATCCCTGCTTCTAGAACTTTTTGCTTATCCTCTACCATTGCTGCAGCTGTAAGGGCAATAATAGGGATCTTCTTATTATATTCTCGTATCTTCTTTGTTGCTTCATAGCCACTCATAATAGGCATCTGTAGATCCATAAGTATCCAATCATAGCGCTCTTGGTTTTGCATAAAAAGCGCTACTCCCTCTTCACCATCACAAGCAATATCGACATGTACCCCAGCACTCTCTAGCATAATAGTCGCGACCTCTTGATTGATCTCATTATCTTCAACCAAAAGCACTGAGAGCCCTTTGAGTGCAGATATATCTTGCTTCTTGTTTTGTGGATCTTCTTGAGATATCTCTAGTAATGGTTTGTGCCACTCCTCTACATCCAAAGCAAGCACAAAGCTAAAGATACTTCCTTGTTTTGGCGTGCTTTGTACTTGTATTTGTGCGCCCATCGCTTCGAGAATATTTTTACAGATCACAAGCCCAAGCCCTGTACCTCCATATTTACGAGTCGTAGATACATCCGCTTGCATAAAGGGTTCAAATATCTTTTCAAGCTGTTTTTCATTCATCCCTATACCGCTATCTTCTACCGCAAAAGAGAGAGAAGCTTGGGATGTAGCCTCCTCACTTTGAACTTGTATAGAGAGTTTGACTTGCCCTTTGCTTGTAAATTTGAGCGCATTAGAGAGAAGATTGATAAGCACTTGCCCGAGTCGTAGTTTATCCCCAATCACTCTATAAGGAAGATCTGCATCCAAGTCAAACACCAGTTCGAGACCTTTTTGGCGTGCTGATTCCAAGAACATCATCTCAAGCTGTGATACAAGATTTGAAAGCACAAAACTCTTTTTCTCAAGCTCGAGTCTTCCTGCTTCTATTTTAGAATAATCCAAAATATCGTTGAGTATCCCAAGAAGCATTTGAGAAGAACTATTCATCTTAGAGAGCATCTCTTTTGCTTTAGGATCAAGTGGCATATCCTCTAAGAGTGATCCTAGACCTATCACCGCATTCATAGGTGTTCGTATCTCATGACTCATATTTGCCAAAAACTGCGATTTAGCTCTTGAAGCTTCTTCTGCTTGCTTCTTTGCATTATTCAGCGCGATCTCTGTAATCTTTCTCTCTGTGATATCTTGCACTGTACCACTAGAATATATTGGGTTTTGATTTGCATCATAGAGATTGACACAGCGCTCTTGCACATATTTTAAGCGACCATCACCAAATAAGAGTCGATGCTCAATACTATAAGGTTTTTGGCTTATTAACGACTCTTCAGTTGCTCATTGAGCTCTTTGAGTTGTTTTTTACTTACAAGTTCTCTGTAGATAAACAAGAACACCACCGCACTCAAAAGCATCAAGCCAACAAAAATAGTGTAGGTATAAAACTCTTTTTCTTCTAAAAAGCCCTCATAGCTACTCACAGCCAAGAGTGCCACTTTTTCTTTTGTTACGGGGTTATATACAGGGACAAAACTCACCACCCTTTTTTTATCGCAAAAGTAGATACTAAAAGCTTTCCCCTCGATGGCTTTTGTGTTGATCTCTTCGAGCAGACTTGATTTTTTGTTACAAAACCTGATCGCTGCATCCTCGGTTTGGAGCTTATTATTGATCTGTTTTTCGTAAAAATAATCTTTGAGAGGACTTTGTATATAGTTTTGATATTCATCAAGCATCACTTTTTTCTCAACCGCACTCTTTTTCATCAAAAAAGCTGCTTTGACGCCAAAGCTATGGATGTACTCCTCAAGCATTGAGAGTGCAGAAAAAGAGATCTCTACGCTTCCTAGATAAGTCTCTGCATCAAAAAGTGGAAAAACAAAACGAAACCCATTGTAGATTCTCCCCCTCTTCAAAGCCATCTATTGGCTCTTTGAACTGATTGACATACGCCACCGTTTGGCGAAAACTACTCAGATCATCTCCATATTTTTCTGGTCGATGAAAGCGTAGAAAACTTTGATTTGAGGGGGTGTGAAAATGGAGCTGTTTGATATTGTATTTGAGTGCGCTCCTATAGCTATCTTGCAGATGTTTATAAAGCTTTTCTCGTACGAGATCTTTATCTGAGAGTAAAAGTATACTCTTCACCTCTGCAGCGTTGATCTTTGTCTCAAAGAAAAGTGTTGCGAGATCTTTATATTTTTTATAAACATGCTGGTAGTCATACTCTTTTTTTTGGGTATGTTGTGTCAAGAACTGTGCTGTTTTTTGCTTTTTTTCCATCATAAGCAACAAATAGGTGATACTCATAAAGATAGTAAACACAACAAGCATGATCACAATCAGTCGCTTATCATATGTTCCACTTTGAACCGATCGACTCAAAATATCTTTATCAAGTGAAAAATAGAGCAAAGCACTCAAAAACAAAAAAGCGATGAAAGCAAAAAGGATATACATCATCTCAATAGCATCAATATTCTCTAGCTCTATCGTATGGGGTGCCAAGACGATCACATGCCCTAGTGGCTGATGCGAAGTATCATAAAAAGAGTGTTTCAAAACCACATGTGTCGCATTATGCGGAAAGTACAACTTCTCTGTATCCAAAAAGTATTCGACACCCTTTGTCTCAAGAAGATCTAAGAGCTCATGGTTGAGTTGAAAGTTTGTTACATAATAGCCATCAATAAAATGTTTAGTGACAGTATGTGTGAGTTTTTCTTCATAGCTTTTATCTGCAAGAACCACAGCATCATACCCTAGCTTTTTGAGCTTTTTTTCTATGGAGTTGAAATGGGTGATGATCTCGACAATTCCTAAAAACTCTTCACCATTAAAAAGGGGCACCATAGATTTAAAAGAGAGTGTGTATCTACCAACACTCAGACTACTTTGTACTTTCTTGTCTTGAAGCATTTTGCGTATATCTTCACGCAGATCATAGAGGCTGTCTCCCCTTGCATCACTCCAGCTTCTCATAAAGCTTGTACCCTTAGCGTCGATGAGCTGAATCCAAACATTTTTATATACAGTGCTGAGGCTATAGTTTTTTGAGATACTCTCAAGATCTAAAAGGGAGCGATCTTTGGTCTTGAGCACCTCTTTAAAGAGATCATTTTGAGCTAAAGAGACGGCCATTGCAAGGGTCGCTTCCTCTTTTTCTTCTATGAGTGCAACAAGTTGTGTTTGAAAGTTTTGAGAGAGCTTTGTATTTTGCTCCTCCTTATACTCTTGTATTGCGTCTTCTTTGAGGGTGTACATCAAAAAGAGAAAAAACCCTAAAACAAGAATATAAAAAAGAGAAACAATTCAGTTAAAACGTCTCTTAAGCATTTGTAGCATAACGGTTCTTTCCAGCCTCTTTGGCTGTATACAGAGCATCATCTGCATCTTTGAGGAGTTGCTCTTTTGGTATCTCTTTTGAAGCATCTTTATACGAGAGCCCTACACTTACCGTCACACAAGATGCCGCCTCGGAGTATTCATGTTCAATATCAAGTGCAGCTACACTTTTGACAAGTTTGTCAGCTACTTTTTTTGCTCCCTCTGGGGAGATATCCTCAAGCACTACGACAAACTCCTCTCCACCATAGCGCGCAACAAGATCTTCGGGTCGTTTGAGAGTATTTTGAAGTGCTGCGGCTACTTTAATGAGAGTCTCATCCCCTTTTCCGTGCCCATAATTGTCATTATATGGTTTGAAGTAGTCGATATCCAACATCATCACAGCGAGTGATTTTTGCTGTTCTTGTGCTTCTTTATGCAAGATAGTGTAGCGCTCATCAAAAAAACGTCTGTTTGGGATGTGGGTAAGTCCATCATACATAGAGAGCTGTTCGAGCATATCACTTTTGAGCTTCATATTGACATGGTTTTGTACACGCATCTTTACAATAGTAGGATGAAAAGGTTTGATAATATAGTCAATCGCTCCAAGACGAAGCCCATACTCTTCATCTTGTGGCATATCATTTCCTGTAATAAAAATAATAGGAATATTATGTGTTCTCTCATCCGTTTTAAGTTCTTTACATACTTTATAGCCATCTATATCTGGCATCTTTATATCCAAAAGGATCAAGTCTATATCATCTGAACTTTTGGCGATCTCAAGTGCTTTTGTTCCATTTTTTGCTATTTTAAGGTTGTAGTCATCTTTTAAAAGATTGATAAGGATCTCTATATTGATCACAGCATCATCAACGAGTAGCAGTGTTGCTCTTTTGATACTCTCATTTTTTAAAGGCTTCGAGTCTGCTGGAGCAATAGTTTTTGAGCCATAGAGAGCGACTATCGCCTCTTTTATATCTTTGATCGCATTACGAAGTTTTTGGATATCATCACTAGGCACCATTTTGTTCGTTTTATAAAGCATGTCGATCTTCTTGCATATATTGTAAAGATTTTTTGCACCTAAATTACCACTGATCCCTTTGAGTGTATGAATTTGAGAGGGTGCACTTTCATCATTTTTCACAACACTCTCATCAATGTTGCTAAACTCATCTTCTAGTTGCTTCAAAAACTTTTGCAAGAGTCTATCAATAAGCTCTTTTGAACCTAGGTTTTTATGTAAATAGCGCTGATCGAGGATAAGAGCATCTTCCTCTTGACTCGTTTCTCTTACGCGTGTCATATCCAAGTTTGTAAGATGCTTTACTAACACTCTGTAGAGTTGTTCACTCTCTAAAGGTTTGGCAAGATGATCGTTCATTCCAGAGTCTAAAACTTTTTCTCTGTCTTCGATCATTGCAGCTGCTGTTAGGGCAATGATCGGGATATTTTTGTCTAACTCACGAATATGTTTGGTCGCTTCATAACCACTCATCACTGGCATCTGCAGATCCATAAGAATAGCACTATATTTCTGAGGAAAAGTCTCAAAGCGCTGTACTCCATCTTCACCATTTACAGCGATATCCACTTCGATACCAAAGCGCCCAAGCATCATCATAGCTACCTCTTGGTTTATTTCATTATCTTCTACCAGAAGAATATTGACACCTGAGAGATCAACTCTGTTGCTAGGATCTACATCCTGAGTCTCTTGAGCTTTTTTCATCTCTTTTTTTGTATCGACCATGAGATCAAAAGAAAAAACAGAACCTTGCGCTACTTCACTTTGTACCTCGAGTTTACTTCCCATCGCTTCTAAAACTCTTTGAGAGATCACAAGCCCCAAACCAGACCCCCCATAGTTACGTGTTATAGAGAGATCTGCTTGTGTAAAAGGTGTGAAGAGTTTGTTGAGATTCTCTTGGCTTATTCCAATCCCGCTATCTTTGATCTTAAAAGAGACAAGAGCTTTGTTTGCATCAACTCTTTGTGCTAAAGAGATCTCTATATCTACACCTCCATGATCGGTAAATTTCAGTGCATTTGCTATGAGGTTACTCAGTACTTGCAAAAGTCGAAACTCATCAGCAACGATCACTGCGGGAAGCTCTTGGTCTATATCTATCTTCAAGTGAAGTTTCTTTGCTTTTGCTTGAGGCAAGAACATCTCTTGTAAATGTTCTTTTAAATCTTCTAAAGAAGTGTCTCGAAGCTCTAAAAGGAGCTTGTGTGCCTCGATCTTGGAATAGTCCAAAACATCATTGATAATCTCTAAGAGCATCTTTGCAGATCTCCTGAGGTGTGAGAGCATCTTTTGCTGTTTTGCATCAAGGGATGTATCTAAAAGAAGTTCACTCAAACCTATGATACCATTCATTGGCGTACGTATCTCATGACTCATATTTGCTAAAAATCGGCTCTTTGAGCTATTTGCTTCTTCTGCTACCTTTTTAGCTTCTACTAAAAGTTCTTCCTTTTTTTTCAGTTGGCTTTGATCCAGAAGATACCCTTGTACCTTTATTACATTACCATTGTTATCTCTGTGTACCTTTGTAAAATCATAAAGCCAAATAGAGCTTTTATCTTTTTTATAAAAGCGATACGACTGCTCAAAGCTCATAGCATCACTTTGTAAAAAAGTATCAAGCTCTTTTTTTGCCCTTTCATAATCCTCTGCTTCTATATGTGATATATAGCTAAATGAGCTCTCTTTCATCTCCTCTTGGGTGTAACCTAAAATATTGATAGAGTTTTGTGATGCATAGATAACAGGCCACTCCTCACTCACACCCCACTCTATACTCATTACAGGTCCACCAATAAAGATATCCCTCTCACGGCGAAGCTTTTCTAATTTTTGTTGCTTTTTTGAAATATCTTCAAACAAAAAGATAGAACCAACATTTGCAGAGTTGTCTATTGGTTTTATGGTGTATTGCATATGAACCACAGACCCATCTGCTTTGACAAAAGCCTCCTCCCCTTTTTGTATTTTTCTCTCCCACAGTGCGCGCAGTAAAATACATTCACTCTCTAAGATCTCTTGATTGCATGTAGAACACGCAAGCAACTTTTTTTTCGATCTATCGATAAGCTTCTCATCTGCACACTCAAACAAAGAGATAAATTCTCTGTTTTCTAACTCCTCTTTAGCAAAGCCCAACAAAGCACTTGCTTCTTTATTGGCGCGAATAATCTTTCCATTTGCCGCGATAACTATCATGCCAGAGGGGAGCTCATCAGAGAGAAGTTCAAGCTGTGCATTCTTCTCTTTGAGCACACCATGATGCTCTTTAAGGAGCGCAACCCATTGGTTATAGTAGGTGTTGATCATATCTTTTTGGCTCAACACTCCCACAATGACACCATGAGAATTTTGCACCACAATGCGTTTGAATTTTTTCTCTTGAGAGAGTACAAGCGCATCAGCGATTTTCATCGATGAATCTACACAAAAAAGAGGCTTATTCATAATAAGCGAGACATTACTCTCTAAAGTGATTCCATCATGGATCGCTTGGATAATATCTTTTTGTGTCACTATCCCTAGTTCTGAACTCCCCTCAACAATGGCACTTTTATGATTACTTGTAGCAAGCAGCGGTAAAAGTTCTTTGAGTGATGTATCCCCTTGCACCTTCAGTACCTCAGAATAACGCAGCATATCTTCTATTTTTTGGCTTTGTGCTAACACCTGAGGATCGAGTGCACTTGCGATATCGCTATAGCTGATGATCCCCACAAGCTTTGCCTCTTCTAATAAACATACATACTCACTTTCATCATCCATAGCATACAAGGCATCCATAATATTTGCGGATGTATCTACAATGGGTACAGATGCAAGTGCAATATCTGCCAACGAGGTTTCTAAGGGAAGATCATTGATCTCAAGTTCTAAAAGTTTTGTACTTGTAAAAATTTTAAATCCTTGAGCACCTTCTACGATCACATCACGAATATTGTGCTTTTGCATCAGCTCTATAGCCTCTTTGACAGTTTTATCCCTTGTGATACTTACCACATCTTTAGTAGCTATGTTTATGAGTTGGGGGTAGTTCATTTTTTACCTTTAAAGTTCAAAGATCTCTTCTTGGATCTCTTGCTTATATATTTTATCATTTTTCTTTTCTGCAGATCTATTTCTTTGATACCGATACAATACTCTTCACTCCATAAAACCATTTTACCTATCGACTTTATCTTCTAAAATATCGCGTATCTCTAAAAATTTGTCAAGGTTTTGCATAAACAGATCGATAAGTTTTGGATCAAAATGCTTGCCTCGCTCCTTCTTAAAAAGATCTAGTATACGTTCTAATTCCCATGCTTTTTTATAGCATCTATCATGTCCAAGTGCATCAAACACATCAGCTACAGCGGTGATACGCCCCTCTATTGGAATATCTTCCCCTCTCATACCATTTGGATAGCCATCCCCTGCGTATCTTTCATGGTGGGTATATGCAACTATCGCTGCTGTTTTTAAGATAGGGCGTTGTGAATGTTTGAGCATCTCATAGCCTAGCTCAGCATGTGTTTTCATAATCTCAAATTCATCCTCTGTGAGTTTGCCAGGTTTATTTAAAATAGAATCAGCAATACCCACTTTTCCTATATCATGCATTGGAGAAGCTTGCTTGATCCTTTGAGCATGTTCCTCCTCCAAGCCATAGAGTGTTGCCAGCAAGTAAGAGTACTCCGCAACTCTTTTTACATGAAGCCCCGTCTCTTTACTGCGCGTCTCCCCAATAGCCCCCATAGTAAGTACGATCTCTTTTTGTGTATCTACGATCTCTTGATTGAGCTCGATGATCTCTGTGACATCATGCATCACCTGCAGATGCTCGATTGTTTTGCCCTCAACATCTACTATAGGATAAAAAAGGGTACTCATATGAAATACCTTACCCTCTTTTGTTCTATTTTTGAGAAGCTTTGTTACTCTCTTTTGTTTTGAAAGCTTCTCTTTAACATTTTCACAATCTTTCTTCTCTTGATGCTCTACATCCCGAAGCTTTGTACAGTCCATTCCCAAAAGTTCTTGATATGTGTAGCCACTCATTTGACAAAACTTGCTATTGGCATGAGTGATTTTATTGTCTGTATCTGTTTTAATCACCCCATTGACACTATTGATAGCCGCTTCATATTGCATCATATAGTTGATATTCTCTTGATAACTTTGACTTGTATTCATCAACTCATCTTTTAGTATCTCTTTATATTCTTCTAACTCTGTAATGTCATTTCGCACACCAATATATTCTATTATTTCACCATTTTCATTGACAATAGGATTAATGACCGTATCGACATAATAAGCTTTTCCCTCTTTTGTTTTATTTTTTACTACACCAAACCAAGGATCTCTTGCTTGAATAGTTTCCCATAGCTGTTGAAAAACTTTTGAACTCATATCTTCATGGCGCACTATAGAGTGAGACTTGCCTAAAAGCTCCTCGCGCGAATAGCCTGAGATCTCACAAAACCTGTCATTGACATAAGTAATGCGACCTTTTTTATCAGTTTTTGAGACAATAAAGCTTCGATCGACCGTGTTTTTATATTCAGCTAAGAGCTGCTCACGCCTTTTGCTCTCATATGTTTTACGCACCAATTTTTCCAAAAAACCTATTTTAAGTAAAAAAGAGTATTTCTCCAAAGGCTTTATCATGTAATCAACTGCACCAAGCTCAAAACCTTTTAAAATATAGTCTATATTTGAATCGGCACTTAAAAAGAGAATTGGAATATCTTTGTTTGGGTATTCTTGGAGTATATGTTGTGCAACTTCAAAGCCATTAATACCAGACATATGAATATCTAAGATCAAAATATCAGGACTGATCTCAGGAAATACTTTGAGAGCTTTCTCACCACTTTTTACGACACTTACATCATAACGATCTCGTAAAATATCTGTGATTAAATGGAGATTGATTGCCTCATCATCAACGACTAATATTTTGACTTTTCTATCACTTATTGGCATCTCTATACTCCTCTATAACTTTTATAGCTTCCTCTAATTCTAATTCATCAAGTGCATTTTGTAGCTGTGCAAACTCTTGATCTGAGAGCTTTTTTCTTAAATTTACTAACAAAGTATCTTGTTCACTATCTAAAAGCACTTGGCTTTGTGAGAGTTTTTGGATGATTTGTTCTAAAAATACATTAAGCTCCTCTTTTGCAAGTATTGGATGCTCTTGCTCATTATTTTCATCCATCTTGTACACTTTGAGTTTTTCTCTTAGCTCTTTTAGGATGTGTGAGAGTTCGTTCACAAGCTTCTCTTCTATAGGCTCATGTGCTTTGAACTGCGCATCTATGACCGTACACACCTTTGCAAGCTTTTGTGCTCCTAGATTCCCACTTACCCCTTTGAGTGCATGTATCATTTTTGATGCTTGAGCATCCCCTGATGCAACAAGGTCTACCACTGAGCTAAAGTCACTCTCAAGCTGCTTTAAAAACTTTTTGAGTAGCTTATGAATAAGTTCTTGAGAACTAAGTGTTTTTTGTAGGTAAGACTCACTCAATATTTCAAGCTCTCCTTGCTTTGCTTTGTCTTGAAGATATAAAGAGAGTTTTTGATAAAGCTCTTGCGTATCTATAGGTTTACCAAGGTGATCATTCATCCCAGCTGCGAGCACTTTTTCTCTATCCTCTACCATTGCAGCTGCGGTGAGAGCGATAATAGGAACCTCCTTATCCTCCCTGCGGATCTCTTGTGTCGCTTCATAGCCACTCATCACAGGCATCTGCAGATCCATAAGGATGAGATCAATTTTCTCACGATTTGCAAAAAAGCTAGAAACACCCTCTTTACCATTGTTGGCTACCATCACATCGATGCCTACCCGCTCTAGCATCAAAGTAGCAACCTCTTGATTGATCTCATTGTCTTCGATGAGAAGAATACAAACTCCATCAAAGCTCATCTCTGCTGTTTGCTCAACTATCTTACTCTCACGTACAAAACCATCTTTTGCCTGCATCATCGCATCAAGCAGGGTAGAAGATGTCACAGGTTTAGGAAGAAAGGTATCTACATCCACATCTTCAAGTCCTATCTCCTCTTGGAGATGTGCTGAGACCATCATAATAGAGGGGATCTTATATTTGAGTTCACCTGCTTTATACATTTCACAGAGTCTTTTTGTCGCTTCTTTGCCATCGAGATTTGGCATAAGCCAATCGATGAGTACAAAATCATACGGCTCACCTTTTGCATCTGCGGTGAGAACTTTTTCTATTGCTTGTACTCCATCACTCGCCTCATCATAAGTACAGCCAAAATCCTCAAGCATCTCTGCGAGGATCTCCCGAGAGATCTCTTGATCATCAACGATAAGTACCTTATAGTTTTTCTCCGCTACAATTGCCTGAGACTCTTTCCACGATGCAACCTCACACTCAAGATCAAAAAAGAAACAAGACCCTTCGCCTATGGTAGACTCTAGCTCTATCTTAGAACCCATCGCTTCTGCTATTTTTGAAGAGATCATAAGCCCAAGTCCAGTGCCACCAAACTTACGTGTAGTAGAGCTATCTGCCTGAGAAAATGGCAAGAAGAGTTTTTTTTGTTGCTCCTGGCTGATTCCGATACCACTATCTTTGACACTCAGCTCCAAGATCACATGTTTCTCATCAAGACGCTCTTTGAGTTTGATAGAAAAAAGCACTATCCCCTCATGGGTAAATTTCAAAGCATTACTCAAAAGATTCGTCACAATTTGTTCTAAGCGAAGCTCATCACCTACGACAAAAGCGGGAAGATCTTTGTGTTTGTAAAAATAAAGTTCTAATCCTTTATGCGCTGATCGCGTAGTAAACAAAACACGAAGCTGTGCAAAAATACTCTCTATAGAAAAAGCCTTGTGTTCTAGTTCAAGCTTGCCAGCTTCAAGTTTTGAGAAATCTAAAATATCATTAATAATTCTTAAAAGCATACGTGAAGAGCCATAGATCTTGTCTAAAAAGTCAAGTTGTTTTGCATCAAGATTTGTGTCTTTGAGAAGTTCACTTAGTCCTAAAATAGCATTCATAGGAGTACGGATCTCATGGCTCATATTTGCCAAAAATTGTGATTTTGCTTCGAGTGCTTTTTTGAGATCTTTATTGAGTATTGTTAATGCTTCTTGAGTCTTTTTTTGTTCAGTAACATCATCATACATCGCAACAATATCTCCTGTAGAGAGCTTATAAACAAAGTTGTCTCTATAAACATTAAGTCTTCCATCCTCATAATGGCTCACAGGGTGGTTATAAGGTACTCCTGTTTTGTACACCTCTCTAAAAACATCCAAAAGCCCCATCTGCTCTATTCCTGGAAATATTTTTCTGACTCGCATACCAATAACATCCTCTTTGGAGATATTTTCCATCGTCATGGAAGCTTTATTGATATCTTTAAATATAAAGTCTTCCCCTTCATTGTATGCTTCATAGATAGCTACACCACTCTTCATATTATCAAAAAGCTCTTGGAGCATCTCTTGATTTTTCTCTATCTCCTCTTTGAGCTTCTCTTCTACATCTATATTGGTATGGGTTCCGGACATAAAAAGAGCATTTCCCTCCTCATCCCACTTACTAACCTTTCCACGATCATAGACCCAGATCTCATGCCCATCTTTGTGTTTCATTCTATATTTTGCTTCATAAAATTCATGCGCACCACTCAAACACTTTTGCAAAGACTCTTGAGAAGCTTCTAGGTCTTTTTCATTTGCAAAATGGATCCATGTTTCTATAGTTGTAGGGCTGATCTCTTCGAGCGTGTAGCCTATCATCTGAGCCCATTTATCGTTAAATACAGTCTCTCCTGTTTGGATGTTCCACTCCCATGTCCCTACATTCGTTCCCTCTATAATATTTTCTAGTCGCTCTTTTTGGCTGGCAACAAGTTTTTGTGTTTTTTTCATCTCGCTTTGATCAAACATATATCCACGCATAGAAAGCAAAACACCATCCTCATCAAAAAGAAGATGGGTAAAATCATAAAACCATCGATACTCACCATTTTTATGGCGTAAGCGATAAGACTGCTCAAAACTAAGTTGTTTCTTTTTTATGTAAGCTTCAACCTCACGAAAAACTTCTTCTTTATCCTGGGGATGGATAATATCCGTATAAACAAAATCTTTTTGCTTCATCTCCTCTGGTGTATAGCCAAGCTCTTTGGTGACATTTGCTGAAACATAACGAACAGGCCAATGGGTCTGTGGTGACCACTCTATTGTGACAACAGGACCCTCAGAGAAAAGATCTCGCTCTGCTTCTAGCTCTTTTTGAATGGAGAGTTCTTGTGTGATATCTTCAAAGGTGATGACATACTCTTGTGCTTGTGAATCTGTTTGTATCTCATGTGCATAGACGCGAAAGGTATGAACAACATCCCCTTTTTTCATCTTTGCAAGATGTGTAGAGTTGGGATGTAATATAATATCTTTTATCCAACTTGATCCCTCTTTTTCTTTTTGCAGATACCCCTCTTGTGGTAAAAACAGATCACATACACAGCTATGTTTTTTACTAAAATCAGCCAAAGATTTAAAACCAAAAAAATCTAAGAAAACACTATTTGATTCGAGAAGTTTTTTCCCCTCTTGTGATATCAAAACCATATTTTCTTGGGCATTAAGCATCAAAGAAGCTCTATTTTTGAGAAGATCACTTATTTGGGTAAATCTGTAGAAAAGAAAATACAAAAGTATAAAAACACCGATACTTATTAAAGCAAAAAGATACAAACTCTTTGAAAGTGCTTTGTTGTAGTTTGCATAATAACGTGTAAGATCTTGAAAAAAAACAAACTCCCCTATAAAATCACCCTCAACTCCCATGATATCAAAAGAGTAGATGGCAAAAGTTTCCCCATCACGAAAAACAGTGCTTTGTTGTGGAATATTTCCATCAAGCTTTGGTAAAATATCTTCATAGTGTTCAAACGATTTTGTCTTATAGTACACTTGAGTTCCATTACGCTCTCCAAGTTTAATAAGCCCCTCTACATCATTAAATGCAGAGACATATTCCAAAAGTTTTTTTGGTTTGATACCAAGTTCAAAAGCCCCTATATACTGCCTCTCTAAAAAGAGTGGAAGAAGTGTTCTATAATAAAAACCGCTCTCTCCACGCTCAAACCCACTCAAAGGTTTATGCTCTTTGTGTATCTTTTTTAAAAGGAAGCGTTTTTTTCCTATCTCATCTCCATAAAAGTCTGTGTTGTGAAGTCGCAAGAGAGTCCTTCCATTTGCAAGGTGAAAATGCCCCACAAGAATAAAAGGATCTTTTTGTACAAGCTCTTCATAGCGTTTTTGTGTGAGACTCAAGAGTGTTTCTCTCTCTTGTTTTGCAACAGTTTGTAAAACTGAATTATCTACAAAAGCTGACAACTCTTTGACATAATGATCTTGAATGTTTTTTTGAAGATTGAGTTCAAAAGAGTGCGTAATATTTTCATAAAAATCCTGCTTTATCTCTGCAAGTCGTGTTTCTTGAAAGTCTTTAAAAATAGCGTAAAAAAGATAGAATGAGACACCTAAAATAGCAACTATAGCTACTGTAATTTTTCTATGAAGATCTTGTTGTTTTTGTGGCAAATGTTCCCCTTATTATATAAAGGAACATTTTAGTTACATTTGCTTAAAAAATAGCTTTATTGCCCTACTCGATAAACTCGACAACCTCATCAAAATCAAGGCGTAATTGTGAAGATTGTTCATTGAGTCTATATCCAAAAGGAAGCACCATTGAGAGTTGGTATTTTGTTGTATCAAGCTCTAAAAGCTCTTCAACTGCCTCTTTGTCTAAGCCTTCAATAGGGCAAGAATCTATCCCAAGTACTGCTGCC
>JAVETX010000048.1:0-17342 GCA_034005845.1 Sulfurimonas sp. | reverse complement strand
CTTGGCCACCTATGCTACAATAATGCAAGAATATTTTTTACCTTCTCAACTGGCCAAGTGTTTATGCGCGCGGGTGGCCAAGTGTATGCGTGTGTACACTCGTTGAGCTCTTGATTTTTCACTTCAAAGAAAAAGCTTCCAAGCAATGGAGTATATTTTTGTTTTTGAAAATAGTTGAGGATCTTTGTATTGAATTCATGGATCATCTCTTTAAAAGCATCAAACTCTATATGCTCAAAAAGTGCCACATAAAAATCTTTATCATACTGTGCAAAAGCGATTTTTTTATCGAGTAGAATATCTACTTGAAGTAAAAAATCACGCATCCCCTCTTCGATCTCAAGCTCTGTCATACTCTTACGAAGTTTTTCCATATTTTCGATATTGAGCGTGAGAAGAATAAAACCCTCAGGAGAGATTTTTGACTCTATCGTTTTATCTTTGAGAAACTCTATAAAACTAATTCTATTTTTGATAAATGCAAGTTTATCAGAACTCACAGAGCTCTCTTGTGTCACGCTTGGCAAAGGGGCGTCACTTTGGAGAAAAGGATCTAAAAAGATCACCTTTTCATTGTTTTGACTAATATTCACACTGCGGGTATAAAAGCTTTGTTGGCGATCATTTTGCACAGCTTTCTTACTCATTGTCTCATTTTCCAAGAGTGTTTGAATATCAAGCTTTGGGAGTAATTTTTCTTTGACCTCAGAGATATTTTTAAGAGAGAAATCTTCTAGGAGTTTAGTACTTGCAAAAAAGAGCGTACTCTCTTTAAAGAGCAAAAAATGTTTCGATTGCAAAACTGTTTTTCCAAGAAGGTTTTGAAAATATTCATCCTCATTGCTTTTGAAATCATTTTTTATTTTCGAGACGATCGTGCTCACATTATGCGATGCTGTGATATACCCTTTTGTTTTTAAAACAAGAGCTAACTGAAAAAGCGCAATGTTATACTCTTTTTGGATGTAGAAGTAGATAAGCGGATGGGAACGTGATGCAAAAAGCTTTTTAACCTTTGCAGAGATCTCTTCGTTGAGACTATTGAGTTCTATTAAGTACACATTAAACGCATCGAGCTTCTCTATCTGGGCTACATCCAAAGACTCTTTTTCATCAAAAGAGTTGAGTAACTCCTCTATGAGAGAGGCTTCCTTTTTTGCATAATAAAGATGGCATATATTCATCGTATCTCCAATCTATGTGCGGTGCACTCAGTCATTTATTATATCTTATTTCTTCTCAAGAGGCTCTTTTATAATCTTGATTCTTTGGGAATGTGTGATCGCCACAGCCATGGCATCACTAATATCAAGCGGCTTTATCTCCCCTTTGATATTGAGCAAACGCTTCACCATAAAAGCGACTTGTTCCTTTTGTGCTTTTGCTTTTCCTGTGAGTGCTTTCTTTACTTGAAGTGCGGTGTATTCATGAAACTGCCCAAACTCTTGAAGCAGTTTGAGCATGATCGCTCCTCGAAACTGTGCGAGCTTGATCGTTGTCGCAGGATTATGTGCATAAAAGATATCCTCCACAGCCACTTGATCGATGGTGTGTTTCGCAAAAATAGTATCGAGCGCTTCTACCATCTGTGGGATCTGAAACTGAAGATCTTCTGCTTTCATTTTGATAAGTCCCGCTTCGATGAGTGCGATCTTGCCGTTTTGTAGAGATATAAGTGCGTATCCCATGTTTCGTGTTCCTGGATCTATCCCTAAAATGGTCATTTCACTCCCTATCTCTCAATTATAGAGCAAATTATATACAAAGAGGCTCTTTATTTTACTTATTCACCTTAGAAAAATTTTTTTATTCACATACTTTTAACCGCTATTTATGGAAATTATTGCTACTATTCACATTAGAAATATTAACGAAGGTTTAGATGTGAATAGAGGCGAAGAGGTATTATTATTACTCAAAGAAGAGATCACTGAGGTTGAATATAACAGATATATCAAGCAACTCTCTTACGATGAGAAAAAGTCATCGAGTGATCTAGCAATTTTTTATGCACCCAATGCTCTTGTTGCCAACTGGATCAAAAGTAAATACCGCGATAAGATCGCGCACCTCTTTGAAGTAAAGACAGGAGACAAGGTAAGTGTCAATGTCACACTCAAAAATCAACTCGATACAAAAAAAGTAAAACAAAAAGTGGAGCAAAAAACGGGACATTCCTTGCTCAACCCCTCTCACACCTTTGATAACTTTATGGTTGGGGGTTCCAACCAGTTCGCTTATGCAGCGGTCAAAAGTGTGAGTGAAAAAGCTGGGATCCTCTACAATCCCCTTTTTATTCACGGGGGAGTCGGTCTTGGAAAGACTCACCTTATGCAAGCTGCTGGAAATGTGTTTCAAAATCAAGGAAAAGTGGTCATTTACACCACAGTAGAGCAGTTTCTAAACGACTTCATCCGCCATGTACGTAACAAAACAATGGAGCGTTTTCAAGAAAAATACCGCAAATGTGATGTACTTCTTATCGATGATATTCAGTTTTTAAGCAACAAAGAGGGGATCCAAGAGGAGTTTTTTCACACCTTTGAAGCACTCAAGGGTGCTGGCAAACAGATTATTCTCACCGCAGATAAACATCCCAAGAAGATAGGTGGGCTTGAAAAACGTCTACAAAGCCGTTTTGAACATGGGCTTGTCGCAGATATTCAACCCCCAGAACTTGAGACAAAGATCGCCATCATTGAGAAAAAATGTGAGATCAATAAGGTCAAACTCTCCAAAGAGATCGTCAACTATATCGCGACTGTTATCGAGAGTAATGTACGTGAGATCGAAGGAATCCTCTCCAAACTTCATGCTTATTCACAACTGATGCATGTCGATATCACTATTGAGTTTACAAAAAATGTGCTCAAAGACCAGCTCCAAGAGAAAAGAACCAACCTCACTTTGGATGTGATCACGCAAAGTGTGGCAAAAGACCTGAATATCAAACCAAGTGAGATCAAATCTAAAGGGCGTAGTAAAAACCTTGTGTATGCACGACGTATTGCGATCTACTTATGTCGTGAACTCACCCAAAATACGATGCCTCAACTCGCTCAGTATTTTGGTATGAAAGACCACACAGCGATCTCACACACCATCAAAAAGATCAATGAACTGATCCAAAACGATGAAGATTTTAAAACAAAGATCGACGAATTGACCAATAAGATAACCTCTAGCTAAGAAATCTCTAGAAAAAAATTCTTAAAAAAGATATAATCATAAAAGTGAATAGATGTGAATAGTCCTCTGTGTGTTCATCACATCAAAAGAACTTGGAAAATAGGGCTTGTTTCGTGATATTCACACTATCACATCTCCCTACTACTACATACTAAAAATTATAAATATAATAGGAAATTCATATGAAGATAACTATTTCTAAATCGATCTTAGAAAATATGCTCATTCATGCTGGACCTTTTTTAGAAAAAAAAGATACATCCCAGATCACATCACATATATTACTCCATGTCTCAAACCAAGAACTTACTCTCAGAGCTACAGACTATGAGATAGGTTTTAGAGTTACGACTAAGAATATCAATGTTGAACAAGAGGGAGACGCTACTGCTAATGGGAAGAAACTTCTTGATATCGTACGTATTCTCAAAGATGGTGAGATAAAACTTGAACTCAAAAGCGATATGCTCTATATTTCACAATCGCATTCTAAATTTAAACTTCCAACATTTACACATACAGAATTTCCAGAATTTCCAAGCTATGAGGGAAAACCAAGAATCTCGATCGATTCACACCTTCTCATAGAATCTTTAAAAAAGATCACACCTGCTATTGACACGAACAATCCAAAAGTTGAACTCAATGGTGCTCTCATCGATATCAAACAAGATAAAATTTTCTTTGCTTCTACAGATACAAGAAGACTCGCTGTTGTAAGCGTAGATAATCAAAGTTCTGATGAACTCTCTATCATCTTGCCTAAAAAAGCGATCATAGAGATTCAAAAACTCTTTTTTGATAATATTGAACTTTACTATGACCAAACCTATCTTATCATCCACTCAGAACAATATACATTCTTTACAAAGCTTCTTAATGGAAAGTTTCCTGAGTATTCAAGAATTATCCCTAAAGAGATAGCAAATACACTTCTTTTACCAAAAGCGGTAATGATAGAATCTATCAAACAGATCACTACCATCTCTACGGATGTAAAGATCACATTTCACAACGACACCATCACTTTTGAATCTTTAAGTGATGACAACATCGAAGCAAAAACAGAAATAGGTTTTACTACAGGATTTAGCGCACCTTTTACGATCGCTATCAACAGTAGATATCTCTTAGACTTTTTAAACACGATTCACAATAGTGAGTTTACTATTGGTCTTAATGAAGGAAATCTTCCTTTTGTTTTAAGTGATGACAACTTCAAAACAATCGTAATGCCTATCGTTATCTAATTTAGTTCCTTTTTTGGGAACTAAAACCTTCTATATTCACCTAATAAACCCTCATAAAACTTACTTTTAGATAAATTTCGATAGAATAACTCTCATTATGCCAAAATGGTTATGGAGCGTTATATGGAACAAAATGAAGTTTCTTTAGAAAATTACGGTGCGAGTAACATTAAAGTCCTCAAAGGTTTAGAAGCAGTTCGTAAAAGACCTGGGATGTATATCGGAGATACAGGTCATCGAGGACTTCACCACTTAGTCTATGAAGTAATAGATAACTCTATCGATGAGGCTATGGCTGGTCATTGTGATACAATCACTGTAACACTTACTAAAAACGGAACATGTAAAGTTACCGATAACGGACGTGGTATTCCAACAGATATGCACCCAACTGAGGGTATGAGTGCTGCAACGGTTGTTTTAACTGTACTTCACGCTGGTGGTAAGTTTGATAAAGATACTTATAAAGTTTCAGGTGGACTTCATGGGGTGGGTGTATCAGTTGTAAATGCACTCTCAAGTGATCTAACGATGACTATTCACAGAAATGGAGAGATCCATGAGCAAACATTCAAAAAAGGGATCCCTCAAGAACCTCTTAATGTGATCGGAACAACAAAAAAAACAGGAACGACGATCGAGTTTGCAGCAGATCCAAGTATATTTACTGAATCGATCACTTTTGAGTTTGATTATCTCGCAAAAAGATTCAAAGAGCTCGCATACCTCAATCCATTCATAACGATCAAATTTATCGATGAACGCACAAATGTCAAAGAGGAGTATCACTTTGAGGGTGGTATCGCTCAATACGTTGAAGATATGAATAAGAAAAACCAAGTAGCGGCTGTGTACTCTTTTACTTCTAAGATCGAAGATATTGAGTTTGATATTGCACTTATGTACAACGATAGCTATGAGGAAAAAGTAGCTTCTTTTGTCAATAACATCCGAACACCAAATGGGGGAACACACGAAGCTGGTTTTCGCGCAGCACTTACCCGTGTGATCTCTACTTATAATGCTCAAAACGGTGCAGCAAAAGAAAAAGATGTCAAAATAAGTGGGGAAGATACAGGTGAAGGGCTTATTGCTATCGTCTCTGCGCGTGTGCCTGAACCTCAATTTGAGGGGCAAACAAAAGGAAAACTTGGAAATACTTATGTGCGTCCATTAGTTCAAAAATCTACCTATGAGATACTTAGTAAATATTTTGAAGAAAATCCACTTGAAGCAAAAGCGATTGTGAGTAAAGCGCTTATGGCTGCACGTGGTCGTGAGGCTGCAAAAAAAGCGCGTGAACTTACACGTAGAAAAGATTCTATGAGTGTTGGAACACTTCCTGGAAAACTTGCAGATTGTCAAAGCAAAGATGCTTCTATTTGTGAACTTTATCTGGTGGAAGGGGACTCTGCGGGTGGATCTGCAAAAATGGGTCGTGATAGAGTTTTTCAAGCGATCTTACCACTCAAAGGTAAGATTCTCAATGTTGAAAAAGCACGTTTAGAAAAGATTCTTAAATCAGATGAGATCACAAATATGATCACAGCGATGGGATGTGGGATCGGTGAAGAGTACAACGAAGAGAAACTTCGTTATCACAAACTCATCATCATGACCGATGCCGACGTCGATGGATCTCACATCCAAACACTTCTACTTACTTTCTTCTTTAGACATTTTAGATCAGTGATCGAAAAAGGGTATCTCTACCTTGCTCAGCCACCACTCTATCGTTACAAAAAAGGGAAAAAAGAGATCTACTTTAAAGATGATCGCGCGATGAATGATTACTTAATTGAAAATGGGATCGAGTCTTTAGAGATGGAGAGTGTTGGACATAACGACCTTGTAGCATATTTCAAGATGGTCGATCACTATAGAGGTTCACTAGAATCTTTAGAGCGCCGTTATGCACTTATTGAGCTAATTCGCCATTTCATAGAAAACCCTGATCTTGTAGGGCTTGATATGAAAACAATGTATGAGAAGATCGAAGCTTTTCTTCTTGAAAAAGAGTATAACATCCTCACAAAAAGAATCGATGAAGAGGAGATCCACCTTTTTGTACAAACTAAAGGGGGAATGGAAGAGCTTCTGGTCAATGATGATCTTTTCTCTGCGCCACACTTTATTGAAGCAAACTACATCTACCAAAAGATCATGGAGTGGAATTTAGAGTTTAAAGAAGATATCATTCAAGAGCTTGAAAATATCAAAGACTATGTGAAAAAGGGTGCCTACATCCAACGCTATAAAGGTCTTGGTGAGATGAATCCTGAGCAACTTTGGGAGACAACAATGACTCCTGAGAATCGCGTACTTCTACAAGTAACTATCGAAGATGCTGAAGTTGCAAGTGAAGCATTTACACTCTTTATGGGAGATGAAGTAGAACCTCGTCGTAACTACATCGAAACGCACGCTAAAGATGTAAAACACCTAGACGTTTAGTGTTATAGGTATCTACGTGCTTCTTCCACAAAAAAAAGAGCGAGAATACCGTTTTAAGTTAGCGCTTCGGATGGGACTTCCCATCTTTGCTCTTATCGTTGCTCTGATATCCCACACACTCGTAAGTTCGTATGAGAGTTTAGATCTCTCTTTTTATATCGAATCGATCCTCTTAGTCATAGTGAGTATCTACTTTATCTTTTATCTTATCTATCGTGGTTTTGATGTAAAAATAACAGATGCTATAACACAAACATTTTCAAGAGAATATCTTTATGAATATGTAAACAAAGAGATTCGCAAAGAAAAAAAATACACCTTAGTGCTTTTGAGTGTAGATAATCTTCAAGATATCAACTCGCTCTATGGGATCAAAAATGGAGATAAAGTTCTTTTGAAATTTGCAAAATATCTGGGTGAATATTTTGTAGAAAAAGGGATCGATCATTTCCCTCTAGGGCATCTTAAAAGTGGTGATTTTATCCTTGGGCTCCCTGGGGATAAGAGAGAATATCAGACACACTTTGAGATACTTTGTCTCAAGCTTAGTGATTATAAGGTGGATGATATTGAGGTGAAGATCTCAGGAGCGATTGTAGATACATCCTTTTCACAAAACTTGGAGTATCTCATAGACAAGCTCTTTGACCTTCAAGAGGCGAACAGAAACTCTAAAAAAACGCAAAACCATCTAGAGATGAATCCAAATGAGTTAGAGCATTTTGTTATTGAATCGATGCGTGAAAAAAGCTTTTTGATCCTTTTTCAAGATGTTTTTACACAAGAAAAAAAGGTGATGAAAGAGTGTTTTGTCAAACTCAAAACATCCGATAACAAACTCATACATCCCAAGAGTTATCTCAAAGTACTCAACAAACTTGGCTTGATGCTTGATTTTGATCTTATGGTCGTAGAAGAGATCATGAAAAAATATATGCAAACAAGTGAGTATATCTTTGCAATCACGATCTCACCAAAATCTCTAAGAAATCGAATCTTTACGACACGGATCAAAGAGCTTTTAGATGAGCACAAAGAGTTACGCCATAGAGTGATGTTTGTTTTAAGTGAGACAGAGTATTATCCACATATTCATAAATATAACACACTTTTAAATTCACTTAGAGAACAAGGTGTTTTAATTACGATTGATAGAGTGGGGGCAATTCAAACGAGCTTTTTATATCTTAGAGAACTCGATATCGATTGCATCCGTTTTGATCCATTTTATACCAAAGAGATCCAAAGTGCGAAATTGCAAAGCATAATCGAGGGATTTAATACGATTGCACATAAAAATAGTATAAAATCATGGATCAAAATGCTTGAGGATGAAGCAAGTTACAAATGGGCAAATGATCTTGAGATCGATTATATCCAGGGTAAATATCTTGCCTCTTTGCAAACAAACAATGAAGGATAAAAAATGAAATATGGTGAAAAAGTTATAAACGAGTTTGATGTAGAAAAAGATCTAGAGATCTGGCCAAATGAATATAAGAGAAACTATCTTATTAAGATGACCTTACCAGAGTTTGCGTCACTTTGTCCACGCAGTGGATATCCTGATTTTGCAACAATCTATTTGGAATATACTCCAGATGAGTATGTGGTGGAACTCAAAGCGATCAAGCTTTATATCAACTCTTTTAGAGACAGACATATCTCGCATGAAAATGCTGCAAATGAGATCTATGAGGTTTTAGAAAAAAAGCTCAAACCAAAATATATGAAGATAATTGCCGATTATAACCCTAGAGGAAATGTTCACACAGTTGTGGAGATAGACAGCACAAAGCTATAAGGGGAAGATATGTTTTCAAGGATTCTTGGAAAAAAAGAGAGTAAAGATCCTTGTGATGATGGTTTACAAGAGAAGATCTCTAAGATGAATCTCACAGAGATGCGCGCTTATGTCAATAATAAAGCAGAGGTAAGTGAACAAGGTCTCATCGAGATACTCAAAAGACTTACAACAAAAGATTCTGAGACTTCTAAGCGTTATATCGAGCTCGATGATATGGATGTAAAGATCAAAAAAGCCTTTGATCTTATCATCACAATAGCACAACACAAAAAGATCACCGTCGTTGCAATAGAGTTGATAGTAGAATTTATCCATTTTTATGAGGATGTGATCGAGAAGTTTGATGAAGAGAACAAACAGATCTACAAAAGCAAACTCAAAGAAGCTTTGGATGTAGCACTCAAAAATATGGATGGGATCTCAAAGCTCAAAAAAAAGCTTGGACTCTTAAATTTTGGCTAAATACTCCTCAAGCCAAAGCCTTGCCCCTTCATGCGAATCAAACTCGCTATGCATCTGCGCTCTATAAGCATCTTCTAAAATTTTTTTAAACTCCTTTGAGGGGCTAAGACCCAAAGAGATGAGATCTCTTCCAAGTACAAAGGGATCAAGCGGCTTCGTATAAACACCAAGCTCTTTTGCTCTTTGTTCTAGGGGAGCGAGAAGTTTATACTCCTGTGCCTCCAAAGGAAGTGTTGCTTTGTGAAAAAAGAGAAAAAGCCTGATCTCAATCTTTGTTGCAAGTTGATAGATATTTGCATCCAAGAGGGCTTGTTGCGTAAAGAGTAAATCTTGATACTCCAAGATCTTTAAAACACCCTCTAAAATATTCTTTTGTGCTGTAAGTTTATGAAGAAACCCTTGTGCTTTTGCCTTGGGATGGTGAGGTTTGGCTAAGAGCGCGAGAAAAACAAGAAGCCTTTTCTCTAGAGAGAGATCTTGCATCTTTGCAAATCGATCAAGGTGTGAGAGCATGAGTGTGTAGCTCTCCTCTGAGAGTTGTGAAAACTCATCAAAATAGAGAAATGCGCCAAGATCTCGAAGTAAAGAAAAACCAACAGAGGGTTGCCTAGATTGAAGAAGAAGTTTTTTGAGCTCTTCAAATATCCTCTCTTTTGGAAGTTGATGAAGCATTCGTTTTTGGATCATATCTTGACAGAGACTAAAAAGGCTGGGATGTAGATGCAGCTCAAAACGTGCGGCAAATTGCAGGGCGCGCATCACTCTGAGTGGATCTTCTATAAAGCTTTTTGGATCTACAGCGCGTAATATTTTGTTTTTAAGATCCTCTCTTCCCCCAAAAGGGTCAAGCATTTTTCTCTTTTTCACATCATAAGCGATCGCATTGATCGTAAAATCGCGTCTGGAAGTGGCGCGCACAAAATCTAAGTGGGGATCTAAACACACCTCAAAACCTTTGTGTCCTGAGGCGATATGATTGTCGATTCGAGGGAGTGTAAAATCAAGATCAAGATCATCTATAAAGAGTTTGCACACACCAAAACTTTTGCCAACAGTACAAACATTCCCAAATTCTCTTAAGATATCTTCAAGCTGATTATAGGAACTGATACCATAAACCTCAATATCGATATCTTTTGAGCCAATATCTAAAAGAAAATCACGAATATATCCACCGATAATGACAGCAGAGGCATTATTTGAATCTAATTTATCAAATATTTTGTCTAAAATCTTTGGATAATCAATCATAAATCTCTTTTTTATAACAAAACTCTTTTTTTGTTCATCTAAGAGCTCTCTCTTTTTTCTTTGAAAAATAGAACAATAAAAAGGAATAAATGCTTATAGTGTAGTGATATATTACTTAAAGTAGCAAGTTTAAAGAGGATAAAAGTGTCAATTTTACACAGTTCTAACATTTATTTAGATATAATCGCGAAAATTTTTACCTTTAGTTTCATAAGCTAAGAGAAACTAATATTGAAGGAAGCACTGTGCAAAAGATTAGAAATATTGCAGTAATCGCTCACGTTGACCACGGAAAAACAACACTAGTTGATGGATTACTTGAGCAATCAGGAACATATGGTTCTTATGAACATCATGATGAAAGAGCGATGGATAGCAACGCTATAGAGAAAGAGCGTGGGATCACAATTCTTTCAAAAAACACGGCGATTCGTTATAAAGATCACAAGATCAACATTATCGATACTCCGGGCCACGCCGATTTTGGTGGTGAGGTTGAGCGTGTACTCAAGATGGTTGATGGTGTACTTGTACTTGTGGATGCGTACGAGGGTGTTATGCCTCAAACAAAATTCGTTGTAAAAAAGATGTTAGCACTTGGGAAAAAACCAATTGTTGTTATCAATAAGATAGATAAACCATCTGCTGATCCAGATCGTGTTGTAGATGAGATGTTTGACCTGTTCGCAGCAATGGGTGCAACAGATGATCAACAAGATTTCCCTATCATCTATGCAGCAGCACGTGATGGTATTGCGAAGCTTGATATGGCAGAAGAGGGTGGAGATTTTCAATGTATTTTTGAAACTATCTTAGAGCATATTCCTGAGCCAGAGGGTGATAGAGAAAACCACACGCAAGCACAAGTATTTACACTTGACTATGATAACTATGTTGGAAAAATCGGGATCTCTCGTATTTTCAATGGTGTGATTAGAAAAGGTGATAACGTTATGCTTGCAAAAGCAGACGGTGAGCTTACAAAAGGGCGTATTACAAAACTGATCGGCTTCCATGGTCTTAATCGTATGGAGATCGAAGAAGCTGAAGCGGGCGATATCGTTGCATTTGCAGGACTTGAGACTGTAGATGTTGGAGATACTGTTTGTGATCCTACAAATCCAGTACCACTTGATCCTATGCATATTGAAGAGCCAACGCTTACAGTTGTATTTTCTGTAAATGATTCACCACTTGCAGGTCAAGAGGGAAAACACGTAACATCAAATAAGATCAAAGATCGTCTTGAAGCTGAGATGACAACAAACGTTGCGATGCGTTATGAGACTGTTGGTGAGGGTAAATTTAAAGTTTCAGGACGTGGTGAGCTTCAAATTACTGTACTTGCTGAGAATATGCGTCGTGAGGGCTATGAGTTTGGTGTAAGCCGTCCTGAGGTTATCGTAAAAGAGATCGAGGGTGTAAAATGTGAGCCATTTGAGCACCTTGTAATCGATGTACCAGAAGAGTTTGGTGGATCTGTTATCGAGCGTCTTGGTAGAAGAAAAGCTGAGATGAAATCGATGCTTCCAATGGGGCAAGGTTTCCAAAGAATCGAGTTTGAGATCCCTGCGCGTGCATTGATTGGTTTTCGTGGACAATTCTTGACAGATACGAAAGGTGAGGGTGTAATGAACCACTCTTTCATCGAGTTTAGACCATACTCTGGAACAGTTGAATCAAGAAGTTATGGTGCGCTTATCTCTATGGAAAATGGAGAGACTTTAGCGTTCTCTCTCTTTAATATTCAAGATCGTGGTGTCCTTTTCATCGGGCCACAAACAAAAGTTTATGAGGGGATGATCATCGGTGAGCACTCAAGAAGTAATGACCTTGTAGTCAATCCTATTAAAGGAAAAGCACAATCAAACGTACGTTCTTCTGGAGCGGATGAGGCGATCAAGCTTGTTCCACCACGTGATATGTCACTAGAGCGTGCATTAGAGTGGATCGAAGATGATGAGCTCTTAGAGATCACTCCATTAAGTATTCGTATCCGTAAAAAATTCCTTACAGAAAACGAAAGAAAAAGAAACTCTCGTAAATAAAACCCCCTCTTTGGATGTAGAGATCTCTCTACATCCGAACCTTCCTCTTTTCATATAATTCTTCGAAATCGAAAAAATGGTGTATAATTTGCCAACAAGGAGATGTTATGGATCAAAATATCAATAAAATACTTTACGTAGTTTTGGGATCTGCACTTGCTGTCTCACTCTATTTTAATTTTGCATCTTCGCCTGTTTCTGGGGATGATGAGGCTTTGAAATTTAGTGATCTGCCAAAAGATGTGCAGGTGCAATACAGACCAAAAGGGGATGTAGACACACTCAAAGAATCACTCGCTGATCTCTCTTCTCAAAAGCAAAAACTCTTGCAACAACTCGATGAGATAACACAAAATCAATACACGCAAGAAAAAGAGCTTCTCTCTACTAAAGCAAAAATGGTCGATGATTTTGCCAAATGTTATACGATGAATATGGGAAGTTATATCATCTACTATGAGTGCAAGAAAAATATTCTTGATTATATTGAAAAACATAAAGATGCAAAGTATTTTGAGATCATTGGAATTGTTGATGATTCGGAGTTTACCCTCTTTAAAAATCTTGAAGAGAATCAGTTTATTCATGAAACACTTGGTGTGAGCAAACACGGGATAGACAAGCTCAAAAAACTCTCCCAAACAGGTTTGGCAAAGCATCGTTCTATCGAGGCGAGTTGGGTGATAAAATCGCATACAAAACGTCAAGCGATCACCTATAATGCCCAATATCACCTTGTTTCAAAAGAGGGAAAAAGAGGCTTTATCCTAAGAGCTTACAAATAGATTGTGTTTGATGAAATCCTAATAATACAATGGTTATAATCGTGAACAAATTTTTAAAAGTTTGTGAACTAAAGTATGGAGAATGTGAATGAATATGCGCAGAAAAAATATATATAATCCAGAATCTAATGAGAATGTAAACGATAGAAAAGTATTTGGTGGCAATCCAACTGGTATCTTTGAGCTCAACGATATAAAATATCAGTGGGCATATAATCTTTGGGAGATGATGCTTAATAACACATGGTTTCCTAAAGAGGTCGATATGACACGGGATGTAAACGACTATAAAAATCTCACCCCTGCAGAAAAAACAGCGTATGACAAAGCGCTTTCGCAGCTTATTTTTATGGACTCACTCCAAACAAATAACTTGATTGATAATATCAACCCATACATTACAGCTCCAGAGATCAATCTTATATTGGTACGCCAATCTTTTGAGGAAGCTCTGCACTCACAAAGCTATGCTGTTATGGTAGATAGTATCTCTTCAAACTCAGAGGAGATCTATGATCTGTGGCGTCGCGATATGATGCTTAAAACAAAAAATGACTCGATCGCAAATCGCTATAAAGAGCTTGGTAAAGAGCCAAGCGAGACAGACTTTTTAAAAGCGTGTTTTGCTAACCAGATACTCGAGGGGATCTATTTTTACAGTGGATTTACCTATATTTACACACTTGCACGCTCAGGAAAGATGCTTGGAAGTGCTCAGATGATCCGTTTTATCCAAAGAGATGAAGTGACACACTTGGTACTCTTTCAAAATATTATCAATACACTTCGTCGTGAACGCCCAGATCTCTTTACTGCTGAGCTCAAAGCTGAAGTGATCGAGATGTTTAAACAAGCTGTAGAGCTTGAAGTGGCATGGGGAAAATATATCACTCAAGGGCAAATACTTGGTCTGACCGATGATATCGTCGAGCAGTATATTAAGTATCTTGCAGATGATAGACTTGCGGCCGTAGGATTTGATAAGCTTTATAATGTCACCAATCCTATTAAATGGGTGAACGATTTTGCAAAATTTAATGATCAAAAAACAAACTTCTTTGAAGGAACTGTTACAAACTACTCTAAAGGTAGCTTAAGTTTTGATGACGACTTCTAAGCAAGGGGAGCAGCATCTTTGCTCTCTGCTTTTTGAGACTACAAGTGACTATAACGAAAACCTCCAAACACTTTTAACACTTATAAAACAGTGCCCGAAGAACTCTTTTATCGTAGCCCCTGAAGTCTCTCTTACAGGTTTTGATTATGATAACTTCGATGCTGTGTTAGCGTTTGCCCCAAGAGCAACACAAGCTCTTTTGGAAGCTTGTGAAGAGAAAACACTTTTTTTGACCCTTATTGAAAAAGAGGGAGATGGGGTGGTCAATCGTCTCAAGGTTTTTCATAGTGGACAGATCATACATCAAAGAGCCAAAGCGAAACTTTTTCGTTTTGGCGGGGAACACAACTACTTTAGAGAGGGAGATGCTTCGGATGTAGCGATCTTTCAAAGCCAAGGGATCAAGATAGGCGTGCTTGTTTGTTTTGAGTTACGTTTTAAAGAGTTATGGCAAACATTAGAGGGGTGTGATCTCATCGTTATCCCTGCATGGTGGGGAAAAGCAAGGGCTGAGCATTTTAAAACATTAACAAAAGCCTTAGCGATTCTCAATCAATGTTATGTACTTTATAGTGATAGTAAAAACGAAGAGTGTACACAAGAGAGTGGGATCATAACACCCCAAGGTGAAGCCTTTACTAATGGGAATACGGCTTGCTTATGTAGGTCATATAGTAAAAAAGAGATAGCGCTTATGCGCCGGTATATGGATGTAGGAATTGGATAGAATCACAGCGACAAAAACAGCGCGTTTGGCCGAGGAGTGTCACCAGATCTTTGCTCTGAGTGAGAATGTAAAAAAAGCGATCGCTTCAACAAATAGAGAGATGTTCGTGCCAACAGGCTTTAAGCACAATGCATACAAGCTTGATGCTCTGCCTATGGGCGCGCAACAGTGGATAAGCTCACCACTCACCGTGGCAAAGATGACAGAGTATCTTGAGCCAAAAAAAGGGGATCGAGTCTTAGAGGTGGGATGTGGAAGTGGCTATCAAGCGGCTGTACTCTCACACCTTTTTCGTGGGGTATTTACGATAGAGCGTATCGAGTCTTTGATCTTAGAGGCCAAAGCGAGATTTCGTACTCTTGGGATCAGTAATATTCACACACGCTTGGATGATGGACAAAACGGCTGGGTACAATATGCTCCCTATGATAGAATCCTCTTTTCTGCTACAGCAAAGGCGATCCCTCAAAAGCTCTTTGACCAGCTTAGAGATGGGGGAATTTTAGTGGCTCCGATGCAGGTGGGAGCTAAGCAGATTATCACCAAATTTAAAAAAAATGGTAGCTCTATAGAAAAAATAGAATTAGAGCAGTGTGACTTTGTCCCGATCCTCGATGGAATACAAAAATAGACTCGTAAAATAGGGCTTAAAAAGCCCTATAAATTTTCTAACTGCAAAGTGAAAAAAGCGATGTACAATTGCAAAATAACTTTTATTGCAGGAGGCAAAACTTGCCTAATCTTCATATCCTTGAGTACAAACTCAGACACTTCGATGTTCACGCACAAGAGCTCATGCACAGCTATTTGGACACGCTCCATATCGATGTGAGTGACTACACTTTTGTGGCGAACTTTATCTGGCTCTCTAATAACAGCGGTTTTTACGCTATTGTCAATGATACTTTTTGTTTGTTTGTTATGAGTGGAAGTGAGCTGAGTATGCTTCTGCCACCTCTTGGACCAAAAGAGAAGGTGTTTGATGCAATATTAGAGTGTTTTCGTATTATGAATGAGAATAACACCACGCGCTTCTATTCAAAAATAGATTATGTCGATGAATCGATGCTTGAGGGTTTTGTCGATTACCTTGAAGAGGGAACCTATATTTACGAGGCTTTGGCTGATTATATTGTGGAGAAAAAGCTGGTCGATTATGTGTACAAAACCGAAGCGCTGATCAATCTCAGTGGAAACTCCTACCATACTAAAAGAACAGAGATCAATAAGTTCAAAAAGTCCTATCCAAACCACCGCATAGAGATCTTGGACCCGCAAATCCACGAGCATCAGATCATCACCCTTTTTAGTAAATGGGTGAGTGATAGGATCCGATATATGCCAAAAGAGGAAGCAGATCGCTTTTTAGAGGGGATCTTTCATGAGCAATCGGCGATCAAGCGACTTCTTAAATATTATAAAGAGCTCGATGTGATCGGGATCGTTATCTTTATCGATGATGAGCTCAAGGGCTTTACGGTGGGTGAGCGAATCAATGACACGACAGCCAGTGTGATCATTGAAAAAACAGACTTCGAGGTGCTTGGATGTGCACAGTTTATCTTTCGTGAGTTTTGTAAAGTGCTCTTTGAGAAATATGGCTCAGAGTGGATCAACGTAGGAGATGATATGGGATTTGAAAACCTTAAAAAAGTGAAGATGTCCTATCGCCCGCAAAGATTGATCCCTAAATATACTATTTATCAAAAATGAGAATCACACAGGCAAAAAAAGAGGATGCAAGAGAGCTTTTCAGACTCGAGCAGCAACTCTTTAGCAAAGAGAATTTCCCCATCTCTTTGCGGATGTTTCGCTACCATCTTGCACGAAATATCTGTTTTGTGGCAAAAGAAGACAAGCGGATCATTGGCTATATTTTGCTCTTAAAGAGAAAAAGATGGCTCAAACTTTACTCCTTGGGTATGGCCAGAGAGCATCGCGGCAAAAAGATAGCTTCACAGCTCTTAGCATTTGCTTTGCAATCTGCGAGCACGCAAGCTTATAAAAAAGTGCTTCTAGAGGTGCGCAGTGATAATGCTCGTGCTATAACACTCTATGAAAGTTTTGGTTTTAAAACTCTGCATACAAGTGCAGCATTTTATGGGGATGGGTGTGCGGCGTTTATTATGCAAAAGAGATTAGAAGAGTTCATAAGCTAGATTCCGGATCAAGTCCGGAATGTTCTGTGCTTAAAGTCAAGTCTTTTTAGCACTATTTATCATTTTTCTTTCTTGTACATGGTTTAGAGTGAA
>JAVETX010000004.1:0-63357 GCA_034005845.1 Sulfurimonas sp. | reverse complement strand
ACACTTGTGAGTACGAACACTTGTCCACATGGGCAACACCACCAAATCTCTTACCATTCAGACTCTATTTTAGAGCTCTTAGAGTTAGGTCTTTTACCACCTGCTGTTTTGATCCGAAAGGATATCTCAGCATTTGTCCTCTCAAAGATATTGCCAAATCGATTTAAAAACCTTGAGAAGCTCTATTATGACCTTTTACCAGTAGGTGGATTGCTCGAAGAACACACCGAACACGATTTTTACCTTGAGCTTATGAAGCTTTACCAAACCACTTCTCTTACATAGGATAGATATGAACTACTTTTTTATAACTTTAGGATACAGCGGACTCTCTCCAAAAGCGCCGGGAACAGTTGGAAGCTTTGTTGCCCTTTTACTCGGTATGCTTTTTCTTATCTACTTTGGTGCGCAAACACTCTTTTTGGCAACCGTGCTTATCAGCATCATCGCGATCAAAGCGATCGACAAGTACGAAGCAAAGACAGGGATCCATGATGATAAACGTATCGTGATCGATGAACTCGCTGGGATGTGGTTTGCCCTGAGTGTGGCACCTGCAATCAGTGTTGGGATGTACGAAGTGTTAGAGTATGACAACGGCTTTTTGATCCAGTCACTTCTCTCTTTTGCTTTGTTTCGCTATTTTGATATCAAAAAGCCTTCTATTATTGGGAGAATTGATAGAGAAACAAAAGGTGGAATCGGCGTGATGGGTGATGATATCATCGCTGGATTTGCCGCGGGAATCCTCAGTACCTTACTCTGGCAAGGCTATCTACAACTACTCTAAGGGCTCAGTATGGGTTGGACATGTCAACACGATTTTAAGGGGGAGTGCAAACTTCTCAACAAACCTTGTGTTCCGGGGATCAAGGGATGTATCCTCGGCAAAAGTGAATACACTTTTAGCACTGGAAGCTACGAAGAGGATAAAAAACGAAAAGAAGAGAAACTAGACCAAGAGATCGATTTTGCTGCTCTTGCGAGGAGCAACTAGATCATCATCGGATCATCTGTTGGTTCGATCTCTTCAAAATCCTCAATGATCTGGTCAAACATTCGCATCGTTTTTTGCGCTTTTGTGATGTGTGAAGCAAAGATCTCACTTGAAGCTGGAAACGCTTCGCTGAGCTCTTGATAGATCTTAATACGCCCATTAATATGTCTGTTAATCTCAGCAAAAGCCTCTTTGAGATACTCTTTTTTGGTTGTGTGGCGAAAGAGTGCACGCACCATTTTGATACGCTCTTTAATAGGCACCGACTCATCGATCGCTTCTGCAATTCTCTTAATATCAAGACGTGAGAGATACACGCCACTAATAGCAGGAGCCAAAAGCTTGGATGTAAGCGCATCTACAAACTGTGGAACAGGCTCTTCATCTACCTTATCACCTGCATCTGGATTTTGACTCATCCCCGCTTCTGGGTCTAGGGAACACTTCTCTTGGACAAACTTATCAAACTCTGCTCTTAAATCACTAAAATCTTCTTTTTGCATACTTATTCCTTTTATTTACTTATCATTTTATACGCTGTATCTACGAGTTTTTCAAGCATCGCATCGTAGCTTTTATACTCACAACCAAGCTCATTTGCTCTTTGCTTCAGCGCTGAGAACTGCTTCTCGTTTTTCATATCAAAACTCAAAGCTGGCAGCTTTGTAATCATTCCCAAATGCTCCATCTGTGAAAAATCAAGCACTGCATCAAAAGCTGAGAGATCAACTTGCATCCCAGAAGCGATACGGTTGATATCGGCATCTCCAAGCTCTAACTCTTGCGTCATTTCCATAAGCTCTTCGAGGTTATCATGAAAATAACTCACCGCAAAGCCACAAGAGAGAAAAGAGAAGGCTTTAGCGTAGCCACTCGTTCCCAAAACTGCGATCTTACTTGCACGTGCATCTTTGAGATATTCAGTGAGTACACGCACACCAAAAAGCTCTCCACGAAGCGTGTTTTCCTCTTTAAAGATCAGATCACAAATACCTGAACGCTTTACTAAAGCCGAAGCATTATCTAAGATCTCCACTACATCCGAAGTGTATTCGCTCGATATCACTGCTCCACTGAGATGAGAGTTTTTCATATTACTCACCGTAAAGTAGAGATCATCATAGCGAATATTCATCGGGATCATCATCGCATCTTTACTGTTTTGTTTGAAGATCTTATTGATAAGTGCGCTAAAGCGGCTTACTCCTGCGTGTTCTCCAATATAGCCAAAGAGCGTCGTTTTGGCAGAGATCTCATTTGCATTGTTCATCATGGCTAAAACTCCCCTTCTATTCCCCAGAGTTCTCTGGCTTCTTCCTCTTCGATCTTGCATCTATAACAAAGTTTTTCATCCGAATTCGTTGCAAAGATCACATTACATTCATTACATCGTCTCACATCAAAAGTTATGAGATTTTGCACTTGAGGCTCAAAAAACTGCTTAATATTATACGCGCCTGAGAGTGTAAGAGCATTTGGCTCACACACATCATGACAGATATGACACTTGATACACAAAAAAGGATCAAAGTCGATCTTGGAGTTCTTTACATCCGAAGAGAGCGCACCCGTTGGGCAAACACGATAGCACATTTGACATACGGTACAAAGCGATTCATCCATAAGCTTTTGGGATGTAAAGCTCACCTCTCTTGCATCAACCACATGATAGGTCGATGGTTTTTCTACTCGCTTGATCGCGGTAAAAAAGATCTTTCGCTTCTCTGGAATGCGCTTTTGCTTGAGCAGTGAAATATCTGTTTTTTGCAAGGTATGCTCGATAAGCTCATCGGTTGCCTTTTGTACCTCACGTTCAAAATCAAGCTTTGTTTTTGCAAAGCCTTTGAGATTGATAGAGCGCAAAAAGTCACGTCTATGCGATTCTTCTTTTTCATCTTGGGTATAGCAAATATCTTCAAGTTTTATTTGCGCGCTATTTTCCATAGCTTCAAGCAAATAGCTCGCTTCTTCGTGCATTTTAAGGATCTGTGGCTGACACGTAGAGGCAATATCACACCCCTTGCAATATCCCATATCAAAGACAAGCTCTTTTTTGAGTACCGCCAACGAGATAAGGTGCTCCACGCTTAGGGCAGCGATACATGGAAGATTTTTTCTACATGAGAGGAGATTGCCCTCCTCTTCCATAAACTCAAAGAAAAAATCGGTTGCATTAAAATCATCAAGCCCTAAAGCTTCATTTGGGCAGATCCCATGACACGCTCCACATCCCACACATGCAGAAAAATTAATAGCGGGCAAAATGTTATCTCCTACAACGATCGCGTTTGTAGGACATATCACCTCACAGTGATTACATTCACTCTCTTTACTCAGAGATCGTACACATTTACTCGCGTCTAAATGGATCAGAGACATCTGTTATTTCAGCTCACTTGCAAGATATTCGTTGTCGCTAAGTAAAAACTCAAGCGCCATATCCGCAGCATCATAATACAAAGGTGTACGCGCTTCAAATTTCATATTGATAAGATACAGCGGTGCCCATTGTAAAAGGTGCTTGTTTAAAAACTCTTTTTGTACACCTCTGAGCTCTTTGAGTGCTTCTTGATCATTCTCCTCTAGTGCTTTGAGCTCTGCACTTGCAAGGTGATGCATAAACTCTAGCTCGATTCCGATGTGATCAGAAGAGACTGTACGTGCTACCTCATAATCTACGATAAAATCATACGCGCTATAGATATCTGTCACAGGGTTTGCTCCCCCCGTCTCAATCATCTGATCTTCGCGTGTATAAAAGGTCTCATACGGGATAAGGTGCAACAAAGAGAGGTTGACAAAGTCTGGGTTCAAATACTCATTTAAAAGCTTTGTATCAGGAAGCTCTTGAAGTGGTTTCCACTCTTTGAATGTTGGGAAGAAGTCTAGGATATTTGCATCATTTTTGATCGTGTGAAGCAACGAATTATCAAGCTCTTGAAGTAAGATTCTTGAGAGCAGTGCGTATATATTGACTCTTGCTTGTGTTTGTTCCATATTTGAATTCTTTATAATGTGATTTTTTTTGGTGTAGGGATTTTAGCAAAAAAGGCTGAAACTCTCATTAGTAGTTCAGCCTTTGTTGTTTTATAAGAGCTTTTTATGATTTTTCTTCATAAATCGAGAGGGATGGGAACGCAAATTCTAGATTATTTCTCTCTAGTATCTCCATGATCTTGAGCATCACATCCTCTTTTACTGAGAGCCACTCTGCCCAAACAACGGTGGTGCTAAAGCAGTAGATCAAGATATTGATACTCGAAGCCGCGAACTCATCAAGATAGACAAGCAGAGTTTTTTTCACCCCATATACATCATCTTCGGATGTAAAGTAGCTTCTACGTCCATCAAGTTCGTATTGCAATTTTTCTGTTGCTATTTTTGGGTGATTCTCCAACATTGTGCGAATCTCTTTAATAGCATTTTGGATATCTTCTCGCTTAGAGTCGTATTTGACCCCTACACTCATCTTAATGCGGCGCCCCACCTGACGTCTTGTCCAGTTTTTGATATCACTATTTGCCAAGGTTGCATTGGGTATCGAGATCAATGCGTTATCAAAAGTACGCACGGTCGTCACACGCAAACCGATCTCTACGACCGTTCCCTCTACGTTGCCACTCACGATCCAATCCCCTTGAGAGAATGAATCGCTTATCAAGATAGAGAGGGTTCCAAAAAAGTTCGATAGGGTCTCTTTTGCCGCCAAAGCCACAGCCAAACCACCGATACCAAGCCCTGAGAGGATCGCTGTGAGATTGACCCCTGCAAAATGAAGTGCTATGAGCAAGCCAACCAAGAAGATCACAAAATTAAAGATCTTCAATGCGATATTGACCACCTCATTTTTGATCTTGTTTTTCTTCTCAATATGCTCAAGTTTGATCGTGACCAAAGAGTTTTGCAAAAGATAGACCATATAGGTGATCATAACAATATACACAATACCAAAGATCTCGCGCATCACCTCTAAAGATGTGTAGTCGTTATAAACAAAAATAATAATATCAAAGTTAATAATAATGGTAAGTATCTCAGCGGGCTTGCGTATTTTTGATAAGATCTGTTTGGTGTAATCTTCTACCCTTGCAATTTTAAGCAAACCTTTTTCAAGATAATCAAACAAGATCTTGCGTATAAAATAGATAATGATAATACTTAAAAAGATCACAAACAGCTTGATCACAAAAGGATCATAACTGTTGAGCATTTTGATTGTATCGTGCATAAAAGAGGGAAAAAGCTCTTGTGGCATCTATATCCCCTCTGCTATCATTGCGTCGGCAACTTTTTTAAAGCCTGCGATATTCGCACCATCAACATAGTTCCCCTCAACCCCATAATCTTTTGCAGTGAGAGCAACACGTTTACAAAGTTGCTCCATAGTTGTTTTAAGACGTTGATCTACCTTTTCAAAACTCCACTTGCTCATCGCCGCATTTTGACTCATCTCAAAAGAGCTTACAGCAACCCCACCTGCATTGGCAGCTTTTGCCGGTGCAAAGCAGATTTTATGAGATAAAAGCAACTCGATCGCTTCTGGAGTCGATGGCATATTTGCTCCCTCGCTCACACTTTCACATCCGTTGCTTATGAGGTTTTGTGCATCCACCTCTGTGAGCTCATTTTGTGTCGCACATGGAAAAGCTGCGTAACATGGGATGTCCCATACAGCATGACCACCCTCAGGATACTCCTCAGCGCTAATATATTTTGCCTCTGGATGTACCTTCATATACTCTTCAAGCGAGGTTCTACGTGTGAACTTGATATCTTTTAAAAGCTCAAGATCTACCCCTCTTGAATCATAGATCGTTCCGCGTGAATCTGTACAGCTCACAGGAATTGCACCCATCTCATAGAGCTTCTCAATCGTATGAAGTGCCACATTTCCAGCACCGCTTACGGTACAAATCTTGCCCTTGAGTGGCTCTTTTTTCTCGATCTCTAGCATCGCTTGTGTAAAATAAACGACCCCATAGCCTGTCGCCTCAGGGCGCATAAGTGAGCCCCCAAACATAAAAGGTTTTCCTGTGAGAACCCCCTCATATTTGGAAGTGATCTTCTTGTATTCTCCAAAAAGATACCCTATTTCACGCGCACCTACACCGATATCCCCAGCAGGTACATCCATACGTGGACCAATATATTTATGCAACTCCACCATAAACGAAGAGCAAAATTTCATCACTTCAAAGTCACTTTTACCTTTTGGATCAAAGTCACTTCCCCCTTTTGCTCCCCCTATTGGAAGACCTGTAAGAGAATTTTTCAAAATCTGCTCAAAGCCTAAGAATTTAAGGATCCCCTCATTGACAGATGGGTGAAAACGAAGCCCCCCTTTATATGGTCCAAGAGAGTTGTTAAACTGAACACGAAAGCCTGTATTTACTTGTATCTTTCCATTATCATCCAGCCAACAAACCTTAAATTTTATAATTCTATCTGGAACGACTAGACGATCTAAGATCGCATGGCGTGTGTAGATCTCATCTGATTCTAAGAGTGGGGCGATCGAATAGATCACCTCTTGCATCGCTTGATAAAACACCTTATCTTCATCATTTCCACTACGTTTAAACTTTTGTATCTCTGTTTCTGCTCTACTCATAAAATTCCTATTTCATTTTATTTTTCACATTTTACTCTATTTGCATACTCTTTAGATTGAAGCTTTTCGTCCTAAGAGCACATCATTTGCTTTAATAAGTGTCATAATACTCTGACCCACTTCAAGCCCCAACTCTTTTGCAGCTACGAGGGTGATGATCGAGCTGATCGATCGACCCGCTCCAATATCGATAAGAACTTCGCAATTCACCTCACCAAGCTTTATCTCTTGTATCACACCCTCAAGCTGATTTTTTGCACTGATCTTCATCTTTTTTCTATCCTTGATTTTCATAAGTGTAACGATTCACATCTTAAAAGGGAGTGAAGCTTCTTGAATTTTTTGTGCCCCTTTTGCAACCCTTTTTTTGTTATAATTTCCCCAAGAAAAACTTAGGAGTATCTATGGCATATTTTGACAAGGTAAAAGTAAAAGACAAACTTTTTGGTTTGGTCTTTGGGGCTGGAAAGGTCACAAAAGTATTTGAAGATAGTCACTATAAGATGTTGGTCTCGTTTAAAAATGGATACGAAGTTCCCTATACAGAAGATGGGATTCCAGCGTGGGGAAACTTTAAAAAGCAAACAATTTTTTATAAAAACGATATAGATCTCACAGATGTCGATTTTGCACCTATCACCAAAGTGCTCTCAGCAAAAAAGATCATCAAGCTTAGAGAGAAGAAAAAACTTGATGTACGTTTACCATCAGGGATTTGGACCAATTGTTCAAAATGTGTTAAAAAATATGTCGAAGAGATGTTAGAAGCAGAAAACTACCATCTTTTTAGAAAAAGCCAAGATTAAGAGCGTATGGATATTTTTCTCAAAACCATCGGTGCCATCAATGATGAAACAAGACTCAAGATTCTCCGTTTTATTCTAGAAAATGGTGAGGTGTGTGTTTGTGATATCGAAAACTCTTTTGAGATGATCCAATCACGTGTCTCTCGCCACCTCAAGATCCTCAAAGAGGCTGGTTTTTTAAAGGTAGATAGACGCGGAAGATGGGCGTATTATAGTATCAGAAAACCTCTCGATGCGTTTCGACAAGCTCTTCTTAAAGAGCTCACTTATCTTGAGCTTGCCATCCCTCCCCTTAACGCTTTATGCACAGCTAAATAACTACTTTTTTTCCATTTAATATTTTTTATTTTAAAAATGTGATACCATACAAAATTAGAGTTGATTATAAAGGAAAGTAATGTTTGAACGTTTGAGTATCCAAAAGAAGATGAACTACTTTATCACTATGGTAAGTGCATCTGTCTTTTTTGCTGCCCTCTTTGTATTTTGGGCTATGAGTCATATTGAATCAGAGTATGAACACCTCCATCAAAACTCGATGTCTGGGGCTCTGCAAACTTTAGAGATCGAAAAAAATCTCAATTATGTCAGTAGAACAACACGAGATATTATGCTCGGTGGTGATTACAAAAAAGATATGCAAAAACTTGATCAGGCTATAGCACGCATCAATGAACTTTTTTTAAGTTTAGAGACAATGATGAAAGAGGATCCATCGTTCAATATAGTCAAAGAAGCAAAAACTTCTACTATGTTATTTCTCAATAACTCTTTGAGTATGATGCAAGGGCTTACATCCCAAGAGATCGCTCACAACAAAACAGAGATCTATGCAAAATATAAAGATGACCTCACACCTGCGGCAAATGCTTCGCGTGACTCTTTTAAAAAACTCGTTGAGCTAAAACAAACAGAGCTTGATGCAAGCTCTATCTCTTTAGCAAACGAACTTACATTTTATAAGCTTTTAGTACTTGTCACAGGGATCGCTCTGGCATTTATCACTTTTATATTAGCAACCATGATTCGAAAATCAATCACATCAGGGATCAAAAACTTCACCTCTTTGATCAGCTACTCTGCAGAGGGCGATTTTAGTCATAAGTGCAATGATTGTAGTGGAGACACCGAGCTTGGTATTATGGGTAGAGAGCTTTCCAAACTTCTCTCACACACCCAAACACTTATCGAAGAGATCAATAGAACGATCACAGACGCTTCTCAAGGTGTCTTTACTCACCAGATCTCTTCGGATGGCTTGGATGGAGAGTTTGTGATCGCTATAGACAATGTTGCAAAAAGCATCGAGTTTATGAAAGAGCAAAACAAAAAAGTACTCAGAGATGCATTCAACTCCAAACTGAGCGTGAAGAGTGTTAATGTTTCAGAGTCTCTCTCGTTTATTCAACAAGATCTTGAAAAAAATATCAGCGATCTCAAAGAGATCACCTCTGAGACCAAAGACGCTTCTTCTTTAGCAAATAACTCTCGCGCAAACATTACGCAGATCGTAGCTGAACTCACACAACTCAGTGAGCAAGTAAGCATCAATAATAGCAGTATCGCAGAGCTTGCAAATCAAGCCAATAGCATCACTTCTGTCATAGAGCTTATCACCGATATCGCAGATCAGACAAATCTTCTCGCACTCAACGCCGCGATCGAGGCTGCACGTGCAGGTGAGCATGGACGTGGATTTGCCGTCGTTGCAGATGAAGTGAGAAAGCTAGCAGAGCGCACGCACAAAGCAACAGGTGAGATCTCTGTGTCTATCAAATCTCTGCAACAAGAGATGAGTGAGATCCAAACAAGTTCAGATCAGATGAAAGTAACCGTAGAGGGCTCTACTGGCAAGATCGGTGAGTTTGAGGGGACACTTATTGAGCTGAGTGATAATGCTACGCGTATTGTTGATTACTCTTACCAAATGGAAAACAGCATCTTTGTAGTGCTTGGAAAAATCGAGCATATCCTTTATAAATCTCGTGCGTACAACTCGATCATATCTTTAAATAAGGTACTCAAAGAGCAAAGTACTCATGAGTGTAGTATTGGGATATGGTACGACACAGAGGGGAAAAAACGATTCTCTAAAACACCATCATATAGCCAAATAGCTGCACCACATGCAACGGTACATGATAATGTAAACGCGAACCTACGATTCTTGGGCGAAGATGCTCAAGATGCGACCTTGGCGCACGCTGATACTATTATTAAAAACTTTGACAAAATGGAAGAAGCTTCTAATCAGCTCTTTAAGCATATGGATCAGATGCTTATCGAAGCGAAATCTTAATCCCAGTCTTTGTATTTTGAGGATGTGTGCTTGTCTTTTTTGTAGCGTCTAGCATTTTTTGTTTTGTCTAGCTGGTTAGAGCTATAGAGCACCTCATCTTTGATATCATCGATCTCTTTATCACTCTCTTTGAGTGATATCATCTTTTGTACAAGCTTTTGAAGATCTTGGAGATCTCCTTTATAAAGCGCTATCTCCTCCACCCTTTGCAAAAGCTTTTGAGCATTAGCGATCTTTTTATCATAGCCCTCTTTTGTAAGCTCTTGTGTACTTGAAAGATAAGAGATAACACTTTTGTGAAATCTCTCTAAAGCTCTTATATAACGAAGTCTTGCTGCATTTTCAATTGCTTTGTTTGATGCTGCCATCCACCACCCTATTTTAAATTATTATCTCTTTATCGCTATAATTATACTCATTTTTTATCATGGAGTTTACTTGAAACACTTATTTTTTATCTTTGCTCTTTTTACAACGCTTCTTTTTGCTGAAGTATCGCGCGAATATCCATCCCAAAAGATCCTCGATTCTAAGATCCCTATCGTAGACATCCGAACCCCAGGGGAATGGAGGGAAAGTGGACTCCTCAAAGGTGCGATTCCTATTATGTTCTTTGATGAGCAAGGTCGCTATAACCTCAACGCATTTTTAACTGAGCTCAATGCAAAAGTAGATACCAAAAAGCCTTTTGCCCTCATTTGCCGTACAGGAAGCAGAACAAAGATCGTCTCAAACTATCTCTCTTCAGAGCTTGGATACAAAGTGATCGACTTGCAAGGAGGAATGCTCTACATCCAAGCACAAAAGCTCCCAACTCTCCCTTATGAAACGAAGAAGTGATGCTTGGGTTTTTAAAGTTTCTCTTTCACTTTAGCATACGCTTTTTACTTGTTTTCTCCGTTATCGCCTTAGTAATCTTCTTGCTCTGGGGCTTTTTGTATCTTTTGTTTTATTAGACCTCTCACACAACCTAGACCCTGAATCAAGTTCAGGGTGACAAAATTCGTTATTTCGTACTTGACACGGAATCTAGCTTATCTCTTATCTAAGCAATCTACTAAAGTTTCTCTATATCCTCTTTTCCCAGCGGCTCAATTTTATTGATAAGCCCATAGAGTGTAGGCAGATAGATAAGATTCAAAACCGTACCCCATAAAAGCCCAAAACCAATAGAGATCGCAATAGGCTGGAGGATCACCGCCTGACCCGATGCATAAAATATTAAGGTAAAAAGCCCTAAAAATGTGGTCACTGAGGTGATGATAATAGGTCGCAAACGTCGTAGCGCTCTTTGATAGAACTCTCTAGTATCGTGTGTACCATGGAGCACATCAAGCATGATGATCCCATCATTGATCACGACCCCTGCAAGCCCTAATATTCCTATAATTGAGGGCATAGTGAGGTTGATTCCCATCAGTTTATGCCCTATGAGTGCGCCCAAAATAGATAGAGGAATAACACTCATCACCATCAAAACATATTTGATCTTAGAAAAGATAAGCAATAATGAAAGAAAGATCAAAAAGAGTGCTAGAACAACCGTGCTTTTCATATCTCCTTGAAGCTCTCTTTTCTTTTCATTTTCCCCTAAAAGCTCTACATCCACACCTGCTTTTTCAAGAGATTTGAGTGTCTCATCAAGGAGTGCGAGTGTTTCATCTGGGGTAATGACTCGTTTATCAAGATTTGCAAAAACTGTCTTGATGATGCGCCCATCGAGCTTATCGATCTTTTCATAATCGCGTAACTCTATAATATCTACCACCTCTTTGAGTTTGACAAATCTTCCATCACGAAGAGGTAGGTTAAACTCAAGCAGTGTTTGTGTCTCATCTTTTTTACTATCTTCTGTTTTGATCTCTACCACACCATCATCATTAAAAGTGGTACTCTGTTTTCTTTGCAAAAAGTAGCTACTTATCACGCGCGCAACATAGGCTTCACTCAGCCCTAGCTGTTCTCCAAAAGAGTTCACTTTGAGCTTATACTCCATCTTACCAAAGCGAATATTATCACTCACATTGGTCACACCCTCGATCTGTGCGAGCTTTTTTTGTATCTCTTTGATACCTGCATCAAGGCGTTCATTGTTATTACCCGAGAGGTTGATCTGAATATCACTGCGTATAAGTCCTGGCTTAGATTCTACGACACCAAGATCTACAAGATCGTACTTCTCTTTGTACTTTTGCAAGGCATCAGAGAGTAAAGGGGAGAGCTCAAAGGTTTTTTTCTCGCGCGTATTATCAAGATCACTAAAATCAAAAGTAAAGTTGAGAATAGGATTGAGATAGCGGTTAATGAGATTTTCCTCTTTTCTATTATCAAGCTCTAGAGTGATATAAAAGACATTGTTGCTCTTTTGTGTCTCTCCAGAGAGGCTTCGTCTATATCCCGTCGTCGCATTTGTTGAGACCAAAGAGAGTTGCTCTTTATACTCAAACATCTCACGCTCGATCTCTTTGGCTATCTCGTATGTCTCTTCTAGAGGGATATTGATATCTGTGCTTCCTGAGATATAAAGATAGTTGCCATCAAAGTTAGGAAAGAACTGAAAGCGCATCGACATCGCAACTATTACAGTAAGTGCAGGGATAATAACAAGGGATGTAAGCAAAAATGTTTTTTTATACTTGATGTGAAAGCTCAGCACCCTTGCATAAAGCTTTTTAAAAGGTCCCCAATCAATAGAGTTCTTACTTTTTGTAAGAAGCTCTTGTGCGTGAAGCGGCAAAAAGAAAAAGCTCTCAAGAAGTGAGCCCAAAAGGATCATCACCACAACAATAGGGATCAGGATCAAAAAGAGTGCAATATCACCCTGCATCAAAAACATCGGCAAAAATGCAGCGGCTGTAGAGAGCGTCGCCAAGGTCACAGGGAGCATCATCTCTTGAACACCTTGGAGTGCCGCCGCTTTTGCTTCCATCCCCTCATCTATAAGCCTTTGGATATTCTCTCCCACAACGATCGCATCATCGACCACGATCCCAATCACGATCAAAGCGCCCAAAAGGGAGATCACATTGATAGAGTACCCTAGATAATAGATAAACAATAGCCCAATAATAAAAGAAAAAGGGATCCCAATCACCACCACAAGGGCGATACGAAAGTTGATAAGGATATAAAGAGAGATAAAGACAAGTATAAGCCCTAGCATAAGATTAGAGATGATGATATTGAGTCGCTCATTGACCCGCTCAGAGGAGTCTTGGTAAAAATCAAAGCTCACATCTGGATATCCCTGCTCAATACTCGCCATATACTCTCGAAGCTCTTTAGAGAGCTTGATAGAATTGCCCTCTTCTGTTTTGGATATCACAAGTGTGAGTGCTTTTTTATTGTTAAAAGTAGAGAGAGTTGTGGTTTGTGGATACTGGATCTTTACATTCGCGATCTCTTTGAGTCGGATGTATTGCTCATCTACTTTTAAGATCGCATTCTCATACTCTTTTGCATTTGCTTTTCCATGCATCGTAGAGAGAAAGACAAAATTGCCTCTCTCTTCAATATCCCCTATGGGAAAGGTATACGAGAGCTCTGAGATAGCCGAGATAACGCTAGAGTGATTGAGCCCGTATGCCAAAAGTGCATCACTATTGATCTCAATGAGCACCTCTTCATCTGAGTCTCCACGTATCGCGATCTCACTAATATAGCGGATACGAGAGAGTCTATCTTTGACATCCTGTGCAATTTTGGTGAGCTCCCCTTGGGTGAGCGTATCTGAAGAGAGGGAGAGATTGACGAGTGGGCGCATTCTATCCATAAGCACAGCGGTAGGCTCTACCATATCTGAGGGGAGATATTGCCTTGTTGCAGCGATGGCATCTTTGACTTTATTGAGCGCGTTGATCTTATCGGCATTCTCATCGAGAGTGAGAAGCATAGAAAAGCTTCCAGGGGTGATCGTGGTCTCGACCTTATCTATTCCGCTGATCCCACCCAAAGAGCTCTCGATCTCACGCACGGCCATCTTGTCCATATTCGACGCGCTCGTGCCTGAGTATCCGCCACTAATGGCGATCTTATCAAGCTCTACATTGGGGAATATCTCTTTTGGGATGTTGATATAGGCTTGCACACCCATAAAAAGCAAAAACACCAAAAGTGCATAGTTTAAGCGTTTGTTTTCAATAAAATATTCTATAAATTTGCCCATAAAACCTCTTTTTTACAAAAGTGATTTTATGACATTACTGACACCTTGATGCAGGTTATAATGAGAGATCGGAAAATCAAGAGACTCATCTTCTAAGTTGACCGTATAGCGGCTCAAATAATCTCCCAAAATATTGAGATCGATCGCTTCGTAGTTCTGGGTTTTTGCATCTTCGATCTTTGTTCGCTTGAGCACACCTGCGTCATTTGAGATCTGAAGTGTAAATGCAAGTGTCTTAAGACTTACAAAATCACTCCAGCGCAAAAACAACTCAGGGGACAACTCTTCTGCATAATTTCCCTCTGGGGTAAACAACAGCTTCCTATCACGAAGTGCTACGAGCACACTCAGTATCGCACGAGAAAATGGCAAGACCTTATCGGTCCAAAATGGAGATTCATTTCTTGTTTGAAGCTCTTTATCTAAGACCTCAATGATCTCTTCTACGCTAGCATTTTTAAATAAGTCATAACTTTCTTGTTTCATAGTGATTACTCTTTTTCTTAATTTTTATAATGATACCTTTTTTGTATAATTCCATAGTTAAAAAAAGGAGATATCTATTGAAATTAAATAAAAGTTTTATCACCAACCTTCTCGCCCTTGCACTTATCGCTACATCCTTTGTTTTTAGTGGGGATGTAAGTAAAGTTCTGCTCTTTGGAGGACTTTTTGCTCTCTCAGGAGCTCTCACCAACCTTTTAGCGGTGCATATGCTCTTTGAAAAAGTACCACTCCTCTATGGTTCAGGTGTTATCACAGCACGTTTTGATGCCTTTAAAGAAGCGATCAAAGCGCTTATTATGTCTGAGTTCTTTACACGCGAGCAACTCGATGCCTTTTTCCAAAAAGAGGAGAAAAAGATCAACCTTACTCCGATCATCGAAGAGAGCGACTTTTCCCCTGCTTATGATGCTCTCACAAAAACAGTAATGGAATCTTCTTTTGGTGGGATGCTTGGGATGTTTGGAGGAGAAAAAGCACTTGAGGGTCTGCGTGAGCCTTTTAGCAATAAGCTTAAATCTGCCGTGATCAAGATCGTCAATTCTGAAAAATTCAACGGCTTGTTACAAAAACATATCAAAACCTCATCACTCTCTAATGATATGCTCCGCTCCATAGAAGAGCTCGTCGATGCAAGAATCGCAGAGCTCACCCCACAAATGGTCAAAGAGATCGTCCAAAAGCTCATCAAAGAGCATCTCTCTTGGCTTGTCGTTTGGGGAGGTGTGTTTGGTGGAGCTATCGGGGTTGTGAGCTCCTTTTTATTATAGTCCTGTCCAAGGGCTATAAAGTTATATTTTTCTAGCTAATAAAGAAATCCAAACATCCAAAGTGGTATCTTCTTGTCAACTCCTATCTCTATATCATCTGCGACAACATACCCTTGTTGCACATCTTTGAGTTGTTTAAAGTTTTTATCTTTGCCACCTATTTCAAAAGTATATTTTTCATCGAGAATAAAGTCAGCACTTTTTGGGTAGCTAATAGTATGTTGATACGACACAGATGAAGCAAAAAATGTTTCTCTTATTGTCCCTATTTTTGGAGTGTCACAAAATATTGTAAATAAATTCGTGTTGTCAAGATAGAGTTTTTCAGGCTTAGAGATAATGCTAATTCCACTTGACTTTGCACCTAGTATTCTGATGAGTCCAGCCGCTTGTAAAATGCCCAGATATTTATAAAGAGTTCTTTGGTTTAGCCCAACTGCACCACAAAGTTTTGAGATATTGATCTCATAGGGCTCACTTTGACACAGCATTATCATCATCTTTTTAAGAGAATTGATTTTATCATGATCGATTGTATAAATCATCGGAAGATCTGTTTCAAGTATTTGCATAGAGGCACTCAATAGCTTTTGAATATAACTATTTTTTGAACTTGTATAAAAAGGATAAGCACCACTTTGCAGATATTCTTTAAAATATGCAAATGGTTTTACTTTTGATAAAATCTCTACTGCTTGGGATGTATGATCTTGTAATAGATCTACTAAAGAAATAGGCTCAAACTTCTCTTTTGTTTCTAACTCTAAAAACTCTCTAAATGAAAGTACAGGCAATCTATAAATAACTGCTCGCCTACTTAAATCAGCTTTTGCATTATCTATGGCAACTGCGTTAGATCCTGTAAAAACAACGTGTAAAGAGAAGAAACTATCATAAATCAGCTTTAAATCTGTCTCAAAGTTTTGAAGCTTATGAATCTCATCAATGATTAAAACCTCTCCACCTTTTTTTTGAAACTCATCTGCAATAGCAAAAAGCCCAAGTTCAACCACAAGGGGATGGTCTGCCATAATGTAGAATGTTTTCTTCTCTTTAAAGATACTATGCAAATATTGAAGAAGTAGAGTGGTTTTTCCAACACCACGAGAGCCTAATATTCCTATGAGTCGCTCGTTAAAATCAATTTTATCAAATAAAAATCTTTTATACTCAGGAACTTGTTGCGCTAAAATTTGATTTGAAAGTAGTTGTAGCTGCTCTATCATATGTATTCCTATACTCATCAAAGTAGATATACTTTGTATTGTAATACAAAATATACTATTAGTCAAATATATTCAGATACAAATAGCTCTATACTTTAATGCTTCGGTAGGTTTTTAAAATCGATTGGTATCTGTTTTTTATACTCAGCAGGTACCTGTTTTTCACCCGCCTTTTTCTTGTTGTAAAAATCAAGTCTCTCTTTGAGATAGCTATCATCTTTAAAAGCGATCAGTGCTCTTTTCAAACCCTCTATCGCTTTGTCACTTTGCAGATCATCACGTCCAAAAAGTGCATAAAGTGCCTCTTTTGGATCCCCTAAGATCACACCGTACCATTTGTTGTGATAAAAAAGCTGCAGCATCGCACCATCTTCTCTTTTATGTTTCGCAAAATCGATGTAATATTTATCGCTCGCCTCTGCATCTTTTTTACTGTATTCGGTAAGCGAAGTGTTACTTTGAGGGATATCGATCGTTGCGATGCGAAAATTAAGATGTTTATGATTAAACGCTATCTCATCGCCCATAGCGTGGAGTTCATCATCCCCTCGATGGATCGAAGCAAAATCATTAAACCAAGCAAAATCGATCTGCCCTGTGCTAAACTCTGTCATCTTCACCTTTTTATCTTTGCTAATGATATAAAAGTCTGCAAGCAAAGAGCCTGTAAGTAAAAAAAGAAAAAGAAAAGACTTCATCACTCCACCTCTATGATCACATCGGCGATCTCTAAAGTATCCCCAGGATAGATCTTGGCACGTTTGCGTAGTTCTACCTCAGCATTGCGGCGCACATAACCCTCTGCTATAAGCAGTTTTGCCTGCGCTCCACTATCTACGAGGTCGAGTAGTTTTAAAAGTTTGTAGAGTTCTATATATTCTTCTGTGAGTTGATATCGCATAGTTTGTCCTTATTTAAAATTGAAATCATAGCAAAAATATCGTATAATCACCCATTATGCAAGTAGGTTCAAGCTATTTATACGATGCCAGCACCAAATACTACACCTCCCTTGGCGATGGTCGCTACCTTGTCGCACGCGAAAAAGAGGATGACTCTAGCGAGCAAACTTCTACATCCCAAGATACACAGCAAAAAAATTCAAACAAAAATTCAAAAAATGTAAACGAACTCAACCCCTCAGAAAAACAGATGCTAGGCGAACTTCAAGCGCGTGATGCTGAAGTGCGCCAACACGAAGCTGCCCACAAAGCAGCAGGTGCGCCCACAGGTGCGGCGAGTTATACCTATCAAAAAGGTCCAGATGGGAGAATGTATGCCATAGGTGGCGAGGTGAGTGTCACGATGAAAAGTGGCTCGACCCCAGAAGAGACCATCGCCAATGCCCAAGCCGTCATCGCCTCAGCGATGGCACCAGCAGATCCAAGCCCACAAGATCATGCCGTTGCAAGCTCAGCACGTATGATGATGCTCAAAGCTCAGCAAGAAAAAGCAAAAGAGACTCAAGAACAAGCAATGGGCAAAGAGATCTACGCGCAAAACGCACAGCAAAATCAAGGCATCAAAGAGCAAGAAGAGTCTCAGACAAAAATAGACTTTTCAGCGTAAAACCGCTTTATTGCAACTCTAAATTTTCTTTGATGAACACTAAATATTTTCTTATATCATCAAGTTTAGCAAGCGTGTTTTCGCATATCTCTTTATAGTCAATTCTTTCATAATGGTGTGCTAAAAAGTTTCTAAAAGAAGCTATTTTTGCAAAATCATACGCAAAATCTGCAGGAATAATTCCACTTTCACCAAGAAGATCAATGCTTTCATAATAACTATTAGATCTTTTCAAATTTTTATGTTTTATTACCATTTCAGCTAAGGCTATAGAGCTATCAGCTGCTAAATAAAGATAGTGTAAAAGCGCACCCTGATAGATCTTATCTGTTAAAAACTTTTTTTGACAATCACTTTTAAGAGTTTCTAAAATCTCTAAGATCTCTTCAATGGCAAGAATTTTAGATTCTATTCTATGCAACATCTAGCATCCTTAAAAAAGCTTTATAGTCTAAAATCTGATGCTCTTTATCGAGCTCAAACATCACTCTTGCATCATCTTGGGATTCTTTTATAATGATGTTATTGTTAAAAATATCTTCAAGTAAAAAAAAGTTTTTTGCATTATTAAGCACCACAAGATCAATCTCTTTATAAAGCGATATCTCAAGAGCATGATGGATTTTGAGCTTTGTATCAAAAGAGTTATATTCCTCTTTTATATAAACTGCAATATCAATATCGCTTTTTTCATGTTGCGTACCTTTTGCATAAGAACCAAAAAGATATGCAAACTCAATTTCTGGCATTGTAGCAATTCTATTTTTTATTACATCAATTATTTTCATAATGCTATTATAACATCTCAAATCAACTTTTATTTTCAAACTCTTGCTGCAACTCTTTGAGCTCTTTGAGATTTTCTTCACTCTTCTCTACCATCGCATCAAATGCAAAACCCTTCATCACTATTTCGTAAAGGTTTGGTTTGTCTTTGCGCCAATTTCTTATAGTAGCTGTTGTTACACCTATATAGCCTGCCATATCTCTTTGTGTTTTCTTTGCCAATTTCTTACCTTTTTAGCAAAAAATTAGCTAATAATTTCTGAGCATCTAACACACTAATATTTTTTCACTTATTAACAAAAAAAGATAATATTTTGCTACATTAAAGAAAGAAATGGTTACTATTTTGCCTTATTTCTAAAATTAAGGGAAAATATTTGCTCTTTAACTCCTACGAATTCATCTTTGCTTTTTTGCCTCTTATGTTTTTTGGCTACTTTTTTCTTACATTCAAACGTCTTATCACCGCTTCAAAAGTTTGGCTTGTTTTAGGGAGTTTGTTTTTTTACTCGTGGTGGAATGTGGCATATCTCCCACTCATTCTCGCATCGATGCTTATCAACTTTGCAGTGGGTAACTCTTTTGATGCCACAAAAAAAGTCTCAAAAAAAACACTCTTAACTTTTGGAGTACTTTTTAACATCTCACTCCTTGGCTATTTTAAATATGCCGACTTTTTTATAGAAAACTTTAACGGTATTTTTGCTTCGGATGTAGAACTTATGCATATTGCTCTACCCCTTGCCATTTCGTTTTTTACCTTCCAGCAGATCGCCTATTTGGTCGATAGCTACCGTGGTGAAACACAAGAGTACGACTTTTTGAACTACGCCCTTTTTGTCACCTTTTTCCCGCAGCTTATAGCTGGTCCAATCGTACACCACAAAGAGATGATGCCCCAATTTGCGAGCCGTTGGAACAAGGTAAAAAACTATCGCAATATCGCTCTTGGTATCTTTATATTCTCTATCGGGCTTTTTAAAAAAGTGGTGATTGCCGATACCTTTGCCGTATGGGCAACAGCAGGCTTTGACACCGCCACGACGCTTAGCCTTTTTGAAGCGTGGGCAACGAGCCTTAGCTACACCTTTCAGCTCTACTTTGACTTTAGCGGCTATACCGATATGGCAATCGGTGCCGCACTTCTTTTTAACATAAAGCTTCCCATCAACTTCAACAGCCCTTACAAAGCCACCGATATCCAAGATTTTTGGCGCAGATGGCACATGACACTTAGCCGATTTTTACGAGACTACATCTACATCCCATTAGGTGGCAATAAGGTCGTGCCTCTTCGCAACTATTTTAATCTTTTTAGCGTTTTTCTCATCGGCGGGCTTTGGCATGGAGCGAGCTGGATGTTTGTGATCTGGGGCGCGCTTCACGGCACAGCCATCGTACTTCATCGCATCTGGCAACAACTAGGGCTCAAGATGAACACCCTTGTAGCTTGGTTTATCACGTTTAACTTTATCAACATCACTTGGGTCTTTTTTAGAGCCAAAGAGATGGAAGATGCGTTCAAAGTACTTGGTGGGATGTTTGGGTTGGGTGGAGTTGTATTACCAAATGTACTCGCAAACAAACTCTCTTTTTTACAAAACTACGGAATTGAGTTTGGAGGATTTGTAGAAAATATTGGAGGGGATTACTTCACTCCTGTTTGGATTATTATTGGATTTATCTTGGTACTTTTATTTAAAAATTCTATAGAATTTAACTTTAAAACTAATAAATGGTACTTATTTATTCACATAATCATAGCTTTCACATCGTTATCATTAGTCAATAAAGTATCAGAATTTTTATATTTTAATTTTTAGGAATATTTATGAAAGAAAAAAAATATTTATATATTTTCATATTACTTATTATCATATTTGTAGGATTTCATTTTATAACTTGGAATTTATTTACAAAAGAGTTGTTTAATTACAAAGATAATATGAGAGTTGGTGATTTAGGAAGAATGTCTTATTTGATTAAGTCTTTAACACTAAGAAAAGATGAACAAAATTTGCAATTTAAACATATACAATATGATAATAACTCTGAAATAGATGTACTTACTATTGGAGATTCATTTTCAAATGGTGGAGGTGGTGGAAATAATCAATATTATCAAGATCATATTTCAACAATACAAAATTTAAAAGTCATGAATATTCAGCATAGCAATAAGGGTTTTATAGAAACTGTGCTAATTTTAAATAGCAATGGAACTTTAGATAGGCTAAAGCCTAAATTTATTATTTTACAATCTGTTGAAAGAAGTGCCATCTCTAGATATTCAAAAATAATAGACTGGGATATAGGCTCAAAAAAAAATTCCACTCAATTTTTACATAAAAAGTATGACAGTTTAAAACCGAAACCTTTATTTATAAACAATTTAAACTATAATGCTCTTTTATATTCTATACTATATAACTATGATGATAATGCAATATTTTCAAAAACTTATGTAGCACATCTTACAAAAAATTTATTTAGCTGTAATGATAAAAACAAATTACTATTTTATTTTGAAGATTTAAAAAACATTTCTCAATCAAACGATAAATCTCTTAATTTATTAAATAACAATCTTAATAAACTGCAGAATATATTAAATGAAAAAAATATTGAGTTATATTTTATGCCAGCTGTTGATAAATATAATCTTTATTCAAAATACATTGAAAACAATAAATATCCAAAAAGTAAGTTTTTTGAGACACTAAGACCATTAAAAAAAGAATATAATTTTATTGATACTAAAAAGATATTAGAAGAAATGTTAGATAATAATGTATCTGATGTATATTATTCTGATGATACTCACTGGAGTTGGAAAGCAAGTAATAAAATATTTTCTAAAATCAAGTTCCAAAAGACTTCGGAGTATTAGTAACCAAAGAAAACATAGTTCAGCACCTAGAAAACCTCCGCCAACAAATCCAAGCCTACGACCTCAACACTACACTAAACAACTAGCTTTGGATGTACGGCTTTAAACGTACCCTGTGGCTTTTCATGCCTCTCCAAGTGCGATTGAAATTGCACATCCGCATCTGTGCTACATCCCAAGCATTGAACCGATAACTTGCCCTAGATAAAGTGTGTTATAATAATACACACTTTATAAGGAGCAGTACTATGGCATCACAAACAATACGCAAAAATTTTACAATGTCAGATGAGATTGCAAACAAACTGGAGTTTCTCTCAGAGATCATGCATAAAAAGCAGTCTCAGGTGATTCAAGATCTGATACTCCAAGAGAGCAAAAAATATGAAAACTCAAAAAAACTTGAACGTCTTGAAAAGATGCACGGAAAACTTGACGGGCTTTTGAGTGGTGTTTCGGTGCAAAAGATAAAGAGCCAAGATGTCTAAAGTCTTTTTTGATGCAAATATTATCAATGATATCTATGATTCCAAAAGAGCTACAGCTGAGGCGAGTTACTTATGTTTAAAACAGTGTCTAGAAGAGGGGTATGACATTGTCACATCGTGTGATATTGTGACCAACGTTTATTATATTACATCCAAATATACTGACAAGATAAATGCTTTAGATGCTCTTGAAGATATTGAGGCACTTTTTACGATTTTACCTTTTGAAAACTCTTTGCTCAAAGATGCAGTAGTATTAATGAAAAAAGATTCGAGTTATGATGATTTAGAAGATACTATTCAATATCTTTTGGCAAAACAAAACAGCTGTGAAATGATTGTAAGTAATGATAAAAAGTTTGTTTCAAAAGATGTAAAACTTTATAGTGCAGAAGCGTTTTTAAAAACGCTTCAAACTTAAAAAAAAGAAGCTTTTACGCCTCTTGATTGATGATCGAAAACCCTAGATCACTCATTGCTCTGTCGATCATCTCTACTGCTTTTTTCATCGTTTGCTGAGAGATGTCAGGGAGTTTTTCTTCGCCCCATGCTTGTTGGGCTTCTTCAAAACCTTTGAGCACGCCCTCACGTCCTGCACGAAGCAGATCTTCATTGCCCCCTGCTCCATTGATGACAAAGTCAGCGATCCTTTGGGATGTTTGCTCTATCCCAAAAAAGCCATCCTCTGCGACGAGTGCACCTGCTTCTTCTTGGCTCAGAGATGCGATAGGTTTGCCCTCATAGCCGACATCTTTTAAAAAGCTTTGAAACTCTTGGTACTCTTTTTCAAAATCACCTTGAGGCTTAAAAAGATTGCTCTGGATCTCTACCGAGTTGAAGGTAAAAGCGTTTGCATTGAGCTCTACTTGTTGGCGCAACTCTTTGGCTTCATCAGCTGTAAGTTTCTCTGTATAAAGAGGTTTGATCCCCTTTGCATTTTCTTGAAACGATGGTGGCGGTGTTTGCATAGAAGTTATTTTCATAGTCAATCCTTTGATTTTTCTCTTATGATAATATCGGTTTTTGCTCTAAAAGCTTAAGTGATTCTTTTGCGATCTCAAGCTCTTCATCTGTCTTGATCACAAGGAGCTCTATACTACTTTTAGATATAGAGATGCGTGTTGCGTTTTGATCATTTTGTTCCTTATCTAGGGCAACTCCAAAGCCAAGATCTTCCAAGACTCTTTGGCGAATTACCGCACTATTTTCCCCAATGCCACCTGTAAAGACGATCGCATCCACACGCCCTAAAAGTGCCATATACGCCCCGATATATTTTTTGATACGTCGCACCATCATCGCTATAGCAAGCATAGAAGCCTCATCTTCTTGCTCTAAGATCGTGCGCACATCTTTGATCTCACAGATCCCCATGAGTCCTGATTCTTCATTGAGAATACGATCGACCTCATCGACACTCAGCCCTAAAACCCTTTGCATATACACCACCACAGCGGGGTCGATATCACCACTTCGCGTGCCCATTACAAGCCCTTCGAGTGGGGTAAATCCCATTGATGTATCTATACTCTTTCCATTTTGTATCGCACAAGCACTCGAGCCATTTCCAAGATGCAGGGTGATAATGTTGAGCGTATCCACATCTTTTTGCAAAAACTTTGCTGCCTCACCCAAGACATAGGCGTGAGAGCTTCCATGAAATCCATAGCGACGTATTTTATGCTCATCGTACATCGAATGTTTGAGCGCATACATAAAAGCCTCTTTGGGCATCGTCTCATGAAAAGCGGTGTCAAATACTGCTACCTGTGGTACTTGTGGGGCTTTTTGCATAGAGATCTTTATCCCCTCTAGGTTGGCTTTGTTATGCAGGGGTGCCAAAGGGATCAGCTCTTTTATTTTTTCTATTACATCTGCAGTGACAAAGGTCGCATCACTAAAATACTCTCCCCCATGCACTACCCGGTGTGCCATGAGATCCAAAGAACAAAAATCATCCAAGATATGCTCTTTTGCCAAAAGCGAAGCGATCTGCTCTAAGCCCTCTTGATGGTCTTTGAGTATCGAGGTTGTGACCTTTTTTTGCCCCTTAAAGCTCAACGTGGTCGTAGAGCTAAACTCCCCTATCTTCTCCACATGGATATGTGCGAGCAGATCCAAACTATGATGATGAAATAACTTAAACTTGATCGAAGAGCTCCCCGAATTGATAACTGCTATTTTCACTCTTTTTCTCCTGCTTGTATCGCTGTGATCGCAACTGTGTTGACGATATCATCTACACTACATCCGCGGCTAAGATCATTCACGGGCTTATTGAGCCCTTGAAGTACTGGCCCGATCGCAAGAGCGCCACTAGAGCGCTGCACGGCCTTGTAGGTGTTGTTTCCGGTATTGAGATCAGGGAAGATAAAGACACTCGCCTCCCCTGCCACTTGAGAATCAGGAAGCTTGGTACGCGCCACCTCTTTATCGATCGCGGCGTCGTACTGGATCGGTCCCTCTACAAGAAGCTGGGGTCTTTTTGCTTTAACGAGTTCTGTCGCTTCGCGCACCTTCTCTACATCCGCACCACTTCCACTCTTTCCTGTCGAATAAGAGAGCATCGCCACCTTTGGCTCTATCCCAAAAGAGCGCGCAGTTGTCGCCGAAGCGATGGCAATATCTGCGAGCATCGTGGCATCTGGGTCAAGATTGACCGCACAGTCTCCATAGACAAGCACTTTGGTCTTGAGACACATAAAAAACACACTCGATACCACGCTTACATCCGAAGTAGTTTTAATGATCTGCAAAGCGGGTCGAATCGTATCTGCAGTAGAGTGAATCGCCCCACTCACCATCCCATCTGCATACCCTTTGTGCACCATCATCGTGGCAAAATAGCTCCCCTCGCGCATCATCTCCTGGGCACCCTCAAGACTCAACCCTTTTGCTTTACGCAAGGCATACAACTCTTGGGCAAACTCTTTGTGCCATGGAGAGTTCATCGGGTCTACAATCTCAGCTTGGCTAATATCAAGCCCAAGCTGAAGTGAGTTTTCTTTGATCTCTTGCGGGTTCCCAAGAAGTACGAGTTCCACGACATTACGACGCAAAAGTATCTCTGCGGCTCGAAGTATTCGCTCATCTTGGCTCTCTGGAAGCACGATCTTCTTTTTGTTTTGACGTGCAAGCTCAAAGATCTTATAAGTAAACATCAGAGGTGTCATCACATCACTTTGGATGTGGCTGATTTTTTCTTCTATCTTTTTTGTATCGACACTTGAAGCAAAAAGCCCAAGGGCAAGTGCTATCTTTCTCTCACTCTTGACGCGCAATCTTGCATACACTTTTGAGAGATTTTGCACCGTCTCATAGGTATCTGTGGCAACACTTAGTATCGGTATCTTATGCCCTTTGAGCCCCTCGATGAGTTTTTGTATGTTAGGATGTGCACGCATATCAAAAGGAAAAAGTATCCCGCTAATATTAGGATAGGCACTCGAATACAGCGAGCCAAAAAGAGCCAAGATGATCTCTGATCTATCTGCTGGCACGACGATTAGGTCATCCTCTTGGATATGATCTAAAAAGTTATCCACCCCAAGAGCCGCCACACGAAACTCCCGCACCACGCGAGTATGATCATTCTCACCAAAGAGTACTTTTTGTGCTCCAAGCGTCTCAATCACATCTTCTAAGATCGGTAAACTCAGCTCTTTTTGCTCCTCTAAAAAGTAAAGATCAAACTCATACTTTTGAAGTTTTTGCTCCACACTCTTTCTTTTTTTGGGCTCTATACGGCTTACAAAGGTCGCAAAGGGTTGGGAGCCCTCATCGATTATATTTTTGTTTTCGATGAGTATCTCTTCATAGATATCTTGAGTGCTTAGACCTTGAGCACTCACGACAGAGATAATTCCGCTAGAGAAGTTTTGTGCAAGTTTGAGGTTGAGATCATAGCCGATATGAGATCGCAGCAAAGAGCGCTGTATCCCCTCACACAGCACAAAGTCATACTCCTCTTCGAGCTTTTTAAATTTTTCTAAAAGCTCATTAATGAGGGTATCGCTTTGGTGCGAAGAGAGCATCTTTTCGACATGATCTACATCACACCCAAAGCACTCCTCATACTCCATCTCTAAGCCATAACGCTCCAAGATAAACTCTATATCATGGTCGCGCTTTTGGTGTGAGGCGATGATAGGACGAAAAAACGCCACGCGATGGAGATTGCGCTTGAGTATTTCCATCAATCCTAATGAGACAAAAAGGGTTCCTGCATTCTTTTGTGATGCTGTTATATAGAGTGATTTCATGTAAATATGCTATCCTCTCTATTGTTAAAAGCTCCTTTTTTTTCTTTGTATTTGCAAGTAATTTGTGTAGAATATCACACTACCGTATAGAGGATTTATCATGCGTGCATTTGTAGGTCTATTTTTACTCACAACTTTGCTTTTTAGCTTTGTTTTTTATTTCATTTACCAAAAAGAGTATTTTACCCAAGAGGAGCAACTCTCCAAACAATCAGATCTCCTCCTCCAAGATATCTCTCTCATATTGCAAGAGGAACTCGCTCGTATCAGCGGGGATATTTTTTATCTAACATCCAAATACAAAAAAGAGCATACAAAAAAAGAGCCTATCACTAACGAACTTTTAGACTTTATGCGCTACAAAACAAGCTACAAAAAACTCCATATTTTTGACCTGAGTGGCAAAGAGTTGCTCATTATCTCATCGCTCAATGGTGAGATCATCCTCGAAGATGAGATAGATGCATCACCAAACCCTCATCTCATCTACATCCAAGAAGCACTCAAACTCAACGAAGAGGAGATCTACATCTCTAAGCTCAACACCCAAGCCCCATCTAAAGAGCCCCTTCTTAAAGTCGCTTCCCCTATTTTTGATCAGGTGGGAAACAAACAGGGGGTTCTGGTTCTTGATATCTCTTTTGATTCACTCTTTGAAAAGCTCATAAACTACACCAAACATACCAAGCTCAATATATTTATCGCCAATCATGATGGGGAATGGATCTTCCCACCTCAATCACAAAAGCTCGAGATCAAAGGCACAAGTCAAGTGATGGACAAATCTTCCCTACTTTGGGAGGAGATACAACGCTATGAGAGTGCCAAAGTATTGGGAGAGAATAACACCTTTTATTTTAAACTCTTCAACCCACTCAAAAATATCCAACACTACGATATTTTGCACAAAGATCTCAAATCTACTACCCTCACAGATAGCTTTTTGGATAAAAAACTAGAGTTTATCCTTATCGTAGAGATTCCACAAGATGCGATTATTCAAAAAGCATGGGAAAATGTCTCTAAAGGGGTTCCTTACTTTATTTTTGGATTTTTCCTTGTTTTGGTTTTTTTGTTCTTACTTCTCAAAATGCTTCAAGAGAGGATCAAAAACACTGCTGAGCTCAAGCTCGCTGCAAGCTGTTTTGAAAATGCAGAAGATGGGATGGTGATCACCGACCCTACGACCAAGATCATCAAAGTCAACAAGCGCTACACTGAGATCACAGGCTATGAAGAGGAGGAGCTCATCGGGCAAAAGACAAATATTCTCTCCTCTGGCTGGACATCCAATGAAGTCTATAAAAATATGTGGGCTGATCTGATGGAGAAAAACTTCTGGGAGGGAGAGATCACCGATAGACGTCACGATGGATCAGTCTATTCGCAGTGGCTTCGCATCATTACCATCCGTGATCAAAAAGAAAACATCATCCATTATCTTGGTGTGACCACGGACATCACAGAGAGAAAAAAGAGTGAAGAAAAGATAAAAAAACTAGCCTATCAAGATGCTCTTACAGGCTTGCCAAATAGAACACTCTTTGATGACAGACTTGCCAAAGCGATCGAAGTGGCAAAACGCTACAACCGCAAACTTGGTCTGCTTTTTGTAGATCTTGATGATTTTAAGCTTATCAACGATACTTCGGGGCATTATATTGGCGATATGTTTTTAATGAAGATCGCCCAAACACTCAACAAATCGATCCGCCAAAGTGATACACTCGCACGTTTTGGTGGAGATGAGTTTGTGATCATCTTAGAAGATTATGAAAAAACAGATATCGTCGCCATCGCGCAAAGAATTTTAGATGATCTCAAAGAGCCCCTACATATCAACAATGTAGAATATCTCCCCTCTGCGAGTATCGGTATAGCGATCTTTCCTGATGATGCCAAAGACAAGGTCGAACTCTTGCAACACGCTGATACAGCGATGTACAAGGCAAAAGAGTTTGGAAAGAACAACTACTGCTTTTATCAGCTTGATATGAATGTTGCCATCAACTTTCGTCTCTCTAAAGAGAGAAACCTTAAAAAAGCGCTTGAAAAAGAGGAGCTTCACGTTGTATTTCAACCACAAGTCTCCTTGCAAGAGAAAAAAGTAACAGGAGTTGAAGCCCTTTTACGCTGGCACAACGAAGAGCTTGGGATGGTTCCACCAGATAGGTTCATTCATGTAGCTGAGTCCTTGGGTCTTATCATTCCATTTACTGATTTTGTCATCAAAGAATCGTGTGAAGCTCTCAAGCGCTTTGATGCAGCTGGATTTACACAAATAAAAGTTGCCATAAATATCTCGAGTCTTCATATCAAAAAAGAGAACTTCGTCTCAAGCGTATACCAAATCATCAAAGAACACGGTGTCGATCCAAAAAGGATCGAACTAGAGATCACTGAGGGTGCCCTCATAGAAAATATAGAAGATTCTATCTATAAACTCGAAACACTCAAATCGCTTGGTTTTTCGATCGCGATTGATGATTTTGGAACAGGATATTCCTCTCTTTCTTATCTCAAAAAATTCAACTTTGACAAACTCAAGATCGATAGAGAGTTTGTGCGCCATCTTCCAACTGACCTTGATGATATTAGTATTATCAAAGCGATTATTGCTGTGGCAAAAGCACTCAATATGCGCCTCATTGCAGAGGGTGCAGAGACAGAAGAGAATGTGAAGTTTTTAGAAGAGAATCATTGCGATATCATTCAAGGATATTTCTTCTCAAAACCACTCAAACTTGAAGAGTGTTTAGAGTTTTTAGAGGGTTTTAACTACTCAGAATATCGCACCTAAAATACTCTTTGAACATAAAGGGTATTTTTCTCTAAGGGCTCAGCACAGATCCCCTCTTTAGAAAATACAAGAGATTCACACATCCCCATCTTTGCGTAATCAACAAGATATTCATACAAGAGTGCATCGTATTTTTCGCTCTCATAAGGCTCGGCTGTGATGAATTCATAGACTCTTAAGTGGCGCTTATAAATGAGGTCTGTACTCACTGCAACACCTGCATAACTTATAAGCGATTCTCTCTCAAAGACACCGATCATCTTATACTCAATATGTCGCATATCATAGATCAGGTCTTCAAACTCTTGATAACTCAGATCTTCATAAAGTTCGCGAACCACTTCATAAGCACTTTGTAACTCTTTTAAACTCAGTTCACGTATTTGCATCTTCTCTTACCTAACAGTTTATTTGCTACAATTCTACAAAAAAAAGGAAAGAAATGAAACTAGTATTCCTCGCATTTTTAACACTCCTCACTTTTAGTGCTTGTTCTAAAGAAGTAATCAATGAGAATGTCGATACGATCACCTCTGATATCGTCAACGCTTTTGAGGGCTCTCGTGATACATCCCAAGATGAGCAAGAAGAGAAATAATACGCTTTTAAACAACTCTTTTGTATAATCGCATCAAAATAATGGGTGCACCTAAGCACCTCAAATAAAGAAGTGTTCTATGGTAATTGTACAAAATTTAACTATGCGTTATGGAAGCAGAGTCCTCTTCCAAGATATTAATCTTAAACTCGATCGCCACAAGCGATATGGACTCATCGGTGCCAACGGTGCTGGAAAAACAACCTTTTTAAAGATACTCTCTGGTCAGATTGATGAATATGATGGAGATGTGATCGTTGAAAATGGTCTCAAAGTAGGCGTACTTGGGCAAAATCAATACGCGTATGAAGACTACACGATCGCTGATGCGGTACTTTGTGGAAACAAAAGACTCTTTGATGCGATCAAAGAAAAAGAAGATCTCTATACAAACGGTGACTTTGAAGATGATGCGGTGAATAACCGTCTTGCAGACCTCGAAGTGATCTGTGTTGAAGAGGACCCAACCTATGAGTACGATGTCAACATCGCAAAGATCTTAGAAAATGTTGGTATCCCTGCGGATCATCACCACGATCTTATGAGCACACTCGATAGTGCCGATAAATTCAAAGTACTTCTTGCTCAAGTCCTTTTCCCTCGTCCAGATGTACTCTTTCTCGATGAGCCTACCAACAACCTCGATATCGAGACGATCAGTTGGCTAGAAAATGAGCTGCAGCGCCATGAAGGTACAATGGTTGTCATCTCTCACGATAGACACTTTTTAAATGCTGTTGTAACCAATATATTGGATGTAGATTATCAAAAGATCCGTGAGTTTACAGGAAACTACGATGACTGGTACATCGCGGCAAACGTTATGGCAAAACAGATGGAACTTGATAATGCAAAAAAAGAGAAAGAAAAAGAGCAACTCGAAGCCTTTGTTCGCCGCTTTAGTGCCAATGCTTCTAAGGCAAAACAAGCAACATCAAGACAAAAACAACTCGACAAACTCGTGATCGAAGATATCAAGCCATCTTCACGCCGTGATCCAAGTATCGTCTTTAAAGCAAAAAGAGCGATGGGGGATGAGGCACTTGAGATCACCAATATTAGCCATGCTTATGGTGACAATCAAGTACTCCAAGATATCACTCTCAAATTTGAGCCAGGTGAAAAAGTGGCTCTTATCGGTGGCAATGGTGTAGGAAAAACTACCCTGCTTAAGATCATTATGGAAGAGCTTAAGCCTACGAGTGGTGAGATCCATTGGGGTGCTACGATAGAAAACTCTTACTTCCCACAAGACACAGCTGACACGATCAAAGGGGATGGAACACTTTATGATTGGCTCAGAGGTTTTGACCCAAAACGTGAGATCGCAGAGATCCGTAACTGTCTTGGACGTATGCTCTTTAATGGTGAGCAACAAGAAAAATCTGTCAAAAGTATCTCTGGTGGGGAAAAACACAGAATGATGCTTTCTAAAATGATGCTTGAGGGTGGAAACTTCCTCGTTCTTGATGAGCCATCAAACCACCTTGACCTCGAAGCGATCGTGGCACTTGGTGAAGCACTGCATGAGTTCAAAGGGAATGTGATCTGTGTATCGCATGACCGTGAGCTTTTAGATGCTTTTGCAGGGCGCATTATTGAGCTTCACGAAGATGGAAGCTATATCGATTTTAGAGGGAGCTACGAAGAGTTCGCTGAGGCAAAAGCAAAAGGGGAACTCTAGTGGCACAGTATCAAAATTTTCTAGGTCTAGGGATCGCGGGCAACTTTGCTCTGCATCTGGCGCAAGCGGGTGAGTTAGAAGATTTTAAAGATATTATCACAGCCGATGAGGCAGCTCCTAAAGGGATGTTTCCTTTTTATCTCCCAGGAGAAACAAATGCTAAAGAGATTCTCAGCACCTATCCACTCTCGAGTAAATATATCCGCTTAGCTGATGAGAAACTCAATATCCAAGCAGAACCAGAAGTAGCTCTTCTCTGTAAGCTTGGCTACACAGATGGAGTGCTCTCTTCTATCACACCCACACATTTTGGCGCTTACAACGACTGTTCTATCCGCGTAGAGGGTGCAAGCAAGATCAGTGACAAAAAAAACTGGGGCGCAGAATCAAAGGGGCTCAGTGATACTCTTCTTGAGATCGATACCTTTGCTGAAGGTGGCGTGATGGATCGCTACTCTATTTGTAGCTTTTTACTGCGCGAAGAGATACTCCATGCCTATGGTGAGGATGTAGAACTCTCTGGATACAGCTATTTTTATGAGCAACTCCAAGAGTGGATGCTCAACCAGATCAACACACAAAAAGATTTTGGACCACTCGAGCCACTCCAAGAGTACATCCAAGCGCTTAAAAACCCTACAGATGCGATCATTAGCATCGGTGCAACGCGCTATACAGAGTACGGTGAATCGACATTCTTACGCTCAGGAGACAAGCTGTTTGTGGTCGTATATGATCATACACTTTACTCCTCAGAAGCAATCACACAAGCGCTCAAAACTCAAAACTATCCAACAAAGGGGATCAGCATCCTCGCACAAGAAGTAAGATAGTGTCACGCGGAAAAAAGTTAGATCTTTTTATCGGCGCTGAGATCGAAGATGGTTGGGCAAAAGTAGAATCTCCTCGCAAGTCCTCCATCGCCCAAGAGATCTTAGAGCCACAAAAACACCAACTCTTTTTCAAAAAAGAAAAAAGAAGAGGCAAAGTGGTCACACTTGTGGGTGAGTTTTGTCTTGAAGAGACACAAAATACTACCCTTCTTAAAAAGATCAAAAAGAGCTTGGGATGTGGCGGTACATCCAAAGAGGGCTGGATGGAGTTTCAAGGCGATATCAAAGAGCGCTTACGTGCACTCTTGGTAGAAGAAGGATTTCGTTTTAAGCCAAAGCACTAAGCTTTTTGTGCAAGATCACACGCTGTTGTTGTGATCATATAGCGATCACGCCCCTCCTCTTTTGCTTGATAGAGCATCTTATCCGCACACGACATCAACATATCTCCATCGAGCGCATCATCTGCAATACATGTTACCAAACCTATAGAGATCGTTAAAAAACGGCTCGCTTTTGAGTGTGCGTGCTCGATCTGTGCAGCTTTGACACGTTCACATATCTTGTGTGCAAGAGAGGCACTATCTTTTTCATCTGTTTGTGTGAGGAGAACCCCAAACTCTTCCCCGCCAAGGCGAAACAAAAAGTCGCTCGGTCTTTTAAGAACATCACGCAAAACATCTGCGACCACTTTAAGTGCATTATCCCCTTGAAGATGCCCATAATTATCGTTGTATTGCTTAAAATAGTCGATATCAAGCATCATAAAAGTGATGTAGCTGTGTGTTCGTTTTGCACGTTTGAGTTCTCGCTCATACACCATATTGAAATAGCGTCTGTTATGAAGATCTGTTAGGGTATCGGTATACGATGCGTTTTCTAGTTTTTTGTTGAGCGATTTGAGTTTTTTTGTTGCACCTTCGAGTTTTGATTGATCGTTTTGAATACTTCGAAATACGCTAAACATCGTAAATAGAACCACTAATATCACTCCACTCAGAACAATATTGAGCTTCAATACAAGGGAGTTATACTCTTTTAAAAACTCCACTCTTCTATATTTTGCTACATCCGTTTCATAACGGATCAGTTTTTGCAAAATAAGATGGATATGCGATATTTTTTTCTCTAATTTACTCAGCGGGATTTTGTCATAAGAGAGTCCATTCTCATGAGCTCTTATGATCTTTTTGAAATAATCATTGGTCACTTGAATCTCTAATGCTGCATACTGAGTATAGGCAAGCTCTTCATCTCGTTTATAGTGAGACTCATAACTGATCCAAAGTTTTCTTATCGCCTCAAGTCCCTCTTCTAGCTGAAGCGTGATATGGCTTGGGCTCATCTCTGCACTTTGTGCTTTATAGAGCGAGCCTGCGATATTGCTGTGGTATTTTTGGAGGATCTCATTGAGCTCGATCACAGGAACAAGGGAGCCAAAATAGAGGGTGTCAAGATTTTTCTTTGTATCATTGACATTGATCGCGCCCATAATCCCCACACTAATAAGTCCAAGCGTGACAAGAATAAATAATAAAAAGAGTTTACTTCTAAGTTTGAGAGCTTCTATAAACTTCATATGATTTCCTGTTATGTTCTATGATGCTAAGCAACTCTTATACCAATTAACCTTATTTTTTTAGTCTCTAAAAATCTTTTTAGGCTAAAATAGCGCAAGAAAAAAATAGCTCTATTTTTATAAAGAGGTACTCATGGCAAAAAGAGAATTTAAGAACAAACGGATCCAACAAATTATCAAAAATATAGCTGAAGACTTTCGCTATTCCAATGAGATGGGAGAGTACGCTCTTTTGTTTTACAAGGCAGATTCTAACGGGATGATAAACGGTGCTGAGATCGATCAGATGCTCGAATACGTGACAACAGGGCTCGAAGAACTCAGCAAAAATATAGAGTGGCGTGAAGAGTTTTTAAAAGAGAATGCAGGGGTTGATGAGCTCAAAATGCTTCAAAATATGAAAACGATAGAAGAAGAGTATATAGAACTTCGAGACTTTTTAAAAAAATAAGGAGAAAATATGAAACCAGATGCAATTAAAACAAAAAGATATTTTGACCCATTTGAGATACAAAAACACCTAGAGAATGTTGAGTATATTATGATGGTCGCACCGGCACCTGAAAAATTTAAAGAGACACCGATCCACTTTAGTATATTTTTAAACACCTCAGACAATCTACCAAAAGATATCCAAGCAGCGATCCTTGATAAATTTATGGATGAGCATAGTATCAAAAATCCTCAAGAGATTATGAGCCAACTCATGCCTGTAGGTTTTGGTGAGAGTACCCAAGATACGGCGATGCCGATGCTTCTTATCAAACCAGAAGATCAGCAAAACATCCCACATACCATCATGTTTGTGATCGATTTTCTTGCGGATTCAGACAACTTCCCTCAAGCTAAAATAGAAAATCTCACAGGCTGGACCTATGCCTATTCAGATGAATAAGACTCTATATCTTCGATCTCTTTGATAATCTCTTTTGAGAGATTTTTAAAGCCTTTGTTCGTAACCAAGATATTATCTTCGATGCGTACACCTATTCCACGGTACTTTAAAGGGATATCAGTATCCTTTTCATCAAAGTATAAGGCAGGTTCGATGGTGAGAACCATCCCTTTTTGCAAGGGGATCTCTTGGGCATTATCGTATTTATATGGGGCTTGGTCGTGTACATCTATCCCCATCCAGTGCCCTATTCCATGTGGATAGTACTTTTTATGTGTCTTCGTTTCAAGCAACTCTTGTAGCTCTCCCTCCAAGATACCAAGCGCGATCATCCCCTCACATAAAAGCTCTTCTGATCTTGTTTGTAACTCACTGCGCATCACACCTGGGCGGATCATATTTATGATCTTTTTTTGTACATCCAATACAAGGCTATAGATCTCTTTTTGCGCCTTTGTAAACTTTGTGCCCACAGGGATAGTTCTTGTAATATCACTCGCATAATACTCATACTCACATCCAGCATCAATAAGGATCATCTCCCCCTCACAAAACCTCTTATCGTTTTGGATGTAGTGCAAAGTATTTGCATTATTTCCAGAAGCGACAATCGTTGTATAGGCATCGCTATAGGCTCCATTTTTCTTAAATGTATACTCTATCTCTGCTTGGACTTGGTACTCATATTTGTCCCTCTTTCTCATCTGCATCGCTTGATGGTGTGCCTCTTTCGTGATCTCTAACGCTTTTTGGATCAAAGCGATCTCACTTGGGGATTTTAAGAGTCTCATTTTATAGACAAAAGGTGCTACATCCTGATGTATCTTGCATCTTTTTGCCAAACTTTTTATCTTAGAGAGAAGTTCATTATCACAATCAAAGTCATACAAAACTCTTTGTTTGTTCTCTAAAAACTCTGCTAATCTCTTCTCTAGAGAATCGCTCACATAAACCTTATCGACTTCAAAAACCTTTTTCGCCTCTTTTTTCCCTAGACGTATCCCATTCCATAGCTCCATGGTAGGATCTTTTTTTTGCACAAAAAGTATGCTTTGTACACTTTTATTTTTTTTGACAAAAACAAGTGCTGCATTATCCTCTTTAAAACCTGAGAGATAATAAAAGTTGCTATCTTGTCTATAAGGGAAGTCTGTATCATTGGAGCGTCTTTTATTTGTGCTACTTAAAAAAATGCTCACACTTTTTTTTGGCAACTGTTTTGCTAAGATATCTCTTCGCTGTTTATACTCTTTTTCCTCTATCATTGACACACCTCTTCTAGCCATACTCTATTTTGTGCAAATATCTCTTTTAATCCCTCATTGAGAGCCAAAACTCCACCCTGAGCATCATCACTTGGAGCATCTACTTTTGCCTCAAAGGATTTGGTCTCTATCACCTGATTATTCGTTGTATCGATCAAAGTGAAATGGATCACTATTTTGACAAAAGAGTCTTTTGAATCTTCATCAAAATATTGCATAAACTCTTCTAAGGAACTCTCCAAGATCAGATCAGCACCACTGCGGGAATGATCCCCAAGTACACTCCCAAAGAGTGCGCTTTTTCGTAGTGCATTTGTGAGTTGCATCGTGATCGCTTTGTTTGGAGTATCTGCCCACTTTGCTTGTGTATAGGAATACTGTTTGTGTGTTCCGATCCCATAGTTCATACTATGAGACATCAAACTATTCGCAGCAAATGCACGCTGTACTTTGAGTGTTTTATTGCTACATCCACTCTTTGGAGTGTGTGAGTTCTCTAAACTTGAAGTCTCGATTCTGTACTCTGTTACAGCTGGTGTCATTGTGCTACATCCAGAGAAAAAGATCACTAAAAAACCTACTATATATAAACGCATATCTCTACTCCTCCCCAGGACCTTTTTTTATCTCTTCTTGTCTCAAAAACAGATCAGCCGGACTTCTCTCATATTTTTCAAGGACATCCTCTGTTTTGGAGAGTATTTGCTGCAACTCTATAAGCGTATGATTCATATTTGGCACTACATCCGAAGCGATCTCTTTGATATTAAACTGACCACTCTCTAGGGCATCTCTAAAGCGATCCATAGTAAGCCCTACATTGAGATAGGTTTGTTTAATAGAGCCAATAGAAGCAGCAATCTCATCTTCAAATAGTACACTTCTTTGTACAAGAGCGTCCATTTTTGGCGCTAAATGTTCAAGCTCTTGGGATGTAACTCTTAAGCTTTGCATCGTCGCTTGAAAGTTTGTGATCATCTCCTCACTCAGCGTTCTATCGATCTTATCAAGGACACTCGCACTTTTACTCAGTATCAATGCGAACTGCTCTTTATTCTTATCATCTAAAAGCTCAGCTGTACGCGAGAGTGCTTCAGATAAATTCACCGAAACATCCCCCAATGAACGCTCGATCGTATCCATAAAAGAGGGCGCAGATGGGATCACTGGATATTTTTGCCCATTCGTAGCCACTAAAGGACTCGCATCACTCTCACTCATGATCAAGTTGATATAACTCAGTCCCGTGATCCCTTGAGGTGTAAGCTTTGCAAGAGTATTGGTTTTGATAGGCGTATCTTTTTGCACGGTGACTTGTACTTCCACTTGCTCTCTATTATTTGGGTCAAGATTAAGTTTTGTGACCTTTCCTACGGAGAGTCCTCTGTACTTTACCGGAGCGTCAATATTAAGCCCCAAAACAGACTCATCAAAATAGATAATATAGATAGTTGAATCATCTTTGGATGTAGGCTTTAAAAGCCAATAAGAAAACCCCATCATCAGAGTAAATCCAAGAAGGACGATGAATCCAACAAGGGTGTAGTTCACTTTATTATTCATGTGCAGCCTTAAAAAATGTTTGGATAAATTCACTTTTTTCTTGGTGTATCATATCTAAACTCCCTTCGTAAACTATTTTTTTATTATCGATTACAGCGAGTCTATCAAGTGTATCATAAATCGATCGTAAATCGTGTGAGACCATCACAATGCTAAGCCCCAATAAAGAGCGAAGCTTTAAGATCAAACGATCAAATTCTCTCGCTGAAATAGGATCCAAACCACTTGTAGGTTCATCTAAGAATAAAAGTTTTGGATCCATAGACAAAGCTCTTGCAAGGGAGGCTTTTTTCTTCATCCCACCACTAATTTGTGAGGGGTACAAAAAAGCATCACTTTGTTTGAGCCCCACGATATCGAGTTTAAACTTGACGATATCTTGGATCATACTCTCACTGAGATCTGTGTATTCTTTGAGTGGCAAAGCGATATTTTCATAAAGGTTGAGTGAGGTAAAGAGCGCACCTGCTTGAAACAACACTCCCCATCTTCGACAAAGTGCTTGAGATTCTTTATGCGATATTCTTTTGAGGCTTTTACCAAAGATCTTGATATCTCCCCCCTCAAATTTTTGCAGCATCACCATCTCGCGCAGGAGTGTCGATTTGCCACATCCACTTGGACCCAAGAGTCCATAGATCTCCCCCTCATGGATAGTGAGATTAAGACCATCGTGTACCACATTGGTATCAAAAGCAGTTTTAAGATCTCTTACTTCAATGATCGCTTGCATTAGATCCCCAAATTTGTAAAGAATACAGAAAAGATCGCATCACACACAATGACAGCAAAGATCGACTCAACCACACTCTTAGTCGTATTGACTCCGATACTTTGTGTATCGTTTTGTACGCGAAGCCCTCTGTGAATTGCTATTGTCGCTATCAAAAAGGCAAAGAACGGACCCTTGATGATCCCTACAAAAAAATGTTTGGCTGCGATCACATCATTAAACCTTTCCATAAACAATGAGGGTGAAATATCAAGATAGGTATTGGAGATGATCATCCCACCAAAGAGCGCCATAACATCAGAGATAAAAATAAGGATCGGCATCGTGATCATAAGTGCAATAATACGAGGGATCACTAAAAAGAGATAAGGATCAAAGCCCATAGTACGCATCGCATCAAGCTCCTCTGTGATCTTCATCGCACCGATCTGAGCAGTAAAAGAAGAACCACTTCTCCCTGCGATTATGATGGCTGTAATCAAAGGGGAGAGCTCGCGAAGTATCGAGAGACCAAGCATATCAACGATAAAGATATTCGCACCATAGATTTTGAGTTGGTATGCTGATTGATAAGCAACAACGACACCAATCAAAAAACTCGTAATTGCAACAATAAGAAGTGCCTTGATAGCACTCTCATTCATCTCAAATAAGATCTCTCTATAGCGCAGGTTTTTCCAAGAGCGAAGGGTATGAAATTTTGCATAAAACAAAAGACCCAAAAAAGAGACAAAGTCTAAAAAACCTTTGTAGTTCTTACAAGTCGCATCACCAATATATTGCAGAGGTGTTCTTCTTTTGGGCTTCAGAAGCGTTTTGCTTTGTGTCTTTTTCTCACGTATCAGTTCAAGAGTCTCTTTGATCTCTTTATTTTCAATAAGCCATGTAACATTTATTTTTTTTTGAGAAAAATCTTTTTGAAGTTTATCTAAGAAAAGTGCAGCTGCAGTATCTATAGAGTGCGTCTGCAAAAAATCAAGAGTGATTCTATCGACACTACTTAGATCCTGTTTTTTTATTTTTGATTCAAAATCACTAATATGATAAAGATCGAACTCTCCCAAAAAAGAGATAGAGAGTTCATGAGCTTTATGGGAGATCTCTATGCGAGTTTGCTGCATTGCATCACTATTTAAGAGAAGTCTCTCTCTAACAATTTATTCACTTTTAAAATTGTTAGGATTCTATCCGCTTGCTTTCCAACACCATCAATAAGACTCTCATCGCCTGCCATCGTGTCAGGAGCTGGTCCAATATCTGATTTTTTGATGCGCAGTGCCATTGTGAGTCTATCGATCACAAATCCAGCAACATCATCCCCTTGCTTGAGAACAAAGAAACGTGTCTCTTCATTATGTTTTTGCGCTTTGAGTCCAAATTTTAGACGTAAGTCTATAAGTGGAATGACCGATCCGCGAAGGTTGAAAACACCAAGCACATAGCCAGGTGTTTGTGGTACTCTTGTCCACTCCATCGGCTTGATGATCTCTTGAATACTTAAAATCGGCACCGCGTACTCTTCTTCTCCAATAATGAAACCGACAAGCTGAACGATATCGTCTCCATGCCCTACATCAATAGCATCATTTTTGGCTTGTTTACTGATTATATCTTTTAGTTTATCACTCATTATAAGAACTCCGATTTAAAGTTAATATTTCTCTGAACCACACTTGAGAGATAGTCAGACGAATAAGGTTTTGTAATATACTCAACCATTCCAGACTCAACACCTCTCATTCTATCCGATTTACCTGTACGCGATGTAACGGCGATAAGTGGTAAGTTTTTGTACTTATTGTACTTTTTGATCTCTGTAGCGAGTGTATATCCATCCATACGTGGCATCTCGATATCAATAAGCATCGCATCAAAATGATCTTCACCATTTTTAAGAATTCCAAGAGCTTCTTGTCCATCACTCGCTTCAATCAGCTTGATCCCCAGTGGTTCTAAAGATTTTCTCATGATCGTTCTATCTGTTTTAGAATCATCTACGATCATCACAGTATAATCCGCTGCACTTGTTTTTTCTTTACTCACAGCTGAACTTGTTTCACTGAGTGCTTGTGTTTTGACCCCTTTTGCCATCTGCATAAGATCTGCAACATCGACAATAAGAGTCACTCCACCATCTCCGCGAATAGTTGCTCCAGCGATCCCATCGATCCCTTTGAGGTATTCACCAAGAGACTTAATAACGATCTCCTCTTGTCCTACAAGTGTATCAACGATAAGTCCAAGTTTACTCGAACCAAGCCCAAGAACAACTACATATGCGTGTTCACTCGAATCAAGAATACGCTCTACCTCAAAGATATCTCCAATATGAACAAGAGAAAGTACCTCATCACGGAGTCTCATAACCGAGCGGTTTTCAACTGTATAGATCTCTTCTGTGGAGATACGTACTGTCTCAAGAACTGAAGCTAAAGGAATCGCATAATGTTCCTCTTGAACGCCTACCAAAAGGGCTTGGATAATAGCAAGGGTGAGAGGGATTTTGAGTTTTATCGTTGTCCCCACATCGATCTCACTATCGATATCGATGATACCATTGAGTTTTTCGATATTTGTTTTTACCACATCCATACCCACACCACGTCCAGAGACATTTGTCACCTGCGCTGCTGTAGAGAAACCTGGTTTGAAGATAAGTGCAAATGCATCCTTATCTGTCATAATATCCGCTTCTTTTTCTGTGATAAGACCTTTTTCAAGACACTTATTTTTAAGCATCTCAGCATCAAGACCTTTTCCATCATCATCTATCTGAATAACGATGGCATTACCCTCATTGTAGGCTCTAAGCCCAATAGTTCCACTCTCTTTTTTTCCCTTAGCCGCACGCACTTCTGGCATCTCAACACCATGGTCACATGAGTTACGGATAATATGTACAAGTGGATCACCGATCTCTTCAACGATCGATTTATCAAGTTCTGTATCTTCCCCTTTGATCTCTAGCTCGATTTTTTTGTTAAGCTCACGCGTAAGATCGCGGATCATACGAGGAAATTTATTGAACACTTTTCCAATAGGAAGCATTCTTGTCTTCATAACAGCGATCTGAAGATCTGTTGTAACAAGCGATACGATAGAAACTACTTGGTTGAGCTCCTCTAAGAACTCTTCCCCTTCATATCTCTCCTCTACATCATCGTTGATCTTGATAAGTCTGTTTTTTGCAAGAACAAGCTCACCAATAAGATTCATCAAATGATCAAGACGTTTTACATCCACACGTATCGTTTGCTCTACTGTTGAAGCAGATCTCGCTGCTGGTGCAGCTGCTTTTGGTTCATCATCGGACGGTGACTCTGCTTTTGCGCTTGCTTTTGGTGCAACTGGAGCTGAAGGTTTTGGCGCCTCTTTTTTCGCTTCTGCTTTTGGTGCCTCTTGACTTGCATCACCCTCTTCGCTCGGAGCAGGAGGAGGTGCTGGGACATCTTCACCCGCAGCGATTTTCGCTTCACGTTTTGCTTTATCTTCCTCTTGTCTTTGCGCTAAGAGTCTCTCGATCTCAGCCTCGATCTCATCTTCACCCATATTCTCATAATCAGGTTCATCTGCTGCTGCCTCGCTCTCTTCTGGCTCCTCTTGTGAAGCCTCCTCAACAGGTGCAGCGACTTCGACAACAGGAGTCTCTACTTCTCCATCACCACCACTGATCTTGTCAAGTCTTGATACACATTCAGATACATCCACACCCGCATCAGCACTTGTATCACGTATCACATGTAGGAGTGTTTTCATGAGATCAATAGACTCCAAGATCACATCCATAACTTCTGGAGTGATTTTAAGCTCACCATGTCTTGCTTTGTTTAAAACATCTTCCATGTGGTGTGTCAAATGCGTTAAAACATCAAAATTTAAAAATGAAGACGCACCTTTGACGGTGTGTGCAACACGAAAGATCCCATTGAGAAGCTCAAGATCATCTGGTCTTGATTCTAACTCCACTAAGTCTTGGTCTAATTGCTCTATTAATTCAAAAGATTCAACTAAAAAATCTTGCAGTATTTCCTGAAATTCATCCATATTTATACTCCTACTTCATATACGCACGAACGACTCGCGCGACTTCATCATAAAATTCCCCAGACTTAAACTTCACTAGGTAAGCTTCTCCACCGGCTTCTTTGCCTCTATCTTGACCAAAGTGATCACTGATAGATGAGTTGAACACGATTGGGATATTGTTAAATCTTCCATCTTTTTTGACACTCGATGCAAAATGGTATCCATCGATCTTTGGCATCTCAATATCTGAGACTATAATTTTTAAATGCTCTTCTATTTTGTCACCATAGATCTCATAGAGTTCATCCAGCTTATCAAGTCCCTCTTGTCCATCCATCGCTTCGATCACATCAAAGCCCATATTTTCAAGCGCTTCTTTGACTATTTTTCTCGCAGTTGAGCTATCATCAAGCACAAGGGAGAGTCCTGAGAAAGTATCTTGATCTTTTGGGATCGTCCCTGTCTCTGGCTCATAAAGACCGAGATCTTGCACTACAGACTCAAGATCTAAGATCAAAAGGACATTGTCATCTTCGATCTTTGTTACACCTGTGATCTTACTTCCATCAAGCGCTTCACTGCCACTCACAAAAGAAGCAGGCTCTATATCCGCCCAGCTGATACGTCTGATCCTTTTTGCTTCATGCACAACAAAACCGATGAGAATATTATTAAACTCAGTGATAATGACTCTCTTGTTTGTCTCTATTCCAGCGGGCTCAGTGATCTTCATCCATTTGGCGAGATTTACCACAGGGATCACCACACTACGAAGATCAAAGATCCCCTCTATAAACTCTGGCGTTCCAGGAAGTTCTGTGAGCTGTGGCATTTTTATAATCTCTCGAACTTTCGAGACGTTTACGCCATAGATCCCCTCATAAACTTTATCCTCTTCTTGTTTGAGTATACGAAAGTCAACGAGTTCCATCTCATTGGAACCCACTTTCAATGAATCATCTATTTTCATATTTTTATGTCCCTTAAGAGAAAATCTTCTCTTCTAATAACGTAGCTTCGTTGCTCGATTTTACTATAAAGTATCTTTGATTGCAAGCAAAAGCACCAAGATTGATGTAGGTAAAATGGGGAAATTTCAAGCTCCTATTTTGGTGATAATGCCCCTCTATAAAATACTCGCATGGATAGTCATCTCCTAAGCGTTTTTGGATAAATGCTTCAAAACCTATAAACTCCTTGCAGTCATCTTTGATCGAGAGATGTTTGTCAACATTATTCAAGATCGCGTGTCCGCTCACATTGTCAATAAGGCGAAGCACTCTTAGGATGTACTTGTTGCGGATAAAAGAGGTGTAGAGTTTATACGCATAGGATGTTCTTTTTGCATCGATATAAAAGTCTCCATGAGCGAGATAGACTTTTTTTCCTTGGTATTCGCACAGCACTGGTTGTGCAGCAATTGGAAATATTTTTATCCCCTCAAATACATAGGAGAGATTAAAATCGTGATTTCCCTCAAGATAGACCACTTCGATCTTTTGTGCTATAAGTTTAAGCAGATCGATCATCTTTTGGTTTTGTTTATACGTGTAGGGGATAAGTCCAAAAAGAGCATCAAAGATGTCTCCCATAAGGATGAGTTGGCTTGGTTTTTCTCTTCCATCGGCTATGGCTTGAAAAAAAGAGAGAAGCTCGGGGCGTTCTTGCGAATAGTGCGCATCTGAGATGATATACGCACCCTCTTTGAGCACTACATTATGGGACATAGGCAATATCTGAGATTCCACTTCGCTCATCTAGCCCCATCATCAAGTTTGCATTCACTACAGCTTGAGAAGATGCCCCACGCATAAGATTATCGATCGCACTCGAGATGAAGAGGATATTTTTATTTTGCTTCACATAGATATCACAAAAATTTGTTCCTGCAACATTTTTCATATCCACAGGTGTTTTGCTAATACGCACAAAATGCTCATCATTATAATACTCTTTGAGCACTTTATAAGCGTCAAACTCCCCTTGAACATGGATGTAGATCGAAGATAACATCCCACGTGTTACAGGCACGAGATGGGGCACAAAGTGAACCTCATCAAAATCGATATCTAGCTTTTGTGCGATCTCTGGTGCGTGTCTGTGCATCAGCGGATTGTAGGCAAAAAGATTATCGTTGACATTGACAAAATGGGTCACATCACTGAGTTTTTTTCCTGCTCCACTCACCCCTGTTTTGGCATCAATAATGATAGGGGTCTGCGCAACGCGATACTTCATAAAAGGTAAAAGCCCCAAAAGAGCGGATGTAGGAAAACATCCAGGGTTTGCGATGAGGCTCGCATTCTCGATCTCATCACGAAACATCTCAGGAAGCCCATAAACCGCACTCTCTAGATTTTCTTTATCTTTGTGTGGACAATAAAATGCCTCATAAATATCTTGTGGGAGTCTATAATCAGCTGAGAGATCCACCACTTTGACACCAAGCTCTCTGAGTGGCTTGACAAAATCCATCGCTGTTTGGTGTGGAAGAGCCAAAAAAACAAGAGAACATTTTTGTGCCGCATCGCGTGCATCAGCTTTGAGCACGTCACACTCGTACACACCAGAGAGTGAGGGGTGAAGCTCACTAAGAGTCATCCCACCCTCAGAGTTTGCAAGGTATGTGAGATTGAATCTTGGATGGTTGATAAGGATCTTGACAAGCTCTAAGCCTGTATATCCACTCGCCCCGATAACACCTACATTAATGGCACTCAAAAACGATCTCCTTATAGCTCACATCGATAACCTCTAGCTCTTTTTCTCCACCCGGAAGACGTACTTTCACCTCATCACCCTCCTCTTTTCCAAGAAGCTGTTTTGCAAGAGGAGAAGAAAAGCTAATAAGCCCCATATCAGGATTGGATTCACATCCCCCTACGATCGTATAGGTCATCTCCTCATCTGTTGCCATATCACAAACAACCACCGTAGAACCAAAGCTTACACGCGCATGTTCAAGCTCACTTGGATCTACGATCTGAGAGTTTCCAAGAATATCTGCAAGCTCGCCGAGGCGATTATCGATCTGTTTTTGTTGCTCTTTTGCCGCATGATACTCTGCATTTTCTTTGAGATCTCCGTGCTCTAGCGCTTCTTCGATCGCTTTGACCACTGCAGGTCTTTTAACCGTTTTAAGGTCTTTTACCTCTGCTTGAAGTTTGTTGTATCCAAAAAGTGTCATTGGTTCTACGCGTTTTTCCATTATTTTTTCCTAAAATATATAAATTATTATCGTTTTGAAGATTATATCAAAACTTTTTAAGAGTTTGACGCATCAAAGACAAATCAAACTCTAGAGTATGTTCTTGGCACTCTATCGTGATGATGCAAGCTTTTTTGCTTAGTTTGAGCGGGTGCTCGATATTTTCTAAGAGTTTTGTATTCTCTTTTGATACTGGATCATAGGCAAAAAGAGTCCCCTCTTTTATATGAAAGATGCGTCCGCCTCCACATCCATCGCCTACGATTCCCTCGCAGACTAAAGCATGAGAGAGATCAAAACCATGAGTCATCAAGACAATCCTCTTTTGTTTCATCATAAAACTCTTGGTAAGAAGCGCTGAGTTTATCAAGATCTTCTAAGGGATACTCTTTAAAGATCTCTTTGCCTACACACGCACAAAGTGTGGCATTGTTTTCAAACTGTGTGCACCCATCAAGATACTCTTTTTTGTCCAGATCTGTCCATGTGATATAGCTGTTATAAAAAGGGATCGCCGCCCAGATGAAAAAAGCAATCGTTAAAACAATATTGGTCACATACTCTTTTTTACGTGTTTGGATGTAGCGACGTACATCATAAACAATCAAAACTAAAAACACAATCTCTATACTAATAATAAACCAATCACTACTTAAAAAATCAAACATCTCTTCACTTTTCTTTTCTTATTTTTTTGAGTGCCTCTGCACACATAGTCAGTCCAAAGCTCGCTGTCACACCCATGAAGCTGCCTTTTTCTTTGATCTGCGCCTCTTCACTTGAGAATACGACCGTATATTTTTTCTTAAAGCCACGTTTTTTGAGCTCATAACGGATCTTTGAACCAAATTTGTCGCCGTAAGTTTTGCTTATATCTGCTACTTTGATCTGGGTGGGGTCAACCCGTTTTGCACTCCCAAAAGAGGAGATCAGCTTTTTATAACACTTTTGCGCTAAAGCAAGTTTTGCCTTGGTGTCATCTATTGCATCGAGTACAAGGTCATATGGCTCAAAGTCAAACGCCCACACCCACTCTTCATCGATACGTTTGTTGATGATAGTGAGCTCGGGGTAATGCTCTTGGAGTGCTTGAACTTTATTTTCACCCTCGTGCAGTTCTGACCACATCTGGCGATTTTGATTGCTCGCATCGTAGCTGTCAAAATCGACAATCGTGATATTTTTAACGCCACTTCGGTAGAGACAATCAAGACAAAAGCTCCCAACTCCACCAACGCCTAAGAGGATGATTTTTGCATTAGAGAGCTTATCAAAATCTTCTCCGAGCAGAAGTTTTATGCGATCATATTGCAAGCTACTCGATCCACTCTTTGAGGCTATTGATACTTTTATACGCACTCAGATCAAGCATAATGGGTGTGAGTGAGATATGCCCTGCCTCGATCGCCTCATAATCACTCATCATCTCTTCTTTGCCCTCACGCTTTTTAAACTCAAGCGGATGTAAACCTAGCCAGTAATGCTCTTCTCCACGAGGGTTGCGGTGGAGGTGTGCGTCATTTCCATAACAGCGATATCCAGCATAGGTGACCACCATCTTTGCATCTTCTACATCCGAAGGTATATTGACATTTAAAAATTCACGATGTGGAAGTGGGAAATTTCCCTCTTTTATCTTGAGGACAAGCTCTTTGATGCTCTTTTTGGCAAGTGTAAAATCCCCCTCAGGGTTGGTAAAATCCATCACTTGGCTGATCGCGATAGAGGGAACATCATGCAAAACCCCCTCCATAGCGCCCGCAGCCGTGCCTGAATAGGTGATATCCTCACCCATATTCGAGCCACGGTTGATCCCGCTAATGAGTAAATCAGGTTTTTGTCCCTCAAACATCGAGTGCAGTGCCAAATAAACACAATCACTTGGAGTCCCATCATCGAGCTTGAAAAAGTCATCACCCACGCTGATAAAGCGAAGTGGACGAACAAGAGTGAGCGAGTGCCCACACGCAGATTTTTCATTGGCAGGTGCAACGACTGTTACATCCACTCCCTCCAATTCGCGCAAAGCTGACACAAGTGCCAACAAACCTTTTGCCTCATACCCATCATCATTTGTGACTAAAATTTTATATCTTTTTTTCATGGGTGGTATTTTAGCATTTTATTAGACTTCTTGCATAACATAGATCCTGAATCAAGTTCAGGATGACGGCAACTCGTCATTGCGTGCTTGACACGGAATCTCGTTTTTGACTTATGCCACTTTTTTAAGAAGCAACTTCTCAAGATCCTCTTTTGCATCCCCTGTGAGATGAAGATTAAAGTGCTCTGCTAAAAAGTTCATAATATCTTCGTTGACAAATTGTGGCGGTTTTGGTCCTAGATAGATATCTTGGATCCCAAGACTAAAGAGTGCGAGTAAAATAATCACCGCTTTTTGCTCCATCCATGAAAGCACTATCGCAATAGGCAGATCATTGATAGGAGTGTTTAATGCCCCACTGATCGCTTTTGCGATCTCTACGGCACCATTAGAGTCATTACACTGCCCAAGGTCTAAATAGCGTGGGATCTCCGTGCCCGCAATGGTTCCAAAATCGATATCGTTAAAGCGAAATTTCCCACAACTCGAAGTGATGATCACGCAATCCTCAGGCAAATTCTCTGCCATCTCTCTATAGTAATCTCCCGCTTTTCCTGGTGCATCACACCCCGCTATTACAAAAAATTGTCTGATCTTACCACTTTGTACAGCCTCTAAGATCTGAGGTGCTAAGGTCAAGATAGTTTTGTAATGGTGCCCTGTTGTGAGGCTAAGATTATCATCCATATTAGTATCTTCACACGCAAGAGTTTTTTGGATAAGTGGTTCAAAGTCATCATTGATAATCTGCGTACCACCCTCAATTCCTACGATTTTATAGGTAAAGACTCTCTGGAGATACTCCGCATTTTTCTTTGGTGGGACGATACAGTTTGTATTGACCACAAAAGTTCCCTTAAAACGTTTGAGAAGTTCTACTTGATCAAACCATGCTTTTCCAACATTGCCTTTGAGGTGGCTATATTTTCTAAGCTCAGGGTAGCCATGGGCTGGGAGCATCTCTGAGTGGGTGTAGATATTGATCCCTCTGCCCTCTGTCGCTTGTAAGAGTTTTTCAAGCATATCAAGGTCGTGTCCACTCACCAAGATCGCCTTACCCTCTACCTTGTTTTGATCGACTCTCACAGGTGTAGGGATTCCAAACTTTCCTGTATGCGCATTGGAGAGTTTATCCATCACCTCAACCCCTGCACCTCCCACTTTCATCAGTTGTGCAATATGATCATCAAAGTTAAAGTTCACATTGGTCAAGGTAAAGTACAAGGTCTCACTCATCACATCATCTACATTTTTTGTAGCGCTCGGATCAATCGAATTGAGATGCTCCCTATAGGCACTCAAACCCTTGAGCCCAAAGATCATCGTATCTTGCAAGCGCGCAAGATTCTCATCTTTTCCACAGGTTCCTACTGTAGCACCCGTACTTCCACATCCATTGGGTGTACTCATCTCACATTGGTAACAAAACATACTCATTTTTTCTTCCTTTTGTAAATTTGAGCTGCAATACTAACTTGAATAAGAAGATGAAAAATTGACACCGATCAATAAACTTATTTGAAAATTTTGTATACTTCAACTCTTAAAAAAGAAAAGGAACTTTCATTTGATACTTTCGTGGATCGCTTCATTTATTGGGATTTTGGCTATTGCCTATTTTCATCAAGGCTTTTTAAACGATGCAGACTTGACATTGATGATAGGCTCTTTTGGTGCGAGTGCTGTACTTGTCTATGCAGCGGCTCAATCACCTATGGCACAGCCAAGAAACCTCATCTTTGGGCATATTTTTTCTGCTGTGGTGGGTGTGGTAGCGTTTAAATTTCTCTCTTTTGATATCTTGATATGTTCTGCCTTTGCTGTTGCGACCTCTATCTTGGTGATGCAACTTACAAGAACGCTCCATCCCCCAGGTGGAGCCACAGCTCTTATCGCTGTGGTAGGAAGTGAGCAGGTTCATGCTTTGGGATTTTACTACATCCTCTCGCCTGTTTTAAGCGGTGCTTTGATCTTGTACCTCACAGCCTATCTCATCAATATATTTGCGTCGCATAGACTCTTTACCCTTTTAAAGGAGAGATCATGATCTATATTGCCATCAAACTTATCCACCTCTTGAGTGTTTTTGTCTATGCAGGTTTTTTATTTACCGATAATCTTATCTTGATGCGTATGCAAAAGAGTTTGAGTGCTGAGGAATATGCAAAGGTCAGAGGTTATTTTGCGGCGTTTACAAAGGTGCTCGTTCCCAAGGCACTTATTGCTGCGGTGCTCAGTGGTATCTATCTTTTTAGCGTCAATTTTGGCGCTATCAGCCAAGAGGGGCTCTCAAACTTTCAGATACTCTTACTCATCAAGGCTTTTTTAGGTCTTTGGCTCGGGCTTCGCGGTATTTTACAGGTTTTTTTCAAGATCGATCCACTTCTCTTTAAGAGTCATCGATTCCCTTTTCTTTTAGCCCTGAGTATCATTATCCTCTCACAATTGATGTGGAGTGTTTAGCCTTAAAGAAGGTGGCTCATCTGCTCTTTTTTGGTTTGGATGTAGTTCTCATTATATTGATTCACCGCGGTGATCGCTGGGATTCTCTCTACCACACGCACCCCTAAAGACTCTACAAATTCTATTTTGGCTGGGTTATTTGTGATAAGGTTGATCTCTTTGAGCTCTAGGTCTTCAAATATCTCTTTGACGATGGCATAATCTCTATCATCCTCGCCAAACCCAAGCTCCACATTCGCCTCGATCGTATTGCGCCCTTGCTCTTGGAGTGCGTAGGCGTTGACTTTATTGAGAAGCCCAATATTACGCCCCTCTTGTCTATGATAGATGATCATTCCACCATGTGTCGCGATAAACTTGATCGCAAGTTCGAGTTGGTTTTGACAATCACATTTAAGGCTTCCAAAGGTGTCGCCCGTTAAACATTCTGAGTGGATACGCACATAAGGGATCTCTAAAGATTCAAAATCATCACTGAGTAAGACCATATGCTCTTGCGTGCCTTGTTTGTAGACCTTGATACGAAATTTTCCGTGCTTTGTTGGTAGATTGGCAAAAGTTGATTTTTCTATTTGTTGCATTGTTTACATATCCCTTTGAGTATCATATCTTCTACGATGTAGCCATCAATTTTGAGATCTGCCAAGCCATCGATACACTCTATTTTGTTGCACTCGTTACAGATAAAATGGGCATGTGGCACACTTTGTACTTCGTAGTATCTTTTTTTATCATTTGATTCAAAACTGCTTACGATAGACTCTGCTTCAAATTTGGAGATATTTCTATAAAAGGTCGCCTTATCCATACTGATCTTGTCTTTGACGTCTTCAAAGCTCAGTGGCTTTTTTGCATGAAAAAATATCTCTAAAAGCTCTTTTCTCGCAGATGTAAGCTTAAAGTTTTTCTCTTGTATAAGTTTTTCTATTTTCATAAGGGAATTTTATCACTTTGTATCTTTACACTATCTTAGTTGTTGCGACTTAGTTGCAAAAACTATTTCTTTTCTCTTTTTTACTATAATGACACATATTTTATTTCAAAAAAAGGGAAAAACAGTTGGAAGAAAAATTTGATAAACTCGTACAATCTCTTGACAACGATGATCTCTTTGTCATCGAAAAACTAGCCTATATCATTGAGTTCATACGACCTTCGGATGTAGAAGAGCTCTCAGATACACTCACGTCTATGGAGCTTGTAAGAGAGTTTTTTCACTCCAAAGAGGAGGTCGCTAGAGCAATCTCTGATGCGATCAATCTTTGGCTTATGGAGTCGAAGATCTCTACAAATATTACAAGCCTTGGGATTTTATCACGTGATGGATTTCGCCATGAGATCAGCGAGCGTTTTTATAATAAATTTCTCCCATCTGCACCAAAAAAAGGGGATTTCAAATATCTCTTTGCGACACTCTTTTCCAAAAAAGATGACCATATTTGGGTTTGTGCGATCGAAAATGAAAAATGGATCGATTTTTTCTCTGCGATCCTTTATAGCCAAACACATAACGATGAAGTAAAAGATTATCTCTTTGGTGAGTTTTTGTACGCTATTGAGATCCTCTCGATCTGGATCGCTTCTGAGGAGTTTGATGATAATTTTATCCGTCTTGACAGCTCACTTTTGCAGCGTGATTCTGCTTTTATCGCCCTCAAGCGCGATATTGGCTCATTTATACGCAGAGTACAATCCAAGCAAATAGATCTTGAATCTGCCGAACTCGACTTTCAGCATCTCCAAGTGATATTGGTACAATGTGACGATCAGATCAGCTCCCTCAAAAAGAAATCGATCAATAAGGGGATCTCGGTCGATCTTACCTATGAGCTCGAACGCCTCACGCAGATCATCCAAAGGCTCAGAGATATTTTGGAACTTATCAAAAAATTTGACACGCCTGAGTCGTACCCTCCCCTTATCGAGCTTTTCAAAGAGGCTGTGAGAAAAAATGCCACACGCAACTCACTCTATTCGATCTACCAACAAAATATCAAAATTCTTGCCAAAAGTGTGACCAACAATGCAAGTGAACACGGCGATCACTACATCACCGAAAATGCAAAACAATATCTCAAGATGTTTCTCTCTGCAAGTGGAGCGGGAATCATTATCGCCTTTATGGCGCTTTTTAAGATCAAGCTCGTGCAAATGGGGTTTTCTGAGGGCTTGCAAACACTTTTGGCAAGTCTTAATTACGGTCTTGGGTTTGTACTTATCCATCTCTTTGGCTTTACCGTCGCCACCAAGCAACCAGCAATGACCGCCTCAACCTTTGCCAAAGCGGTAGAAAAAGGGGATCAAAACCGTGCCAATCAAAAAAAGCTTGTCGAACTCATCATTCAAGTTAGTCGCTCTCAGTTTGCCGCAGTACTTGGAAATGTTACGCTTGCTCTTTTGGTCGCTTTTGGGATCGCTTTTTATTTTTTAAACAAGGGGGAGACGATCCTTAGTGAGACTGAGACACTCTATTATCTCAAAGGGCTTGAGCCCTACCCTGCACTCTTCTTTGCAGCGATTGCTGGGGTTTGGCTCTTTTGTTCGGGGCTGATTGCGGGCTACTTTGATAATCGCGCCAATCTGCTAGACCTCAAAGGTCGCTATTTTCACCACCCTTTGCTCAAAAAAATAATAGGAAACGAAAAAAGAGAAAAGCTAGCCAACTACATCCACGAACACCACGGAGCGATCGCCGGAAACTTCTTTTTTGGTGTACTTTTGGGGATCACCCCTTTTATCGGCTCGCTTCTTAATCTGCCTCTAGATATCAGACACGTTGCCTTCTCCACCGCAAATCTCGGCTTTAGCGCATCGCACATCGATCTGAGTCTGTATGAATTTTTCCTCTCGCTCATTTTTGTACTGCTCATCGGCTTTGTCAATCTCACCGTGAGCTTTATCCTTGCGCTGAAAGTCTCACTTATGTCACGCGATGCCTATTTTGGAAGTCTTTTCTCGTTCTTAAAGCTCTTGCTTCTTGAAGCCCTCAAACGCCCCCATCATCTCTTTTTTCCACCTAAAGATACGGAAGAAAAACACTAAGTCTTCGGATGTAGCACATTCATCACTACATCCCAAGAGCTATCTTCTCTAAGAAGCGATGGCTTGCCTTCGCTCTGAATTTACAACAAAACTGCTACATCCGAATTTAACACTTTGTTCCATAACCTTTTAAGGTTTGTGAAACTTTGCAGTTTTTACTTTTTGAACACTTTGTGGAATACGGAAAACTCATTTAAGTAATTTATGTTCCAAAAACTAGAGCCTTGTAAACATTATGATTTAACTAAAGAGTTAATCCACTGCTTAGCTACAAAGTAAAACATTGTTATCAAGAATATAATAGCTCCACCAATATCAAGTATTGATTTTGATTCATTCTCTAAACTGTCCAATGTATATGCAAACCATTCTTTGGGAAACACAAAATCAATCATCAATGCAAAAGAGATTGTAACTGCCACAATTGATATTAGATAAACTATTAACACATCATTACCAAGAATCTTCTTTATAATTCCTGCTGTAATAATATTTGTTGCAGGGGCTGCTGCTAAAAAAATAAAAGCTACTCCTGGACTTACACCAACTGCTAACATTGATAAAGCAATAGGAATGGCTGAAATTGAACACACATATAGAGGTAGTGCAATTAAAAAGACCAAAAAATAGGCTATCAATAAATTATCATTTAAAAACTCAACACCATTGTTTGGAATTAAAAGTATAAATAAAGTTGCTAATATTAGACCGTAAAATATTGGTTTAGCAATATCACTAAAAACTTCATTCATCGCATAATTGTATGCTTTTTTAAATTGATTCTCTTTTAGTGTTTCATTAGAAGAAGAGCAACAAGAAGAAGAACTACAACAAGATTTTTTCTCTTCTTTTTCTTGAATGTCATCATATGATTCTTTTACAAGACTACCTGCAAGAACTCCACTAATAAAACTTGAAATAACTCTTATGATTGCCATTGGAAGACCAAATACACCATAAGTAGCTATTATTGAATCTATACCTGTCATTGGAGTTGTAATATAAAAACTTGTCACTGCTTTTTTAGATGCACCTTTTTGTCTTAAACTTGTAGCCAAAGGTATTACACCACATGAACAAAGAGGAAGAGGAATACCATATAGCGCACCTTTTAAAGCACTGTATTTATTATCTTCGCCTAAATGTTTTTTAATCCAATCTTCAGAGATATATAAGTGGACTATTCCTACAAAGATTAATCCTATTAAAACATATAGTCCTATCATTATTGATAGTTCCCAAAAGTTTTGTAAAAAATTTAATATAAACTCCATAGTTACTCCTTGAATAAAAATATTTTTTCTAATAACCCTGATAAATTAGGATTGTTTGATTCATCAATAAAATAGTAAATAGTTAATCCATCTCTTGATTTATTCAATATCCCACCATCTTTTAATTTACGTAAATGCTGAGATATTGCAGATTGATTAACTTCTAATATTTCACTCAGGTCACATACACAAAGCTTATTAAAGTTTTTAAGCAGCAATACAATCTTCATTCTCACACTATTAGATAGTAGCGCTAATTTTTCCGATTTATTCTCTATCTCTACATGATTATCAAAAATAAAATTCTTAGCTTTTTTAACTTCGCTCTTATTGCTCGCTTCTCTATAACATTCTTCACTCATTTAAACTCCAATATAACTATATTATAATATTCTAATATAGAAAGGTTTGTTAAGTGTATAATTTAAGGATATCTTTTAGTTGAAATTAAAGTTTAATACCAAATTACAATATACCTGAGTCTTATACTGAAGATGATATTGTTAAGGTCTTGCAAAAATATTTGGGATAAAGCCATAAACTGTTCTTTTTGGAACAAAGAAATTACATATAAGCACAGCTAAATTAATATTTTTTGACATTCTAGCTTTATAATCTCAGGAGCATTTTTAGAATCATTTATATAATTCTCAAAAGGTGCTACAATTTCTATCTCTTCAAGAAATGTTGTTTTATCTAAGTTCTCCAAGGTTATCATTTCGTCTATAAACTATTTTCTTAGCAATAATATCTTCTATGCTCTCAACATATACATCACTAGCAAAAAGAACTTTTAAATCGTCAAGTAAATACTCAGATGAAGTGTTTTGGGCTAAGATAATTTAATATTTGCACATCAGTCACAAATAAGTCAATATCAAAACTCAGCCTGTGTTGAAAATAGTATATAGCTAATGCAGTCCCACCTCCAAAGCGGATTGTAGAGTGGTCTTGGTTTGGTAAAAAACTGATTCAACTCTCTTAGGAGATATTCTATAATAGTTTGTAAAATCAACTATCTCTTCTTCTAATGCTTCATTCTTTATAGTTTTAAGGGCATATTTATCATACACATCCAAAGGCTCTTTTTTATAAAACAGATTTTTTAAAGATGGAGAGCTTATGGAAGCGATGGCTTGCCTTCGCCCAAGTAATGTCTTGAAAATAGTAATTTTCAAGCATTCTCCTACCGAAGGCAAGCCATCGGTTCCTAAGAGCGTGAGTTCTTTCACAGTCTCATAGTAGTCACTAATCGATCGGAACTGTGGGGTTCAAGTCTGCGGTTGTATGCAAAAAGTGTCTGTGTTTTTCAAACTGATCGATTATATCAGTGGCGATTACATCTACTTCGTAGCCATAAACTAGCTCACCCATAAAAAACTAAAAGTTTCAAACTTGAACTTAAAACTTACAGCTACATTGAGCTAAAGAGATTTGCGACTAAGTTGCACTTAAGAGGCTAACAAGTACAATTATATATTCAATTTTATAAGGTTCCTTTATGATAAAAGCTCTTCTTTTTTTCCTTTCTCTGCAACTTTTTGCCTTTGCCAAACCCGTTGTTTTGGTGAGTATCTTGCCACAGCACACTTTTGTGCAAAAGATAGCAAAAGACAAGGTTGATATTCATCTCATGGTCAAACCTGGTAGCTCACCACATTCGTATGAGCCAAAACCTTCTCAAATGGTCGCACTCTCAAATGCTGATCTTTATTTTAGTATCGGTGTAGAGTTTGAAAATGTTTGGCTCGATCGTTTTAAGGCACAAAACCCTACCCTTCCTTTTATCGACATCAGTGAGGGGATACAAAAGATCGCGATTGGTGCACATCATCACCATGATACGCAGCATCACGAAGATCACCACCATCATGAGCACGAAAAAAAGCAAGGGCTTGATCCGCACACTTGGACATCTCCAAAAAATGTAAAGATCATGGCACAAAATATTTATAATACCCTTGCAAAGCTCGACCCAGAAAATGAAGCGTTTTATAAAAACAATCTTGATCTCTTTTTAGAAGAGATCAAAGCAACAGACACCCAGATTCGCACCCTTTTACAAGAGCTTCCAGCGCAGAGTACTTTTCTTGTGTTTCACCCATCTTGGGGGTATTTTGCAGCAGAGTATGATCTCGTGCAAGTTGCTGTCGAGGTCGATGGAAAAAGCCCAAAACCAAAAGACATTATGCGCATTATCAAAGAAGCAAAAGAGGAAAATGCACGCGTAATCTTCGCGCAACCTGAGTTCTCTGATAAAAGCGCTCAGATCATCGCCAAAGAATCAGGGATCAAAGTACTCAAGATCTCTCCGCTCAATGCGCAATGGTCCAAAAATCTCATCACAATGGCACAAGCTCTTGCAAAATAGTACTGACAACCCAACCATCATCGATATCAAGCATCTCTCTTATGCCATCAAAAAAGAGGAGATTCTCAAAGATATCAATCTTGAGGTGAAACAAAAAGATTTTCTTGTGATCATCGGTCCAAATGGTGGGGGTAAAAGTACCCTTTTAAAACTCATCTTGGGGATATATCCAAGTAAATCAGGAACGATCTCTATCCAACATACAGATGCGATCAATAAACTCGACATCATAGGCTATGTCCCACAAAACACCAATATCAACCTCAACTTTCCTATCAAGGTGATCGAGGTTGTGATGATGGGGTTTGCAAGCAAAAAAAGCTTTTTTGGCTATGCTAAAGAAGATCTTGACCTGGCAAATAAACTCCTCGAACAAGTCGGCATGAAAGAGTACGCCCACCAAAAGATCGGCGAACTCTCAGGTGGTCAAAGACAAAGGGTGATGATAGCACGCGCACTCTTTGCACATCCCAAGATACTTATACTTGATGAGCCCACTTCGAGCATCGATGTTGAGGGGCAAGCCAAGATCTATGATCTCTTACAAGAGCTCAACAAAGAGATCACCATCATCGTCGTAAGCCATGATCTCTCCGTGATCTTGAACTACGCTACAAAAGTAGCCCATATCAACAAAAAACTCTCATTTCACGACATGAGCTCCTTTGAAAGCTCTTTTGATACGCAAAAAGAACATATCTGCGAAGTGGAACTCTTAGAGATGTTGGGGAAGATCAAATGATAGAAGCACTCTCATACGAATTTATCCAAAACGCTTTGATCGCTGGAGTTTTAGTGAGCTTTATCTCAGGGATCATCGGCTCGCTCATCGTTGCCAATCGTATGGTTTTTCTCGTGGGTGGTGTCGCTCACGCTGCGTATGGCGGTATCGGGCTGGCTCTTTTTACGGGGATTCCTTTGTTTTTGGGTACATCCCTTTTTGCCGTGCTTGCCGCACTTTTCATGGCGTATATCACCATCAAAGAGCGCGACAAGACAGATATCTTTATCGGTCTGATTTGGGCTGTGGGGATGGCGATAGGGATCATTCTTGTAGATCTTACCCCAGGATACAACGTCGATCTGATGAGTTATCTCTTTGGCTCTATCTTGGCGGTGGATCATGAAGATCTATATTTTATGGCAGCTCTATTTGTCCTCATCCTCTTTGTTCTCGCTTTTTGGTACAAAGATATCCTCGCGGTCTCTTATGATAGTGAATATGCGGCGATACGCGGTATCAATGTCAAGCTTTTCTTCACCATCATCTTGATCCTCTCCGCTCTGAGCGTTGTGGTCGCCATCAAAGTGGTGGGGCTTATCCTCGTGATCGCCCTGCTCACCATCCCTATCTACATTGCGCAATATCTTTGCAGCACACTCTATTCGATGATGTTTGTCTCAGGCTTTGTCGCGACACTCTTTACCCTTGTGGGACTTTGGCTCTCTTATACTTATGATCTTACATCCGGAGCGTGTATTATTTTGGTCGCGGCTTTGAGTCTTTTATTTTTTATGTTGTGGCAAAAAAGATCATGAAGAAGCTCCTCCTTCTCCTTGTTTTTCTAAGTCAGAGCCTCCTTGCCTGTGCGACGTGTCAGCTAATGATCCCCACAGCAGAGGTAACGCTCAAGGTAAATATCAAAGAGAAGCAACTCGCTACTTCGGATGTAGAGTGGTATTTCTCTGACCTTTACACCCAAGAGATCACAAAGCAATACGATAAAAATAGAAACCTTGTGCTCGACAAAGAGGAATTAGCGATCATCCTCAAAGCAAAGCTGGATTATCTCAAACCAAAAAATATGCTCATGGCGATGAAAGTGGGCGATGATATCAATGAAAGTGAAGTTACACCTCGCTTTAAGAACTTCGATCTGCGTGTAGTCGATGAGAGACTTCTCTTTAGCTATCAGTTCAATGCAGATAGCACCCTCCAAGATCAATCTGTTCTCTCTTTTAAATTTGAAGATGATGAAGCTTTTTTTAGTTTTATTTTGCATACTGTGGATGTAGCGGGGAGTGATCTCTACACCTCAACCAACAACTATCTCTACACAACTGCCATTCTCTTTAGTGCAACACCTCTACAGACCCAAGAACAAGAAGATACATCCCAAGAGATCATAGAAGAGGGTATCATTGAAGAAAACTATGAAGAGCCACTCTTAGAACAAGAGGGTCTGCTCAATGAGAGTATCGCCAAGATCAAGACACTCTTTGAAGAGATCAAAGATGATGAGAAGCCATATAGCTATTTTCTCTTACTTTTATTTGCCTTTGCCTATGGACTGATCCACGCACTTGGCCCTGGGCATGGAAAAACTCTTGTCGCAAGCTATTTTCTCTCCAACGATAAGTCTTATTCCAAGGCACTTTTGATCTCTTTAGCAATTGGTGTGGTGCATACCTTTTCAGCTTTTTTACTCACCCTTGTGATCTACTTTGTCGTCGAGAGTTTTTTAGCGCAATTTATGGACAATACTATCTACTACACCACCAAGATATCAGCACTGATCATCATCGCAATCGCTGTGTATCTTCTCTATAAAAAGATCAATGTTCACAGAGCTTTGAGACGACAAAAAAACTTCGCCAACTTTAGCACGACACCACCTCACGTCTCAAGCTGTGGATGTGCATCCTGCAAGGTAGAAAACAACTCCACCGACCTCGCACTCATCCTCTCCGCTGGGATCATCCCCTGCCCTGGAACTGTGACACTTTTTATCTTTGCTCTGTCTTTAGAGATGTACACCCTTGGGTTTCTCTCTGCTTTTGTGATGAGTTTGGGGATGAGTAGTATCATCTTTATCTCGGCGATACTGAGTGTCACCATCCGCAAAAAAGCGATCAAAAGCAACACAACACTCCAAAGAGTTCTTGAGTTTACAAGTCTTTTTATTATCCTCTTACTTGGCTTGTTTCTTCTTTTTTAGTCTTTGACACTTTAAAGAAGAAACACTTAAGTATTTATTCCATACAATTAATAAGTAATAAGAAAATCTAATTTATAAGGCTTCGTATGAAACTTATTCTCAGCATCTTACTTCTGGCGGCTTCACTCTTTGGAGCTCATATCGACGAGTTTGCTTCACAGATGGGGTATTTTCGCGATTATGATACAGCACTTCTTGAGGCGCAAAAGAAAAACAAGCCTATTATGCTTGTGGTGGTGGGTGATTATTGCCCGTGGTGTAGAAAGTTTGAGCGACAAACGCTGCAAAAGAATGAAGTTGCTATCTATGTCGAAGATCATTTTATCCCTGTGATCGTGGATAGGAACCTAGACAAAGAGCATTATCCACCAACATATCATTCACTACGCATCCCTACTGTCTTTTTTATTGAGCCAAAAAAGCAAGAGCTTCTTTTTGAGTCTATGGGCTATCTCAAACAAGCTGAGTTTCTTGACACGATGCGAGGTGTCAAATGAAAAAGCTTCTTTTTCTTCTCCTCTTTTGTGGCACCCTTTTCGCCTCGCAACCTTTCACCTTAGAAAATCTAGATAACCTGCGTATCTATTTTGTAAACAAAGCCCCTTTTCTTGATAAAGAGCTAGAACAACGCATTAAAGACAAAGTTACATCCAAGCTTCAAGAAAGAGGCATTCATATGAATAGTGTCGATGCAAGTACACTGATGCTCAAAATTGAAGCGATCAAACTCCATACAAACTATGTCGTAAACACCCAACTCGCAATTGCTGAAGAGGTGATCACAAAACGTAAAGAGGATGTACAAACTTTTGCTTACACCTACCATCTCAACGATTTCTTTGACACCAAAGAGCCACGTATCGATACGATGGAATCTTTTGAGTTTTTACTCGAAGAGTTTTTAGATCTCTACAAAGAAGACAACGAAAACTAGGGATGTAATCCAGTTGTAAGAGATTTATTGTAAAATAACACGATTAAATAAAAAAGGTATGAATGTGAGCATTTATAGAGAGTATGATATTAGAGGTATTTTTGAGAGTGAGCTCAATGAGCAGAGTGTTACGCGTATCGGCTACGCACTAGCAAGTAAGATACAAGGGGAATATGTCGCAGTGGGTTATGATGCACGTAGCCACTCTCCGATCTTGTTTGAGTATCTTGTCGCTGGGCTCAATGCTGGTGGCAAAAAAGTGCTCGATATGGGGCTTGTCCCTACCCCTGTCAACTATTTTACAAACTACCAAGAGTGGGATGGGATCACTCCATCTGCTTCTATTATGATCACGGGTTCACATAACCCAAGTGAGTATAACGGCTTTAAGATCACGATTAATAAAGCTCCATTCTTTGGAGAAGATATCTACGCACTCGGGCGTGAATGCGAAGTGATGCAGACTCTGCCAAAAGCTGCATCTAGGGATGTAACAAAGATCGATGCAGTCTCTCGCTATATCGATTTTCAGGTCAAAGAGTTTAGCCATCTCAAAGGGATGCCAACACGCATCGTCTATGACTGTGGAAACGGTGTGGCAGGCGTTGTCACCGAAGAGATCTTCAAACGTCTTGAGCTTCATACAAAAGGGCTTTATGTCGACCCTGATGGAAGCTTTCCAAACCACCATCCAGACCCATCTGATGAGCATAACCTCGAAGATGTTAAGGCACTCTTAGCAACAGAGGGTGATATCGCTTTTGCTTACGATGGAGATGCAGATAGAATCGCTGTACTCACGCATAAAAACAATATCAAAGGCGATATGATGGCGCTTTTATATTCAATGCACATGGACAAGCCTACGGTGATTGGAGAGGTCAAATGCTCGCAAGTGATGTACGATGAGCTTGAGCGTCGTGGTGCGAAGGCTATTATGTACAAAACAGGGCACTCCAACCTCAAAGTGAAAATGAAAGAGACAAATGCCGACCTTGCATGTGAAGTAAGCGGACATATCTTTTTTAAGAACCGCTACTTTGGATACGATGATGCGATCTACGCAACGCTTCGGATGTTAGAATTACTCCACGATGGGATCGATCTTGATGCAGAACTTGCAAAACTGCCACAAGTGTTCTCCACTGAAGAGATCAAGGTACACACAACAGAAAAAGAGAAGTTTCCTCTTATGGAGAAGATCAAAGAGCTTCTTCAAAACCCGCCTGCTGATTTTCCTCGTATCAAAGATATCATCGAGGTCGATGGTGTGCGTATCAACTTTGAAGATGGTTGGGGGCTTGTGCGTGCGTCCAACACCACTCCTGTTCTTGTGACACGTTTTGAGTCTACATCCAAAGAGCAAGCAAAAGTGTATGAAGATGCACTTATGGCACTCATAAACGAAGCCAAGACAAAGGCATAGGATGTTTTTTCGTCTTGCTCTTTTTCTCTTTTTTCTTTTAGGTTTAGGTGAAGCAAAAGAGCAAGACACCCACCAAACGATCGCCTTTGTTCAAGACGATATGTCTAACGATTTTCGCAGAGCACAAGTCTATGAAGCGATGCAAGAGGCTAAAAAACATAAGAATATCCGTTTTGTTTATTCTGATGCTGGAGCAAAAAAATCTCTTCTTGTGCGACAGCTTGATACATTTATCGCCGAAAATGTTGATCTCATCATCATAGGTACAAATGATTCTGATATCGTTGTTCCCAGCATAGAGAGGGCATTTGCTCAAGGGATAGGGATTATTGTCCTTGACAGAAAGATCAACACAGATAAATACACAAGCTACATCAAATCAGACAACTATGCCATTGGCGTCATGGCAGCCAAGTATCTTCTCTCTCAAATGAAAAAGGGTGGCACTATCTTGATGCTTCAAGGTTTTGAGGGGAACAATGTAGCCACTGAACGCACCAATGGCTTTATCGATACTATCAGTAAACACAAAAATTTTAAAGTGATCAAAAAACGTGGAAACTATCTACGCAAAGATACGATCTTTGTGATGGAAGAGCTTCACAAAAAGGGGATTCACTACGATGCGATCTATTCGCACAGCGATAGTATGCTCAGCGGTGTGCGCACCTTTTATGCAAAGCATAAACTCGATAGCAAAGCCCTTTTGAGCATCGGAGTTGATTATACATCCGAAGCTCAAAGTGCGATTATGCAAGGCACACAAGATGCCTCGATCCTTTTTGCTTTGGGAGGCAAAGAGAGTGTGCAAGTCGCCCTTGATTTTCTCCATAAAAAACAAGTTACTCAAACCATCATCAACCCTATAAAACTTATCACAAAAGAGAATGCACCTTATGTACAGCCGATTTTCTAACCTCAAAATCTCTTACAAACTTACCGTTGTGGTGATCCTAACAATTGTGCTCACCATTGCACTCTATGGAACCTACTTTGATCATTATCTCAAAAAAAGTTTTTATGACAACACAAAAAAAAGGATGCAATACGCAACAGAAAAGGTCTACTTTGACCTTGTAGGGCTCCAAAGTGAACTCTATAAAAATATCAACTATCTTCAAGAAGATGAATCTTTTTTGGCATCTGTAAGCTTTATCAATAACTATGGAGATAAAAACAACTACAACCCCGCTTTGATAGATGAAGAGAAAAAAGCTCTTCTAAACCATCTCTTAAGCACCGCAAAA
>JAVETX010000047.1:0-17530 GCA_034005845.1 Sulfurimonas sp. | reverse complement strand
CAGGACCGAAGATAGTGATACCTTCGTACACTGCACCAAAAGAGGCTGCAAAACTTAGCAAAATAGAGACAAGAGATGAGTTTATCTCAGAAAACGCGTATCTTGCTCTTTGGATCAATCCAGAGATACAAGGGGGAACTTCAGCACTAGCATCGATGCTCATTGATAGTGTGAAGACAAACGTGACACAAACAAACTTCATAGCACTCGATCCACTCGGTGGAGATGAGGGCGTGGCTTTGAATATGAAAGTGCAGAGTTATGACTACACACAAGAGGGAAATAAAGTTAGCCTTTATCTTGATGTGGTCTTTGTTCTTGCGCGTGGGACTGAAGAGTTCTTGGCAAAGTCGTATAGTGAGAGAAAAAATCGTCAATCAAAGGATATAAGCAGATTGCCAACGCAAAATCAGCTTACATCCGAAGCAGTAGAAAAAGTTGTCAAAGATTTTATCTCTGATATCTCCCCTTTAAAAACAAACCAACTTCGCGAATTCAAATCATTTCCAAGTGAGTTGGCATATGTTGAGGAGTATGCAAAGCGTAAGAATTACAAAGGTGCTATCAAGCTTATGAATCGATATAAGGGTGAGAAAGATATGAATTTTCATTATAACTTAGCGGTGCTTTTTGAAGCAGAAGCGAGTATAACGGAAAACTTGAAACTTTTACAAAGAGCACAAGATAACTACGACAAGGCAATGGAAATGGGTGGAGCTTCTGATGAGCTTATTATGAGTGCAAAAGTGAGATTTGAAAATTTCTATGATCTTTTAAATAAAACAAAAGACCAAGATAAAGCAAACCAGGCATTGATAGATGACAGAAACTCCATGATTGGAAGTTCTGATAGTGAATACGAATAATAAAAAAGGGAAAAAATGAAAGTAAAAAATGTAGTAGTACAAAGTGTACTTGTAGGGGTTTTAGCATTAGTAAGTAGTGGGTGTTCTGCACTTCAAGAAACTTTGGCATCGCAAATGGAGGTGCCAACAGTTGAAAATCAAGTAAACCGTGCAGCGATCGGGATGGCGATTGTGCGTCAAAATAATGTTTTAGCATATAAGATGCCGATCTCTGCAGATGCTCAGTGGCCAGCTCTTACTGCAGCTGATATTAATGATACGCAAAAAAAGTTTATCAATGAAGCGTTGATGAATGAACCTTATTTTGCAACAGTGCATTATACAAAACCGATCCAAAGACAGATGCTTGGAAGTGGATATTTAATGAGTCAATTAGGAGATTATGGGCATTTAGCTGCGCAAGTTTTAGATCAAACAGTTTCACCTCTTACTTACAGAGCAGTAAATAAACTTGATATTTTATTTGCAAACCCAGAGCTTCAAGATGAAGCTAGCTATACATCCAAAGAGAGATATATAGCAGATAGAGTAAAGAACTGGCCAAATATTTTTAAATTTGATGGTTCACTTGATAACTATCTAGACTTTTCAAATGGAAAGATACGCGAGATCGAAGCTGGAAGCAGTGATTTTTACCCAACTATTGGTGATGCTGTGATCGCACTTGCTCCAGTAAACTACAAAAAAGATCTAGAACTCGCACATAAAGAGCTTCTTGAGGCGTATGACAATGTTGCTTTAGCAGAATCACAAAAAGGACGCCTAGAGACAAAACTCAAGCTTGATGAAGCTGGTAAAAATGCAGAGAAACCAGAAGCTGATTTTGTGCCACTCAGCGATCAAGAGATCTCAGAGATTAACGAAGAACTCGCTATTACAGAAAAGCAGATTGAAGAGACAGAAGTCGCAGCAAGCGAGAAAGAAACGATCTATTTCGAGCTTTTAGATCAAATGGTATTAGCACTTGAAAACGATATGAATATCGATGATGAGAATTATGTAAAACTTGCAAAAAATGTTAATATTGTGGCAGATGAGATCGACAGATCAGCGACAGAAGCATATACAGCTTTTGGTGTGGCTGTGACAAATCTTATTATTAATAATTCACTTTTAAACTTTCCTAGAGAGTTAGAGACTTTGGCAATTGCAAAAGCAAGTATTCCACTCCATCTTCAAGAGAAATATAATGAGAGAGTTGTAAGACTTATGAAAAACGCTATCGATGCACTTCCAAATGCTCTTATTGGGACGTACTATGCAAATAAACAGTCTACGCTTGCGGGAAAATACTCGGATGTAACTGAGAAGATCATCGTAGCGTATGAAACAAAAAAAGAGCAAGAAGCTGAAGCTCTAAAAGCGGCAGAAGAAGCAGAACAAAAAGCTCAAGAAGAAGCGAAAAAAGTAGCAAACAATAACTAAAAAAGGATATATCATGTATATAAGATCACTCTTTACCTTACTCACACTCACTTTTTTGAGTGCGTGTGGGGCTGTTGCATCTCCAGCAGATGCTCAAATGACTTGGCTTTATAATCCACCAGCGGATACATCAAAGTATTTTTATGGGGTAGGTTCAGGTCCAACGCAAAAAGAGGCAAAGAGTGATGCGCTCTCTACGGTTAGTGCCAAAATCTCAGTGAGTGTTGCTTCAAACTTCTCAACTTCTGTGAGCGCGAAGCGCCAAGATGGGGATGAGAGTGTTTTAAAAGAGACAAAAAATGAGGTGGTAAGTAAGAGTAAAGAGATCGAATATACGGATGTAAAGGTTCAAGAGAGCCATTTTGATGGTAAAGAGTGGACGGTCTTGGTTGAGGTGGACAGAGATGTTTTGTTTCAAAACTATGCACGTAAACTTGATACCCTAGATCAAAAGATCCAAACAGAATGGGAGTTTTATCAAAACGCAAGTTTTTTTGAAAAAATTAAGATCTCTGTGACACTCTCAAAGTTTCTCAAAGAAACAGATGGTTTTTTCCCACTGCTCCATACGCTCAAAAGTGATTATGATGATTCAAGCTATACATCGCGTTATCAAAACTACACCAAAGAGATGCGTAAGGCTCAAGGAGAGATGGTCTTTAAGATCCGTGCAGATAAAAACTCTCAAACTCTCGCTTCACTGATTCGCTCTGAACTTAGTGCACAAAACATCACTTTTAGTGACACAAACTATAATGTTCTCATCGATGTTACAACCAAAGCAAGAGCAAAGAAATACCCATCGACAAATAAAGAGTTTGCAAACTTGACTTTTGCACTCAGAGATACACTTATCAAAGCAACAGATAAAAATGGAAATGTTGTCTCTAATGCTGTATACAAAACAAAAGAATCCTCTTCAGAGGGCTTTGAAGATGCGATCGCTCGAACAGCGAAATATGAACAAAAGATTGCGCAAATGGGGATCTTTCCTTTTATAACTGGCAATTAATTTTGCCTCTTATTAACCACATTTTGCTATAATCTTTTACTTTTCATAAATAAGGTGTTCTAATAATGAATTCAAAAATTCAAGAGATCAAAAAAGAGGTAGCAAAAGTTGTCGTAGGGCAAGAGAGGATGATAGATTCACTCCTCATCGCTCTTTTATGTGAGGGTCATATCCTCATCGAAGGGGTTCCAGGGCTTGCAAAAACAACTACGGTCAATGCACTTGCAAAGAGTCTAGGGCTCAACTTCAAACGCGCGCAATTCACTCCAGATCTACTCCCATCAGATATCTTAGGTGCTGAGATTTATGACCCACAAAGCAACAATTTTAAAATCAAAAAAGGTCCTATCTTTACCAATCTTCTCTTAGCAGATGAGATCAACCGTGCTCCTGCAAAAGTGCAGTCAGCACTTTTAGAGGTGATGCAAGAGAAGCAAGTAACGCTAGGGGATGAGAGCTTTAAGCTAGAAAAACCATTCTTTGTAATGGCAACACAAAACCCAGTAGAGCAAGAGGGTGTCTACCAGCTTCCAGAAGCACAGCTTGATAGATTTATGCTCAAACTTGTAGTGGGCTATAACACCAAAGAAGAGGAGCTTGAGATCGCACGCCGTATCTCGAGTGGAAACTTCGAAGAGATCGGATCTGTTGTCAATCGTGAAGATCTTGAAGAGCTCAAAAACCAGGTCAAAGCAGTACACGTTGATGCTGAGGTGGAAGCGTATATGATCGAGCTTGTCAATGCTACAAGAAACCCAAAAGAGTATGGACTCGATGAGATCGCAGAGTATATCCAGTTTGGTGCTTCTCCACGTGTGAGTATCGATATGTTCAAAGCGGTCAAGGCGATGGCTTTTTTACGTGGAAAAGATTTTGTAACACCTGTGGATGTAGCCTATATCGCAAAAGAGTTGATGCGTCACCGTTTGGTACTCACTTATGAAGCAGAGGCGGAGGGGATAAGCACGGATGAGATCATTCAAAAAGTGCTTGAAACTGTAGCGATTCCGTAGGTGGGTCTATGAGTAAATTGCAAAAAATACTTGTTCGAGCCAGACGTCAAGTTTTTAGCGAAATGGTAGGAAATAACCCCTCTATCTTTCAAGGGGAGGGGTATGACTTTATCGAGCTTCGCGAGTATATGCCCGGGGATGATATTCGTCATATTGATTGGAATATTACTGCAAAGATGCGCTCTCCTTATATCAAGATCTTTCGTGAAGAGCGCGAGCTTAATGTTGTCGTGGTCTCTATCCTCAATGGAAGTGTCCATTTTGGCTCTAAAAAATTCAAACAAGAATCTATCGCTGAGATAGCGGCTCTTTTGAGTTTTTCTACTCTTAAAAATGGAGATCTTTTGAGTTCGTATATCTTTACAGATACGATGGTCTCCGCACTTAAACCAAGCAAAAAACTCCATCAAGTCCACAAGGTCACAGAGGGGATCTTAGAATTTGATGCACTCAATCAAAAAGTTGATTTTAAAGTGATCGCTGATACTTTGTACAAGCGTCTCAAACGAAAGTCTTTGATCCTTGTGGTAGGGGATTTCTTTGAGATTCCAGACTTTAAAGTTTTGGCTAAAAAGCATGAAGTGGTGGCTATTGTGGTGCGTGATCACTTAGAGGAAAAACCTCCTGTAATGGGCTTTAGCTCTTTGGTCGATCCTGAGAGCGGAGCAGTTTTAGAGGGAGACTTTAACGCAAAAAGTGTAGAAGAGTATGCAAAAAAAGTGCATATTCATGATCATAAACTCTATGATACGTTTCGAAAACAGCAGATCAGATTCACCAAAATCTACACCACATCCAATGCAAGCGTAGAGCTTCGTAGACTTTTTGAGGGAAGATAAGATGGCAGAGAAAAATTTTGATATCCCACTTCACGATATTAAGCCTATCGTAGAGGTGCAAGAGTACTCTTTGTATTATTTTATTGTATTGATTGCTGTGGTTCTTATTTTGCTTTTTGCACTGAGTTATCTTTTGTTTTTATACTGGAAAAAAAAGAAGCGTTATAACAAAAGAGCTGAGGACAAAAAAGCCTTAGAGAGTATCTCGTTTGAAGATCCTAAAAAAGCGGCGTATGCCCTTACTTTGTATGGTGCTAGCTTTAGCCATGATTCTGCGAGACATCAAGAGATGTATCAAAATCTCTTAGGACGCCTTGAAAACTATAAATATAAAAAAAGAGTTGAAAATATCGATGAGGAGACTCTGAGTTATTATCAGCTCTACAAAGAGATGTGCGATGTTTGATGGGATCTATTTTGAGTTTCCCAAACTCCTTTTTGTGATCTTTTTCTTTATCGCGTGTGCAACGCTTTGTCGTATGCGTTTGCCCTCACTCTATTTTCCTCATGCACAGCAGTTTATGAAGGGCTCGATCTCTCAGTCTAAAATACTTTTTTTGCTCAAATGGCTTGGGATCGTGATGCTTATCCTCGCACTTATGTCCCCTGTCAAAGATGAGCCTTATGAACTCGAGCCCAAAGAGGGGTATGAGCTTGCATTGATCCTTGATGCGTCTGAATCGATGAGTGCAAGGGGTTTTGACAGAGCAAACCTTAGTCTCAACCGCTTTGATGTGGTCAAAAATATTGTCTCTGATTTTATCGCACAAAGAGAAAATGACAATATCGGACTTGTGGTCTTTGGCTCTTACTCTTTTATCGCTTCGCCCCTTACCTATGATGAAAATATTCTCAAACAACTTGTCTCTCAGCTTCAAATTGGGATTGCAGGAAAATATACCGCTTTATATGAATCGCTCACACAGGGGATCAATCTCTTGCGCGGTGGGAGTTCTCATACAAAAGTGGCGATCCTCTTAACAGATGGTTATTCGACCCAAGGGCAAGATAGGATCCCTTTGGATGTAGCGGTAGATATGGCAAAAAAAGAGGGTGTGAAAGTCTATCCTATCGGCATTGGTCTGCCAAATGAGTATAACAAGGCTGTGCTTGAACATATTGCAAAAGAGACAGGTGGCGTAGCTTTTGGAGCTTCAAGTGCCACAGAGTTGGCTCAGGTATATGAACAAATTGATAGGCTAGAAAAATCAGAGATACAAAACGAGACCTTAACATCCCTGCGCTATTTTTACACCTATCCACTTTTTCTCGCACTTCTTTCTTTGATGCTATATATCTATCTTTTGAATAAAAAGGGGCATGAATGAGTTTCTTACATCCAGAGTTTTTCTATTTTATGCTTCTGCCTTTGTTGCTTCTCTTTGGCTTGCTCTTAACCCAAAAAGAGATCAATGCAAACTTTTTTTCAGAGGAAGTGATGGCGAAATTGCGTGTGCACTCAGGTGCCTTGAGTTTGCGTAGTCGTAATATTCTCTTCTTCTTTATCGCTCTTTTATTGCTTACATCCCTTGCACAGCCTGTGATAAAAGAGGGTGAGATAGAGGTCAAAGCCAAGAGTGCAGATCTCATGTTGGGGCTTGATATCTCTGATTCGATGTTGGCAGAGGATATCTATCCAAACCGTTTACGTGTAGCCAAAGAAAAAGCACTCTTTTTGATAGAGAGCATGGAAAATGAGAGAATAGGGGTCTTAGCTTTTGCAAAGAACTCTTATCTTGTTTCCCCTTTGAGTTTTGATAGTGGGGCTGTGAAGTTTTTACTCCATAAGCTCGATACGAATTCGATCACAGAAAAAGGGACAGATTTTTTATCGATGCTTGAAGTGGTCGCCAAATCTTCTGAAGCAAAAAAGCAAAAGTATCTTTTGATTTTGAGTGATGGAGGAGATCAAAGTGATTTTAGCCAAGAGATCTCTTATGCCAAAGAGCACGATATTACCATCTTTGTCCTTGCAGTTGCTACGCAAAAAGGGGCACCCATCCGTCTTGAAAATGGAGAGTTTATCAAGCACAAGGGTGATATTATTATCTCGAAGAGAAATGATACTATCGCGAAACTTGCTACATCCACAGGTGGGGTCTACATCCAAAGTACGCGTTCCAATGAAGATATCAAAACAATGATATCTGAGATCAAAGGTGTTGCAAAAGAAGAGGAGTTACAAAGCCAAAAGATACAAAAATATTTTCAGCTTTTTTACATCCCTCTTGGATTTGCACTCTTTTTATTGCTGCTGGCTACAAGCTCTATGAGCAAGCGCGAAGTAGTACAACTCCCTTCTGCTTTTTTACTCTTTTTCTTGCTTATGAGTCCAGCGCGAAGTGAGGCTGGAATCTTGGATTTTCAAGTGCTCCAAGATGCAAAAGAGGCGTATGAAAAGGGAGAGTACGAAGAGGCTGCTAGGCTGTATGGCTCCTATGCAAAAGAGCATTCAAATGATGAGAGCCACTATAATGCTGCGAATGCTTTGTATAAACAAGGAAAGTATGAAGAAGCGATCGAGCATTATAAAGATGCAAATTTTGACACAAAAGTGCAGCAGAGTCAAAAATACGCGAATATGGGAAATGCTTATGCAAAGCAAGGCTCGCCCGAAACTCTTAGCCAAGCAGTCTCGATGTATGAGAACTCTTTGAAACTACACGAAGACAAAGAGGTGCAGGAGAATTTACAGAGAGTCAAAGAGATGCTTCAAAAGCAAAAAGAGCAAGAGCAACAGCAACAAGACAAGCAACAGAATGATAAGAACGAAAAGAACCAAAAGAACGACCAAGAAGAGAATCAAGAGCAAAACGAAAAACAAGAGGGTGAGCAAGACAATGAAAAGAAAGACTCTGACTCTCAAGAACAAAGCTCTCAAGAAGAGGAACAAAAACAACAAGAGCAACAACAAGAAGAGCAAAGATCCAAAGATGAGACTCAAGAGCAAGAGCAAAAGCAAAAGCAAAGTGAACCTCAAGAGCCACTAGAGGCTCAAGAAGTGCAAATGAGTGATGCGGAGCAAAAGAAATGGCTCGATGCACTTAACAAAGAAACAAGCTCATTTATGTACCAACTCAACAAAACAACAAAACAGGAGCCACGTAGCGATGAAAAACCTTGGTAAAATATTTTTTATAATCTTTTGTATCCCCTATTTTTTGCAAGCTGAGGTGATCGCAACGCTTGATACAACAAATGTAGAGGAGGGGGAACTCGTCACACTCAGTCTTGAGATCATCGGAGAGAATCCAAAAAAGCCTGAGATCTATACGCTATGTGGTTCGGATGTAGTGGCAACGGGGCAGCAAACAAGCCTGCAGATGTTGAATGGAAAAACATCCAAGAGCTACATCCTAAGCTATCAGTTTTTCCCCACAAAAAGTTGTGAGATAGAGCCTATTGAAGTGCGGGTAAATGGTCAGATCGAAAAAAGTAATCCACTCTCACTAAAGGTTCTTCCACCAGATGGATCCAAGGAGAGAGACTTTATTTTGACACTAGAGAGTGACAAAAAAGAGGTCTATATTGGTGAACCTTTTGAGGTCACTCTTTTGTTCAAACAAAAAAAAGGTCTCAGTGTCGTAGACTCAGACTTTGTAGGACCCAATCTGCAAGGCTTTTGGATGCAAGGGGAGCCCCAGCAAGAGCAATACTCTGATGGGGAGTATAGTGTGACAAAATTGCGATACAAAATGTCTGCGCAAAGAGATGCAAACCTCAGTATCACCCCTGCACAGATCAAGATCGCCACACGCTCTCATGCAAGGGATGTATGGGGTGCATTCTCTCCTCGTGTCAAATGGAAAACCTATCGCTCCAATGCGCTTGAGATAGATGTAAAACCACTGCCACAAGGGGTAGATCTTGTGGGAAGTTTTGAGATAAGTGTGCATGTGGATAAAAATGAGATCAATGCCAATGAAGCTGTGAATTTGAATGTAAGTGTAAAGGGTCAAGGCAATCTAGAAGATATTAGCTCTTTTAAACCTTTTATTGCAAACGTGAGTGTCTTTGATGAGAAAATAGATCTCAAAGATGGCGTGCTCAGCCAAAAAATAGCTTTTGTGGCAGATGATGATTTTGTGATTCCCTCTTTAGAGCTGCGCTATTTTGACCTTGACTCCAAAGAGATCAAAACACTAAAAACACAAGAGATCCCTATCAAAGTGAACAATAGTTCACCTAAAGAGAAGATGGTGATAAAAAAAGAGATTGCGGAAGAAAAACAAGATCAAGAGCAAATAGTTGCACAAGCAGTAACATCCTATCTTGCACTTTTTGTAGCTTTTGTTTTTGGATTTTTGAGTGCTTTTATATTGTTTTATTTTAAGCCATGGAATCTACGCAAGCAAAAAAACACCCTTTGGCTCAATGATGAAAAAATGTTGCTTGTAAAACTTTTACCTTTTAAAGATGATGAAGAGGTCGCAGAACTTTTAAGACTGCTAGAGGAGAATGTTTACTCGAATAAAAAGCATCCTATAGAGAAGAAAAGACTTAAAGAGATAGTAAAAAAATATCTCTAGTCTAAGATGTCGTGGAGTTTGTTTCCATCGACCATATTTTGGTGCACTTTGTCCCACTCATCGTTTTGGATGTTGGTTTTGAGCCCACGAAGTTCATTCTCAAAAAGCTCGATCGCTTCTAAGAGGTTTGTCTTATTTTGACGAAAGATATCTTCCCACATATTTGGCGAACTTTTTGCTAAGCGACTCATAGAGCGAAATCCACCCGCTGCAAGTGCTAAAATATTGTGTTTTTGTTCCTGTTTCATTACCGTATTGGCGATAGAATAAGAGATTGCATGGGGCATGTGAGAGATAAAGGCAGCGTGGCGATCATGCTCTTGTGATCTCATAAAATGTTTGTTCATCCCAAGATTTTTGAAGATCTTACGAGCTAAGCGTGCTTGATGCTCTCCACTCTCTTCAAGATCACAAAGAACAACTACTTTATCCTCGTACAAGCCCTCAATCGCTGCATAAGGGCCAAAGTTCTCTGTTCCCGTCATCGGGTGTGCCGCGACAAAGTTCTTGCGAATCTGTGGGGGAACAGAGCGTACGATCATCTCTTTTGTACTTCCAAGGTCGATGATGGTGGTGTTTTCGCCTACGTCAGTGAGTTGCTTGAGAATCGAGATCACACCATCTACAGGGATAGCTAAAAAGATCACGTCATAATTTTTTACCTCTTCAAAAGGGACCACTTTCTCTACTAAAGAGAGTTTGAGGGCATCTTTTTGGTGTGTGGGATTGTGATCAATTCCCACAATTGTGTCGATAAAATTGAGTTTTTTAAGGCTTAGAGCAAGGGAACCACCCATCAGTCCAAGCCCAATAATTGCTACTTTCATTGGCATTCTTTCATTTGTTTGCAAAATTATACATAATTTACGTTACATTAACCTCATAGTAGATAAAATCACCCCTTAATTTATTATTATGGATAATATATGAAAATATTTTTAGTTACACTTTTTACCCTTTTGAGTCTGCAACTTCACGCATTAACAATCAAATCAATCAATTATCAAGGTTTAGTACATATTTCTGAGTCGGTGGCACTACGGATGTTGGATTTTGCTGTGGGTGATACGGTGGATGAAACAGCGATCGATAAAGCGATAAAACAATATTTTGCGCAAGGCTATTTTGATGATGTTTATACTGAGGTGGAAGATGGAGCACTCACTTTTCACTTTAGACAAAAGCCTATCATTACCAAAGTAGAGCTCAAAGGTTGGAAAGAAAACGACGAAGAGATCCGCGATAATGTGGTACAGATCAAAAAGGGAACACTCTATGATGAAACAAAACTTGAAGCTGCAAAAAAAAGAATTATAGAAGCGATCAGTCAAGATGGAAAGATCGACAGTGTTGTAGAGATAGAAAAAGAAACACTTGATAATGGAAGTATGAAAGTGACTTTTATTGTCAATGAGGGTGAAAAAATCATTATTGAAAAGCTTCAATATAGTGGGGTACAAGGCTTAGAGAGTGATGCATTTGATGAGGTCGTGGCAAATAAAGAACATCAGTTTATGGGTTGGTTTTGGGGACGTAATGATGGAAAGATGAGCTTGGCAGATTTAGAATATGATCCTTTACGTATTCGTGATCTGTATATGCAACACGGCTATTTAGACGCTAAAGTAGAAGAGCCTTTTGTGCGTGTTAACTTTGATCACTATAAGGCTTCTATGAGTTATCAGATCCAAGAGGGTGAAGTTTATACTATTAGTAAGGTCTCAATCTATCAAGTGCAAAAAGTAGTCGAAGATGAAGAACTCACAGAGGTTATAAACCTTGTAGAGGGTGAGCCTTTTAATATCAAAACATTTCGTGACGATGCAGAAAGCATCAAAACGATAGTCGCAGATTATGGTTATGCATACGCACAAGTTGTTCCTGATCTTAAAAAGAATAAAGAGGATAACACCGTTGAGGTTGTCTTTAAAGTGACAGCGGGTGAGAAGGTGCGTATTCGTGACGTGATCATCTCTGGAAATAATAGAACGCTCGATAGAATTATCAGACGTGAGCTCTATCTTGGACCTGGAGATATGTATTCACTCACTGACCTGAAAGATTCACGTAACTCTTTGGGACGTCTTGGTTTTTTTGATGGAAATACTATCGAAGAAAAAAGGGTAGATAACCAAACGATGGACCTTGTTGTCAAAGTAAAAGAAGCGCCAACTGGAAACATCCAGATAGGTGGGGGATATGGAAGCTATGGTGGAATACTCCTTAGCGTTGCTGTAGATGATAGAAATGTATGGGGTTCTGGAATTGGTGTCGGTGTAAAAGCAGAGCGTTCGCAACGTACACAAAACTACTCTTTTAGTATCTCGAATGCAAGACTCAATGATAGTGACTTTAGTGGGAACTTCTCTGTGTATACCTCTTCGTATGAGTATAATGATTACACGGTCAACTCAGATGGTTTGAACCTTGGAACAGGACATAGATTCTCAAGACATATTAGTGGCTATTTAGGATATGGATACTCTAAAAATAGTTACGATATGTTTGATGATTTTAATGCTACTCAGTATGAGTCATATAGTAGATATTTTGAAAATTTTGATAAAAGTTCTATCACGGTGAGTATGAGCTTTGATAATACTGATGATTATTACTTGCCTCGTGAGGGTGCAAATATCAGTCAAAGTTTTGAAAAGTCAGGGCTTGGTGGTATGGCTGATTTTTTTAAAACAAGAACGATGCTTGGAAAATATAATGGACTTGACAAGCTCGTAGGCTTTGATGCTATTTTACGCTACAAAGCGAGATTTAATGCGGTCATAGACACAGGATACTTACCGATTGCTGAGAGATTTTATATGGGTGGTATTGGAAGTGTAAGAGGGTATGAATCCTACTCTATCTCTCCAAGGGATCCAGAAAATGAGCTTCGAAGAATCGGTGGAACACAAACTTTTTCAAACTCATTAGAGCTGAGTCTTCCTCTTGTTCCAAAAGCAAAGATGCGTCTTGTGACCTTTGTGGATTGGGGATTTATTGGAGAAGATTCACTTACAGAGTTTTCACGTGGTGGTTATGGAGCTGGGCTTGAGTGGTTCTCCCCTGTAGGACCAATCCAGCTTATGTTTGCAAGGCCACTGAACCAACAAGAGGGTGATAGAACAGCAGCCTTTGAGTTTACAATGGGACAAAGATTCTAAGAGGAGAAACTTACCTTTAGTTCTTTGATCTTATCGAGCTTCATAAGAGCATCTTTGCTCAAATACATAGAACTCTTTGCATTGACTACAAGAGTTCCTTTGTCAAATCCAAGTTCAAAATCTACATTTCTTGGTCTATGTGAAAGAAGTGATATTGCAACAGAGAGAATATAGCTCAAAGCTTTGAGCGTTTTTGTCTCTGGCAAGAGTATCTTGTAGCGTTTTACATGGGTTGTTGAGGGAAGCTTTCTTTTTGCATAGCGTGCAAGTGTCGCAATGATGAGTATTTGCGAATGTGTATACCCATATTCTAGTGCACTTTGAATCAAATAGTAGCTATGTTTATTTTTTGAATAAAAATGGATGTTTGTTCCAATTGGGTAGAGCTTTGCTGCGACTCCTAGCTCAAACCTCAGTGAGGGATCTATCCCTAGATGTTCGTGTGTCAGATCGAAGATTCTTTTACTTACCAAAGCGAGTTGGTTGGAATATGTCGAGTCTTGAAGATAAGAATCTAAAAGATAGCGCAAGGATGGGTTATAGTTTTGTGGAAACTTATGCTGAGAATTTCTTAAAAGATCACAAAGATACACTCCCTCTCTTACACCAACACCACTTGCTATGAGGTTTTGTACATTGAGTTTGTTGAGGACTCTTTGTAAGATCAGTGCACCAGGCTTGATAATATCAAATCTATCTGCATCTATCCCAATCTTTTTGAGCTTTGGTGCATCTGCATCCAAAATATTGCGCAAGTACTCTTCAAAAAGAGCCACGTCACATTCAAAGCCATTGAGCTTATTGAGTGGATGTTTTGTCTTATTCATTATAGCTGTGGCAATCGCCCGAAAAGTACCACCTATACCTATGAGCGTCATCGGTGTGAGAGTGTCTAGCACATGGAGTTGTTGATCGATATATGCTATTGCTCCCTCTCTATCATCTTTGTCAAAGAAAAGCTCTTTGAGTCTGACGGTGCCAAGCTCTAAAGAGAGTGTATTACTTACATCTTTGTTGTTGATGATACTAAACTCTGTTGAGCCTCCACCAATATCTATGCTCATCGCATTTTCTTGATTTGCTAAGAGATTGGCACAAGCGATACCGCCATAGTATGCTTCTTTTTGCCCATCAATCACTTTGATACCCAGTCCGAGTTCTTTTTGAACACGATTGATAAATATTTTTTTATTAGGGGCATCTCTAAGTGCGGATGTAGCGATACATAAGATTTTTCTTGCTTTGTAAGATTGGGCTATATTTAAAAAGTCAGAGAGTGCATCAAAAGTTCTTTGCATAGGAACCTCTTGAAGATTTCCACCATTTTGGTAGGCATTTTGAGAGATTCTTACTTTACTTTTGGCTTCGTGGAGAAGATGAAAGGCAAATCTGGACGTTTTTTCATAAACGACCATTCTCGCAGAGTTAGACCCTATGTCTATGACAGCGACAGTTTTTGCCATAAAAGAGTACTACTCCTCTTCTAATATTTTTTTGTATTTGAACTGAAGCTCTGCAATAGATTCTACTGTATCTTTATCAGGGATGATACAATCAACAGGACACACTGATATACAAGCTGGTTCATCATAAACACCTACACATTCAGTACAACGATCTGGATCAATAAAGTAGATCGGATCTCCCTCTTCGATTGCTTCAGTAGGGCACTCTTCGCGACAAGCATCACACGCTATACATTCATCAGTAATTATTAAAGCCATTTATAAAACCTTGTGTCTAATATGTTAAATTTTGATACATTTATTAGCTGACCGATTTATATCAAAACTAACCTTTATTGTATTTTAAATTATTTGTAACTTGGTAAGATACAAGAAAGTTTCGAGTTGAGTTGCAGCGATGCGATCGTTCCATCAACCCCATCTTCTCTGTTTTTAAGTACAATTTTTGCTCCAAGTGCATCTGCTGCACTCTTTGCCAAAAAGAGACCTAGACCCACACCCGATTTGTTTCCTTGACGCTTAAAAGGAGCAAACAAATCGACACTCTCATCGATCCCACATCCCTCATCGATCACCTCGATAAGAAGCCCTACATCATCCAAAGAGCTTTGAATGCGTACGGTTTTCTCTTTGGGTGTAAACTTCAGAGCATTTTGCAAAAAGTTTTGAATGATCTGATTGAGCAGACTCACCTGAAGGGTCGCCATAAAGGCATTGGGCTGAAAATCAATAAGAAGTTTTTTGTTCTCATTTTCTGCCAATAGAGCAAAATCATTTGCCTTTTGTTTGAGTACAGAGATCACATCCACCTCTACAGGTTTATCAAGCTGTGCTCCCTCTTGACGCCCAATATCAAGAATATTTGAGACGATAATATTCATCTCATCAATGGTCTTATTGGTCACCTTAAGGGCTTCTATATACTCTTCTGGGCTTCTTTTTTTGATCAGGGTTACTTGATTTTTGAGTTTGATCACCGCAAGGGGCGTTTTGAGCTCATGGGCTGTTCCGATAAAAAGCTCTTTTTGATATTTGACAAAGTTTTGGATACGTGCGATTAGGTGATTGATCGTCGTGCCAAGTGGTTCAAACTCTTCAGGGAGTTCTTTGACCTTAATAGGGCGCATAAGATGCTCGTTCATATTGGAGAGTCTTGAACTAAGCGTTCGCACAGGGATCACAAGCATCTTTGAAAGAGCGATCGCGTAAACGATCACAAGGATAAATCCAGCAATATTGATCATAAAAATATAGTTTAAGATCTTGTCTAAAAGGTTTTTTGTTTGTGAGATCTCTTTGGAGAGTTTGAGATAGCTCAGATCGTCTAGATTGTATGGGTAGATAAGTGTGAGATAGACCTGTTTATTTTCTGTTGTTTCATATAGATCGATATCAGAATACTGTTTTTTGAGATAGATTACCTCTACATCCAAAGGTGTAAATGGCTCTGATTGAGCGGTATCAATATGCGCTATAGAGCGATTGTTTGCAATATTCTTTGCATAGCGTAAAAGCTCTTGACGCTTCTCTTCATAGATAGAGTTTTCAATATAAAGGTATAAAAAGGATGAGAATATGATGATGAGAGAGGCAGAAGCAAATATAAGTTGAATTAAAAAATCTCTTCTAATACTTCTTTTAGAAAACATCATCTATCCTTGAATTTGAAAGAAAAAGGGGCAAGCCCTTTTTATTGAGAAGAAATTAGTTTACTTCTTTTGGAAAACAAAAACGGTATCCTCTACGACGAACTGTCTCTATTGTAGTGATTCCAAGTGGTTTGTCCATTTTTTGGCGAATCTGATTAATAGCTACTTCGATAACGTTTGGCGTTACAAGTTCAGGTTCTTCCCAGATAGCATCAAGAAGCTGCTCTTTAGATACGATCTGATCACGGTGACGTGCCAGGTGCGTAAGTACTTCAAAAGGTTTTCCTTTGAGTTCTATCTCTGCATCTTTATATGTGATCTTTTCCTCTTCTGGATTGATTGTTAGATCATCGATTTCGATTATATTGCTTCCTCCAAAACGAAGACGTGCTTCAAGACGTGCGATAAGAACATCAAAATCAAAAGGCTTACGGATGTAGTCATCAGCTCCACTTCTAAGTGCTTCGATCTCACTCTCATTATCATCTCTTGCTGAGAGTACAACGACTACTGTTTTTGGAGTATTTGCTTTGATATCACCGATGATATCTACACTGTTTCCATCTGGTAACATCCAATCCATTAATACTAAATCATAATTACGGATATCTAAATAGTATTCTCCGTCTTTGAGAGTTTCTACTACATCACTTTGGTAGCCAAACTCTTTAAGCCCTTCTGCAAGCATTTTGTTAAGGGTTACTTCATCTTCTATTATCAGAATACGCATATATTTTTCCTGTAAGTAAATATTTGGCGGAATCATAACATAAATTTAGCTAACTTTAAAGTTAGATTCAATTAAAATTAATAAAACATTAACAAAAAATTAAGAATTGAAATCTTTTTGAATACTTACACTTACCTTACAGTCGGGCATTATGGAGGGTTTTGTGATTTTTAAGTGAAGCGTGTTTATTTGTGGAAATTTTTGCTTGAGATGGTTTTGAAAAAAGAGCAGGGCGTCTTCAATGAGGAGAAATTTTTGATCTTGCATCTCAGATTTGACTATCTGAGCCACCTCTGCGTAGTCGATAAACTCTGAGGAGAAAGTGTAATCTATAAGAAGATCAACGATCACATCCTGAGCTTTGACTCGCTCAAAGTCTAAAATACCTAAGATGGCTTGAAATCGTAGATCTTCTATATGTATAGTCATTATACGACGCGTGTTTCTTTTCCCTGAATCACACGAATGATATTTGGGATGTGTTTATAAAATAAGATAAAACCTATAAAAAGCACAGGTGCGTGCGCCATCTCGGGATGTATCACAAAGCTAAGGATCATAAGCGCAGCTAAAGCGGTCAGAGAAGAGAGGGAAGAGATACGGATCGTCTTTGCCGCGATCGCCCACACTACTAGTGCAATAAGCGTCTCTAGTGGGAGCATAAAGAGCATCACACCCATTCCAGTTGCAACACCTTTTCCACCCTCAAAGCCTAAATATGGGGAAAAACAATGTCCAAGTACGGCTAAAACTGCAATACCCCAAAGTGTTGCTTCACTCAGACCTACAAAATATGCCACTACTAAAACAAGTAAACCTTTGAGCGCATCAAGTGCCAAG
>JAVETX010000076.1:0-4265 GCA_034005845.1 Sulfurimonas sp. | reverse complement strand
TAACTGGCCAAATGATCAATGCGCGCGGTGGCTAAGTGTTGATGCGCAGGGTGGCCAAGTGCTAATGCGTGGGGTGGCCAAATGGAATGCGCGCGTACATAAATCAACATAAATTATAGAGAACTGAAGAAATCTCATAATATGTCTCGTAATTTATCTCGTAAAAATTGCAATAAAACAGAGAAAATAGATTTAATGACATTAAGGATGGATAAAATGTTAATATCTCCAATTATGCCTTATGACCTATAAGGGCAAATAAAACCAGAACTGTTAGAACTTGCAGAGAAGGTATGTATTGAAAGTGCAAAGATTGCAAGATCACCTCTTCGTCTCAAAGTGAACTCCTTCTTTGCTTCGCAGATTATCCCAGAGCTTATTCCCCAAAAAGGAGCCAATGGCTTGCCTTTGGCAGGGGGTGGCAAAAATCTTCTTACTTCTTATTAAGTACCAAAGGGCTAAAATAAGATTATTTTTATACAAAGGTATTGTATGGGTTTTCTTTTAATTACGGGCGGTGCTGGCTATATAGGAAGCCACACTTTGGTTGAGCTCAGTAGTGCTGGCTACGAATTTATCGTCTATGATAATCTTCAAAACGCGTCACAAGAATCACTCAAACGGGTAGAAAAAATCATCAATAGGTCTATCACTTTTGTAGAGGGTGATATACGAGACTCTCAAAAACTCCAAGAGGTTTTTTCAAGATACTCTATAGACGCCGTTATCCATTTTGCGGGTCTCAAAGCTGTGGGCGAATCTGTTGCAAAGCCACTTGAATATTATGACAACAACGTAGTAGGAACACTCAGGCTTCTTGAAGTGATGCAAAAGTTTGGATGTAAAAAGATCGTTTTTAGCTCATCTGCAACCGTCTATGGGGACCCTGCGAGCACTCCTATCAAAGAGAACTTTCCAACAGGTGCCACCACCAACCCTTATGGTACAAGCAAATATATAATAGAGCGTATTTTAGAAGACGTGAGCATTTCTGATAGCTCCTTTAAGGTGGCTATACTGAGATATTTTAACCCAGTAGGAGCCCATGAGAGTGGTACTATAGGGGAAGATCCAAACGGCATACCCAATAACCTTATGCCTTTTATCGCACAAACTGCAGTGGGAAAACGGGAGTATTTGAGTGTCTTTGGCAGCGATTATGATACGCCAGATGGTACGGGTGTACGAGATTATATCCATGTGGTAGATTTGGCAAATGCTCATGTCAAGGCGATAGATTATCTTTACAAAACAAGCCAGAGTAAACCTCTGATCGTCAACATCGGAACGGGGATTGGCTACAGTGTTTTAGATATGGTTCGAGCTTTTGAAGGGGCAAGTGGAAAAAAAGTGGCGTTTAAGCTGGTAGAGAGACGAGCGGGTGATATTGCTCAGTGTTTTGCAGACCCTAGCTATGCCAAAGAAGTGTTGGGCTGGGAAGCTAAAAGAGGGATAGAGCAGATGTGCAAAGACAGCTGGAGGTGGCAGAGTAATAATCCGAATGGGTATGGGATGTAGGGTTTAGATTCCGGATCAAGTCCGGATGACGGGGCATAGGCAATCGCTTCTGAAATTATTGTATAAATTAGTTTACTAATAGTATAGATTGTAGTATAATTGTAAACTAAATTATACAAGGTGAAGAGATGATAGATATATTTCATAATGAAAAAGTGATCGCATCGTTTATCAAAGATAATAATAACTTTATTATCGATTATAAAAATCATGAAATAAAAAACTCTATAGCACTCTCTTTGCCAAATACACAGAAGATATACTTGTATGATTACAAGTTTTCACCATTTTTAGAGAGCTTCTTGCCTGAGGGATATTTGTATGAGATATTTAAAAATATGCTCTCAAAAGAGTATGGCAGAGTAGATGATTATCTTATATTTTCTTTGCTTTGTGAGAATATCCAATCAAGAGTACAGTTTCAGAGTGATCTGACGAATCGCATAAACTTTCCAACTTTTGATCTTGATGAGATATTACGTGATGATACAAGTGATACTTTTAGCAAACTTCTACATACCTTTTTAAATAAAAATGCCATTAGTGGAGTGCAACCAAAGACAATAGCGTTCTTAAAAGAGAAAGAAAAACTCGATACTAAAGAGTACATCATAAAAACTTGGGGTGAAGAGTATCAAGACTTGGCACTTAACGAACACTTTTGTTTGCGCATCGCTAAAAAAGCGGGGATAAAAACAGCAAACAATAGACTCTCTAAAAATAACAAGTTTTTAATAGTAGAAAAATTTACTCTTAAAGACGATGGAGGTTTCTTTGGTTTTGAAGAGATTCTTTCGCTTATGGAAAAGAACAAAGAGAATAAATATGATGGTAGTTATGAACAAGTAGCAAAGATCATCTATCAATACACGACAAACAAAAAAGAATCGATGATCGCTTTTTATAAAACTGTGCTTATAAACTATCTACTTAAAAACGGTGATGCCCACTTGAAAAACTTTGGGTTGCTCTATGAAGATGATTTTAGCCATATATTTTATTCTCCTGTGTATGACATAGTAAATACAGTAGCCTACATCCACAAAGATAAGCCCGCACTGATGTTAAAGGGCAAAAAAATATGGTGGGCAAAAGAGGCACTCATAGAGTTTGGATGTAAAAGCTGCTTGCTTAGTAAAAGTGAAGCGTTGAGCTATTACGATGAGTGCTTTAAAGCGCTAGAGTGGGGAATAGCCGAACTTGAGAACTATCTTAGAGACCATCAGAACTTTTCAATAGGTCAGATTATGCTTGAGAGCTGGAAAATGTCACTCGAAGAAAAAAATATGAAAGAGGTTGATAATGATACTATCAGAACTTGGCGAGACTATTAAAAGTTTGAGAAAACAAAAAGGGCTCTCACAAGAGGCTTTGGCAGAACAAGCTGGTATATCAAGAGCAACGCTTTCTAAGTTAGAAAATGGCTATATTGCAAATATCAGCATAGTAGTGGTCAATCAAATATTATCACTATTAGGTTATGAGATAGAGATCAAAGCATCGAACCCGTTTCAGACTTAGTAGCCATTGTTTCTTAAAACATTAGAACTACTTATTACCTCTTAAGTGCAAAAAAACTATAATTACAAAATTATTTCAAACAGAGGTACACAAAACGTGAACGAAAAAACTCCCGCAAACACCATTGAAGAAGATGAAATCGACCTAAAAGAGCTTTTTAAAACACTGATGGCAAACAAAAAAACTATTGCTATTATTACAACGCTTGTAACTTTACTTGCTGTAGCGTATGTAGTGTTAAAAACACCTATTTATGAAGTGGCAGCTATTGTAGAGATAGGGAGTTATAAAGATCAAAATAATGATGATAAGCTTTTAGACGATGCAAACAAACTTGCACAAGAGCTCAATGTACTCTATATAGATATATATGAAAATGAAAAAGATAGAGAGTTCTGGATCGAGAATATAAACGCACTCAAAAAACAAAAAAACTTTATAAAGCTTAGTGCTCGAGCTTTTAACAATCAAGACGCAGTTGGTGAAGTACAAAGAGTAGTAGATTTTATACAAGAAAAGCATAAAAAATATATAGATGACGTGGTCAACGAAAAAAACTTAGAGCTCTCAGCACTTCAAAATAAAATAGACAGCCTTAATAACAACACCCTTGTAGGAATCAACGAAGATATCAAGTACACTAGAGAGATCGCTATCCCTTCACTTGAGAAAAAAATAGCCGTTTCAAAACAAAAACTAAGCGATATGCAAAAACAGCTCAAAATCACAGAGCAAAACATAGCAAAAACACAATCGCAAAACGCTTCTCTCACTGCTTTAAACGTGATAGAAAAAAGAAGCCTCGAAGCACAGATCTCTAGCTTAGAGCTTTCTCTCATAGATCTTCAAGACAAACTTGTCACAGAGAAAGAAAAAACATTACCAAGACTTGAGCGTAAAAAGTCAGAGCTTGTCACTATGGAATTGCATCAACTTTTAGAAAAGAAAAAAATATTAGAAACAGCCTTGCTGCCGCATAATTATAAAAACTCTGCCATCGTAGGTAAGATAATCACAAATGATAAGCCTGTAAAACCGAAGAAAGAGCTTATTGTCGTTGTAGCCTTTGTTACAGGTTTTATTCTGGCGATATTTTTTGTGTTTTTTAGAGAGTTTATTAGAGGAGTTAAACAAGATGATTAAAAAGTGTTTGTTTCCTGCTGCTGGGTATGGCACAAGGTTTTTACCTGCTACCAAAGCTACCCCTAAAGAGATGCTGCCTATTT